>SVTD01000007.1 GCA_015063955.1 Oscillospiraceae bacterium | reverse complement strand
GGCAGAATCGCTTCCGAGGGCGTAGTTGATATTATGTCCGAGAACGGCGTAACTGTAATGATCGAGGTTAACGCTGAGACTGACTTCGTTGCAAAGAACGAGACCTTCAAGGAGTTCGTTCGCGGCATCGAGAAGGTTATCCTTGCTAACAAGCCCGCAACACTTGAGGAGCTCAACGCTCTCGCATACGACGATAACTTCACAGTAGAGGCAAAGGTTAAGGACATGATCTTCACCATCGGTGAGAACATGAACGTTCGCCGCTTCGAGGTTATCGAGGGCGTAACAAGCACATACATCCACGGTGCAGGCACAACAGGCGTTGTAGTTAAGTTCAACGCAGACGCTGCAGTAGCAGAGAAGCCCGAGTTCGCTGCATTCGCAAAGAACATCGCTCTCCAGATCGCAGCAGGCTCTCCTCCCTCCTACGTTTGCCGTGACGAGGTTCCCGCAAGCGCACTTGAGGAAGAGAAGTCCGTTCTCCTCGCTCAGATCAAGAACGACGAGAAGAACGCAAACAAGCCCGAGGCTATCCTTGAGAAGATGATCATGGGTAAGCTTGGTAAGTTCTATGAGAGAGTTTGCCTTGTAGACCAGGCATACGTTAAGGATGACAAGATCTCCGTTGGCAAGTATATCGCAAATACTGCTAAGGAGCTCGGCGGCGACATCTCCGTTGCAGCTTTCTACCTTTACGAGAGAGGCGAAGGCCTTGAGAAGAAGGAAGAGAACTTCGGCGACGAGATCGCAAGCATGCTTAAGTAATTAAGTAACCTGAACGACACCCGAAAGGGTGTCGTTTTTGTTTTGTGTAGAAAGCCTCCCTTGTCTAAAGGGAGGGGGACCATCCGAAGGATGGTGGAGGGATTTCGACAGTAATCTAAACGGAATCGGTACAAGGGGAACTGCTTGCCGCTCCCGAAAACGAACCATACGCAGAAACGTTTATTGGAATTTTTTCGAAAAAGTCCTTTGCATCGTTCTCACTTATAAAACCAAATCAACCGATGAAAAATAAATTAAAATAACTCTGTTTTTTTGTAAATAGGGGTTGATTTAACGGTTTTGCTGTGCTATACTGTCAGCAATTGAATACTGCCCGTTGAAACCTTCGGAAAATTTTGACCGGAGGCGGAGGGGACTCTGGAGAATCTCTTAAATGAGTACCGAAGGTGCAAGACGATATTAGTCGAATCTCTCAGGTAAAAGGACAAAGTCAAATTACAAAGATCACGTTTGATGATTTTTAACTTTTTCTCCGAGCCGTAAGGGTCGGTTTTTTTATTGCAAATTTCAAAAAAAAGGAGAATTTAAAATGATTCTTGACAAGATCGCCGAAATCAACGGCGCTGTTAACGGAGTCGTATGGGGCATCTTCGGCCTCGCGCTCCTCATTGGCACGGGTATCATCGTAACCGTGTGCACAAAGGTATTTCAGGTATCACATCTCGGCCTTTGGTGGAGAAAGACCATCGGCAAAATGTTTTCAAAGGACGTAATCAAGCATCGCAAGGAAAAGGGCGTTATCTCTCCCTTCCAGGCTCTTTGTACGGCTCTTGCCGCAACCGTAGGTACGGGTAACATCGCAGGTGTTGCGGCCGCTATCTGCATCGGCGGCGCAGGTGCCGTGTTCTGGATGTGGGTTGCCGCATTCTTCGGTATGATGACAAACTTCGCCGAAAACGTTCTCGGAATCTACTTCCGCAGAAAAAATGAGAACGGCGAGTGGTCAGGCGGTGCTATGTACTACCTCCGCGACGGTCTCGGCAAGAAGAAGGGCGGCAAATGGATAGGCAAAATTCTCGCAGTTCTTTTCTGTATCTTTACAATGCTTGCCTCCTTCGGTATCGGAAGCATGGGTCAGGTAAATAAGATCGTTGCAAACTTTTCCGCAGCCTTTGACGTTGAGGCCCTTTCCTCCGTTGAGGTTTTTGAGGGCATCTCCCTTTATAATATCATTCTCGGCGTTCTCATTATGATCCTCACCGCAGTTATCACCCTCGGCGGCGTTAAG
The DNA here is from genome assembly GCA_015063955.1 of Oscillospiraceae bacterium. Taxonomy (GTDB): domain Bacteria; phylum Bacillota; class Clostridia; order Oscillospirales; family CAG-272; genus Avispirillum. The sequence continues at coordinate 53,692 of SVTD01000007.1, read as the reverse complement.
AGAATTGCAAACGTTGCAGAGAAGATCGTTCCCTTTATGGTAGTTCTTTTCGTTCTCGGAAGCATTGTTATAATCGGTATCAACTACACGGCGATCATCCCCGCCATCAAGGCTATCTTCGTTAATGCCTTCAAGCCCGAATCCTTCGTCGGCGGCGGTATCGGCGGTATCATCGTTGCAATGACAAACGGCTTCAAGCGCGGCGTGTTCTCAAACGAGGCAGGCCTCGGTTCTTCCGTAATGGTACACTCAAACTCCAGCGTAAAAGAGCCCGTTATGCAGGGTATGTGGGGTATCTTCGAGGTATTTGCAGATACTATGGTAGTCTGCACCATGACAGCTCTCGTAGTCCTCACCTCCGGCGGCCTTGAGGGCGGCATATTCAACGTAAAGACAGGTGTAGTTGCTGAGGGCTTTACCGATGCAACACTCGTTGCGGGCGCCTTCAATCAGGTGTTCTCCTGGGGCGATATCGGACAGAAGTTTATTGCTGTCGCAATGTTCCTCTTCGCCTTCACAACAGTTCTCGGCTGGTCCCATTACGGCTCCAAGGCTTGGGAATATCTCTTCGGCGCGAAGTCCACAATAGTATTCAGAATCATCCACGTATGCACCATTATCTTCGGTGCAGTACTCACGTCCTCCCTCGCATGGGATATCTCCGATACCTTCAACGGTCTCATGATGATCCCCAACCTTATCGGCGTTCTCGTAATGCTTCCCCTCGTTGTTAAGATCACGAAGAACTACGTAGACCGTAAGGTTAAGAATAAGAAGATTGCCCCCATAACCTCCTACGATCCTGAGATCCAGAAGGAAGACGCAGAGGCTATCGAAAACGGCGCTGAGTGATGGGATATAGGGGGGACGAAGATGCAAAGGACTTTTTTGTAAAAAAGTCCTCTGCACTCCCAAAAAACTTTATAAAAAAAGAATGGTTATGGGTTTTCCGTAACCATTCTTTCTTTATTCTTTAGCTTCGAATTTCAGTTTGTCGGTGAGGAGGACGGTCGCTTTTTAGTGCGAAAATGAAGAAAGCAATATCGAATGTACGCTATTTCGCACCCGCTTCGCACGCGAAGCCAAAGGGAACGAAAAACGAACGGCGCTCCGCAAAAAACTTCTTTGCGTCCCCCGTAACCCCACCGATAAATCCGAATTTAATAAAAAAGGATTCCGCCCTTGGGCGGAATCCAACATTCATTTTTCATCACAAAACAAGTCCGAGGTTTACGGAGGAGTTTTTAATGAAATATTTATTATGAGAGAAAAGGGAGATGAGCACCGTGGACGCGGCGGCACCTGCGGCTGCCTGAATGAGGTTTCCGGGGACGTTGGGAATGGCGCCTGCGGGAGTATAGAGGATACATTCAAAGGCAAAGTATCCGCCCACCATTACAGCCTCTGCGATCACTGAGGAAAGGAGCGCCATGGGGATGCAGGCCTTGGTTTTTGCAAAGCGGCGGAAGATAAGGATATATACAAGGGCCATCGTTCCCTTTATAATAAAGGTTGCGGGGGCGTAGACGGTGTAACCGAGAAAAACGTCGGCAAGGGCACTTCCGACGCCTGCCGCGAGAAAGCCCCAAAGAGGCCCCGTAAAGAAAGCGCATACCGCAATAAGCGTGTCACCAAGGTTTGCATAGCCGCCGTTGCCGAGGGGAATGGGAAGCACCGCTGTGGCAACGCAGATCAAGGCGCAAAACAGCGCCGCCATTACAAGCTTTTGGATATTCTTATTTTTCAAGGGTATCGCCTCATTTCAGAAAAGATAGCTACATTATAGCACACCGAAGTGAAAATACAACACTTTTTTATAAAATATAAAATATGTAAATTTAACCGATAATTGATTGACAAAAAACTATTGTAATGATAAAATTATAAAAGTAAGTATTTGAACGGAGGTTTTATACCATGAAAATGATCAAAGATAAGCAGCTTCTCGTAGCTGCAGACTTCGCAGGCGTTGAGCTTAAGGATTATATCTGTGCTCATCTTGAAAAGCACGGCTGGACAATTACAGACATCGGCGTTAAGAGCCTTGACGATCCCAATCCCGAGATGTTCCACCGTATCGGCCTCAAGGTTGGTGCAAAGATCGCTGAGGGCGAGTTTGAGAGAGCTCTCATCTTCTGCGGCACAGGTATGGGTATCCACATTGCGGCAAGCAAGTGTCCCCGCGTTCACGCAGCAGTCGTTGAGTCTCCCCACGCAGCACTTCGCGCAATTACCGGCAACAACGTAAACGTTCTTGCTATGGGCGGTCACTGGATCGGAAAGAACCTCGGCATCGAGATCGCAGAGGCTTATCTCTATCACAACCTTGGCGACGGCTATGAATGGTGGCCCAATTTCTACGAGTTCCACAAGCTTGCATACGACGAGCTTAACGAATTTGATTATGAGACCTTCAAGGCAAACGGCTTTGAATTCCCCAATGCGATTGACATTCCTCTTGATGCTTGCGACAAGCCCGAGGAGCTCAAGTACAGATAATCATAAAAGGTGATGCTGCAGGGATTTTTTTGCGGCATCACCTTTTGCACTTTTTTGAGGATGTAAAGGACAATATAAAACAGTGACAGAATTTGACAGAATACCAAAAGAGGTTTTTCTGGAAGCTGAAAAATTCGGAGTTCTCGAGAAGGACATTCTCTTTGCCGCCCACGCGGATAAAAACCCTGCGGGTGTCTTTTGCGACAACTGGATGCTTATTACCGAAGAGGAGATCATCATGGTCGGCGGCATTCAGCTCGTTACCCACAAGGAAGGGGCAAAATGGAACTCACGTCAAAAGCTTGAGGTCAAGTATTCAAACATTTCCGTAGACAGGCTTTCCAGAGATAACCTCAAGGACTTTAAAACAGAAAAACAGATATCCGGCTGTATTATGACAGCCTTTAATAAAGAAACTGAGAATTATTCCCTTATCACCTATCTTACCTGCCGCTACGAGGAGGATTTTCAGGAGCTTTGCCGTCTGCTTAACGCCGACGGTGAAGAGGATAAGCCCGCCGACGGTGAGGTCGTACAGGACGCGGGCGGTATGCTATGTGGTCACGGCGGTCCTCCCCCCCACGGCCACGGCGGTCCTCCACCACACGGCCACGGCGGCCACGGAGGACGGCGCAAAAAGGATGAGGATTACTGCCCCAAATGCGGCAGACGCTATCCTGATGCCCATAACAAGCTATGCCCCCATTGCATGAACAAGGCAAGCGTGATCAAGCGCCTGTTCAGCTTCGTTAAGAAGTATATGTTCAGCGTTATACTGATCCTTCTTGCTATGGTGATGGTCAGCGTTATCGGAGTTATCTCTCCTTACGTAAGCTCAGGATTCTTCTACGATCAGGTGCTTACCGCAGGCGGTAAATTCTACGGCGAGGTCCTTCTCGTTATTATGATAATCGTTTCTCTCAAGGTACTTTCTCTCCTTGTGGATATGGTAAACAATATCATAACCGCCAGAATCGTTCCGAAGCTGGTCTACGATATGAAAAAGACTATTTTCGATGCCGTTGAAAAGCTTTCTCTGGGATTTTTCACAAACAGAAGAACGGGCGCACTTATGAATCAGGTAAACGGCGATGCAAACACCATTTACTGGTTCTTTGTTGAGGGTCTTCCTTACCTTATCGTAAACGTTATCCAGACTGTGGCGGTAGGCATTCTTATGTTCTTTATCGACTGGCGTCTTTCTCTCGTTGCCCTCGTTTTCTGCCCCCTCTGCTTCTGGCTCATAAAGCTGCTTTCAAGGAAAATGAAGATGTTCCACGCAAAGCGCTATTCTGCCCAGAGAGCAATGACCGGACAGCTTTCCGACGTTCTTTCAGGCGTCAGAGTAGTTAAGGCGTTCTCAAGAGAAAAGGAAGAGATCGACCGATTCAATAAGAGAAGCGAGTATCTTGCAGATACTGACAGAACTATGGCGATCTTTGCGGGAACGGCATTCCCCGGCGTTACCTTCCTGTTTACCGTCGCCTCAGTTCTGGTACTTGGTGTCGGCGGCTGGCTCGTTATTTCCGGAGAGATGACATACGGCACTCTTATGACCTTTACCGCATATTCCGCAATGCTCATTTCTCCTCTGATGTTCTTCGTTAATATCACCCAGAGCATCACAAACTGCTTCAATGCTACCTACAGACTTATGGAGGTTATGGATGCGGAGCCTGAGGTCTTTGAAAAGGACGATGCGAAGACCATCGACGACTTTAAGGGAGCAGTTCGTTTTGAGGGCGTGACCTTCGGCTACGACAAGACGAGAAAGGTCATTGAGGACGTTACCATGGATATTCCCGCAGGAGGTAAGATCGGAATCGTCGGTCACACGGGTGCCGGAAAATCCACCATCGCAAACCTGCTTATCCGCCTTTACGATACGGATATGGGAAGGATCACCATTGACGGCATCGACGTCCGCGATCTGACCTTTGATACTCTCAGGAGCAATATCGCCATAGTGTCACAGGAGACCTACCTTTTTCAGGGTACTATCCTTGATAATATCAGATATGCAAAGCCTGATGCTACCATGGATGAGATCATCACAGCTTCAAAGATCTCGGGAGCACACGATTTTATAATCAAGCTTCCCGACGGATACTCCACCCGTCTCGGCTGGGGCTATAAGGAGCTTTCCGGCGGCGAAAGGCAGAGAGTTTCCATCGCCCGCGCAATCCTCAGAGATCCGAAGATACTTATTCTCGATGAGGCTACCAGCGCAATGGATACAAAGACCGAGAGAAGCATCCAGCAGGCTCTTGAGAAGCTGACAGAGAACAGAACTACAATTATGATCGCTCACCGTCTTTCAACTCTCCGCGATTGCGAAAAGCTTTTTGTTATCGAGCACGGAAGGGTAGCAGAGGAAGGCACCCATCTTGAGCTTATACATAAGAAGGGTATTTATTTCAAGCTTTATACCCTCCAGTATCAGGCGCTCAAGAATGCAGGTGTGGGTGAGTAAGAAGGGATTGAATAATATGAGTGAAAATAAATATACCCTTGCCGATGCGGCAGGGATAGTATATCTTGATTCTGATAATGCCCGCTTTTTTAAGGAGGGGGATTTTATCGGAGCCGAGCTTCGTGACAAGGCGGGAGACTCTGTTCGCCACACAAGAGTGTGGCTCCACCGCTCCTTTCCCTTTGATATGCCCTTTGAATATATTTCAGTTCAGAATAAGGACGGCGAGGAGCTGGGGCTTATTAGAAACGTAAGCGCCTTTGACAAGGAAACTGCCGCCCTTATTACAGAAGAGCTCGAAAGAAAGTACTATACCCCCGAGATCACGAGGATAATGAATCTCAAGGAAACGAGAGGCTTCTCCTTCTGGCGTGTTATGACTGAAACAGGGGAGCAAAGCTTTACTCTTCAGGATACTTCAAAGAGCATCGTGCGCATCGGAGCTGACCGCGCATTCGTTTTCGACATTTGCGGAAATAGGTATGAGATCAAGTCACTTTCGGCACTTGACAAAAATAGCTACAGAAAGCTTGAGCTCTACCTGTAACGGAGGTCGGAATGGCAAAAAATGAACAAAACAAGCCTTATATATCCCTAAGCTTTGACCTTGGAACAGATTCCCAAAAGGAAAAGATCCGGGGACAGGCTGATTTCTATCCCGACAGGATAGAGATCACCGAGGGGGATAAAAAAAGGCAGATCAGTACAGAAAAAATAAAGAAATACAAATGCCCAAGAGGTGTCGGCTGCATAATGCTGGAGGCCGAAGCTGAGGACGGAGACTACCTTATCCTCAGAGCCACTATGGAAAATACGGAATCTGTTGCAGAGGCTACGAAGCATCTCAACCGAGCCCTGGATACGGGAATCTACGCAGACTTTGACGAGGAGCTTACAGGCATGCTCTGCCCCAAATGTCACCGACCCTTTCCTCCGGGATCGAAGACCTGCCCCCGCTGTGCGGATAAGGGAAAGTATCTTCTGAGGCTCTGGCAGATGGCAAAGCCCTTCAGAAAATATATCTATATTTCCGTAATAATCTATTTCGTTATTTCGGGAATCAATCTGCTCCTTCCATATTTTAACAGAGTACTTGTTGATGACTACATAAACGCAGATAAGCTGCCCACGGTGGGCAAATATATTCTTGCCGTTGCAATGATACTTATCGTAAACGTCGTATCAAGGCTTCTTACGATGCTGAGGACCTATACGCAGACCATCGCCTCAAGTAAGGTAATAGTCCGTCTGAGATCTATAATCTTTGATAAGATACAGCACCTTTCCCTTGCAAGAGTCTCCAAAAGGACCTCAGGTGAGCTTATGAACCGGGTTACCGAGGATACGGGAACAATTCAGCGCTTTATAACCGATGATATCGGCGCTCTTATCGAGCAGGTGCTTATGCTTCTTGGCGTGGGAATCCTCCTTTTTGCCTATAACTGGCGCCTTGCGCTTCTTATCATAATGCCTGCCCCCCTCGTAATACTCTCCCACCGTCTTATGTGGAGATTTCTCCGCGCAAGATACGGAAAGCAGTGGCAGACGGGTGCAAAGGCAAATACTATCCTTCACGATATCTTTTCAGGTATCAGAGTAGTAAAGGCCTTCGGTACGGAAAAGGCAGAGCGCAAGAGATACGATGATTCCATCACCGAAGAGCGCGCCATCCGCGCTTCAAACGAGACCTATTTTGCAGTTATCTCCCCCATTACCAGCTTTCTTATGGGTGTTGGCGAGTTTTTCCTCCTTGCCTTCGTCGGAAACGCCATCCTCGGCGGTGAGATGACCTTCGGTGAGATGCAGCAGTTCTCCTCATACGTAAGCCTCATCTACGGTCCCCTCCGCTGGCTTGCCATGATGCCGAGAAGACTTACCATGACGATGACGAGCGTAGTAAAGGTCTTTGACGTAATTGATGAAGAATCTGACGTGGCAGACAAAAAGGATGCAATAACCGCAGACGTTAAGGGAGATATCGAGATTCGCAATATGTCCTTTGGCTACGAGAGCGGAAACAACGTGCTCCACAACATAAACCTGACCATAAAGCCCGGAGAGATGATAGGAATCGTCGGACGGTCGGGTGTCGGAAAATCAACTCTCATAAACCTTATTATGAGAATGTATGACCCCGATGACGGCACTATCTCCATCGGAGGTACCGATATAAGGGACTTTACTCAGGAATCTCTGAGACGGCAGATGGGCGTTGTTTTGCAGGAGACTATGCTTTTCTCCGGAACGCTTTATAACAACATTGCCTATTCAAAGCCTGATGCAACGCCTGACGAGGTCATAACGGCGGCGCGTCTTGCAGGAGTTCACAAGTTTGCAGTAAAGCTTGCCGACGGCTACAATACCATTATCGGAGAAAAGGGATATACCCTCTCCGGCGGTGAAAGACAGCGCGTGGCTATCGCCCGCGCCCTTCTCCACGATCCCCGTTTCATCATTCTCGATGAGGCAACAAGCGCCCTCGATACCGAAACGGAAAAGGATATCCAGGATGCTCTCCAGCAGCTTATTGCAGGAAGAACCACCATAGCCATTGCCCACCGTCTTTCTACTCTCAGAAACGCGACCCGTCTCGTAGTGCTTGATGCGGGAGAGGTTGCTGAGGTAGGCACACACGATGAGCTTATGAAGAAGAAGGGAATATACTTCGACCTCGTAATGGCACAAAGACAAATGTCTAAAATGGGAACCTGACGGTTCCCGTTTTTGTTTGGTTATTCAGCTCGGAGCATATGCCGGAATATAAAAAATTAACATATAAATGAAAAAACCCCATTTACAATTACGTGAAACAGAGGTACAATAGTAGTATTAGAGTTGTGAAAAAGTATCCGGAGGGATCTTACTGAAATGAGAAGAATTATTTGTATTTTACTTTGCATCTGTACTGTTTTTTTGAGCTTCGCTTCCTGCAGCACTCTTTCTTCATCTGCTGAGGAAAGAAAGACCGTGCTCACTGTAGGGGAATATGAGGTTCCTTATGAGCTTTACTATTATGTGACGAACAATCTCAGAAAGGACCTTCCCGAGGCAGACGAAAAGACCATCGAAGCAGAGGCGTTTGAGATGATACGCGAAATATACGCGGTATTCTCCCTTGCTGAGGATTTCGGGATCGACGGTGATGATAAGTACATTGCCTCTATTGTAGACGATGCCGTTAAGCTTGCTATCGAAGAGTGCGGCGGTAAAAAGGAATATAAAGAGGCGCTTGCGGAAATTCATATGAACGACAGTGTTTTCCGTCTTCTGAAAAGGCATTCACAGACTGCGGAAGAGCTTCTCAGTGCAATTATTAATTCCGGCAAGTATCCTACCGATGAAAATGCGCTGAAAAACCTTGTTTCAGGTGATGAATTCATACGTGTAAAGCAGATACTTATAATGAGCGAGAGCAGTGTATCTTCGGCTGATGATACCTTTTATTCCACCGGTGAAGAGCATACTGATGAAGAGGCCCTTGAGATCGCTGAAAGGGTGCGCGAAAAGGCTCTTGCAGGAGAGGATTTTGACAGCCTTGTAAACGAATTCGGTGAGTCACTTTATATGTTCAATAATACTGACGGCTACTACGTATGCCGCGGAATGTGGGAAAAGGAAAATGAGGATGCAGTGTTTGCGCTGGAGGTTGGAGAGATCAGTGAGGTCATCAAGAGTCCCAGCGGATACAGCGTTTTCCTCAGATGCGATAAGAGCGACAGCTATATAGATTCCAAAATCGAAGATATTGCAGACGATTACTATAAGGCTCAGTACAATCTCCTTTTGAAGGAGCGTATTGAAAAGCTGACTGTGGAAAAAACAGATGCATTTGAAAAAGCAGAAAAATAATTTACCGGAGGAGTATTTGTGAAAAAATACCGCACCTATACGGCAAAAAAATTCAGAATGCCAAGAAGGATCATATTCTTTTGTGTTGTAGCATTGATAATAATCGTATTAACGGTCATTCTTGGAAACGTTCTGAAGAATAAGCTTGAAAATACCCCCAGAGACACCTCTGATATTCTTACAACAACTGATTCTGCAGATAAGGAAAACAGCGATAAAGAACCTGAGAAGGAGCCCGTTATTCACGATGAGGCGTTTGGCGGCATTGTTGCAGGGTGCCTTGATCTTTCGGCGGCTGAAGGCCCTCAGGAGGCAAATAATGCCGTGGAAGCGCTGAAAGCGGCAGGATATAATGCTGTAAGCTTTAATGTAACAGATGGAAACGGAATGATAACGTATGCATCTCCTGCTCTTGAGGAGTATTCAAGACTTACTGCATCCGATGATCTGGTGACGTTTGACGAGCTCAAGGAGGCGGCGAAGGCGGCAAAGAGCCTGGGGCTCCGTCTTTGCGCTGTAATGACAGCAACTGAGGGCATTTGCGATGAGCTTGTTGCAGAGGAGCTTTCGGCCATCGGATTTGATGAGCTTTGCGTTCGTGGCTTTGAGGAATACACACAGTTTGATAATGAGCTTGTTTCAAGAGTCAACGGATATATTGATATGCTCAGGGGCGTGTCCGGAGAAATGGTATTCAGCTTATGCTTTGACGGCGAGTTTTATAAAGCCCCCTCCAATGCTCCATATATTGAAAAGGTCTATGCTAATACAGAATTTCTTGCGATCGATATGACAGAGTGCTCCACCCAGGATGCTTTGGCACTTGCTGAGGACATTGTGGGAAGCTTTAATGCATACCTCTTACGCCCCATTCTCTCAGGCTCAGACAGTGAAAGGGCAGCTGAAATAAGCGAGGTGCTTACCGGCTCTTCAATTACAGCAAGACAGTACGTATCTGCTCCGGTTATAGCAGATGATAATGGCGGAGAAGACTGATGGATCCCCGTATAATTGAATTATATTTAAGTAAGGTGCCTGCCGTAATTTGTACGGCAGGCTCATATATTGCGGCAAAAAATGAAGAGGCAAGGAAGCAGCTGAGCTCAGTTTCGGAGGGAGATCTTCTTTTTGACAGAATGTCACCCGAGAACATACTGAAGTTTGATGCAAATTTTGCGTCATCACGAAGCGGGAACGTGTTCTCATTTACCGTAAGCTGTTCCGGCGGGGCTCGTCATGCAGTTGCATTATTCGACAGTATTTGCTCTAAAAGATTTGCGGCAGTCATGTTTTATAAAAACGCTCCGGATATAGATGAGATCTTTTCGGATATTGATCAGGAGCCTGCCTTTGATTTAATGATGAAGTTTGCATCTGTAATGCTTGGAATTCCCGATGAAAGGTTTGAGCCTGATGATAAAAGAGGCCTTATTGATCTCAGAAACAGCACAAAAGCATTGCTCGAGCGTCTTAGTGACCGAGGTATAGTTGCCTCATACAGCGAAAACCGTGAGATGGAGCTTTCCTGCGGTATGCCTGAAGATATTCCTTTGGGCAGCTATTTACAGATGATTATGCTGATGCTTTACGTAACGGACAGCATTGGCGGATGCAAGGATACAGAGGTGAAGCTTTGTAAATTCGGTGGTGATGCTGAGGTACGTGTCAGCACTGCTGTATCGCCCTCGCTTTGCTTCTTTAACGGAATAGATGAGTTGGCACATACTCTGCCGTCAGTGGGAACATACCTTTATGTTTGTAAGTATATAGCAGAGCTGTCGGGATGTGCGCTGGATGTAAAGGCAGATGATTCTTCAAGCCGTATTATGCTGACCCTTTTGGCAAGAGAGCATATGTTCCCGGATGTGGATTTCAAAAGCAGGGACTCTCTTGCGAATTTCAACGAATGCTATATATTTGCAGAAAACCAGATTAAGCTGCTCTGATCACGATATGCATAAGAGTAAGGCGAGAATCAGAACGGTGTCTATTCCTGCCTTGCTGTCACGGCAAAGAATGAGTATGAGAGCGATGAGAAGAAGCTCCTCACCGCCAAGGTTTTCAGTGAATGCTGCTAACGCCGTGCTTTTATCTGCTTTTGCTTCAGCCTTAGATTCGTTTGCTTCCTGCCGGGCTTTACATTGCTCACAGCAGTCGGATGTGTTCTCTGCATCTTTGTCTTCGCAATCAAGGTAAGGCTCATCAGGGCATTTTTCGTGAGACTCAGAGTCTTTTCTCTTTGTCATATCCCTCTGAGGACGGTCGCCGTAAAGGGGAAAAGCATCGTCTCTTCCGTCGGACCTTCTTCGGAATCTGCTGCCGTCATACCCCGGCGGCGGTGTGAGAGTATAATCTCTGTCGGTTATGCCTTTGTTTTTAGAATACATATCTCACCGTCTTTCTTTTGATTAATTGGTATTGCTTCCCATAAAGGAGTCAAGAATGCCCCACAGCCCTTCAAATTGCAGAAATCCGTCTATCATAGAGCATCTTTTTTCTGACAGAAACGGCTTTATGGCACGTAAAAGTTCTTTTCTGTGGTTGTTGGCAGTACTGCTTTTTCCTTCACTTTTTCCCGTGGAGGGAAGAGACGCGCCGAATCCCGACAAGGCTTGCATTATCTGCGGGAGCTTAGACAGAAGCTCAGGTGGTATCGAGAGGGTGTCGCCTTCATTTTTTAGAGGTGGCTCGGTTGAGGTTGCTGTCTCTTCTTTTGAGACAGCATCTTCTGAGGGAGCAGCCGCTACGGTATCCTTTGCAATTGATGAAACTGCCTTCATTACCTCGGGGTTTTGTAAAAGGGAATTGAGAATATCCCCGAGGGAGCTTTGATTATCCATATTCCCTCCTTGATTATTTGCCCTGCTTCTTTGTGCTTTCCAGTATCTGTAATGCCCGGCTTATATCTTCATCAGTAAGATTTCCCATGGCGCTTCGCAACTTTGAGATATCCTCCGGCTTTACCTGAACACCGGAAAGATCGATTCCGCTTTGTGAGCCGATGGCACATATCATTTTCCAAAGGCTGTCATCCGGAAGCGCTGACAGCATATTAAGGGTGTTTTTGTCGATTTTCATATTAAACCAATCCTTATGAAAGAATAGCTCCCCTTGGGGGCTTTGCTTTCAGTATATGCGTAGTAAAAAATAAAGTGAAAGGAACAGTTAAATGAAGATACTTGTTTTTTCCGATTCTCACGGAGCTTATTCAAAGATGGAATCTGCCGTAAGGGTTCATCCTGATGCGGACATGATATTCTTTCTCGGTGACGGACTCAGAGATGCAGACAGGCTGTTTGATGAGCTTCGGCATATTCCTCACGTGGCAGTTAAGGGAAACTGTGATATTGCTTCGTCCTTTGGCGGGGAATCCTACCTTGACGAGCAGACGGTGGATCTCGGCGGAGTGCGGATCTTTTCCTGCCACGGGCATAAATACGGTGTAAAATCCTCGGAGCTTAATCTTTGGCTTCGCGCAAAGGAAAAGGATGCGGCACTGGCTCTCTTCGGACATACCCATGAGCCCTTTGAGCGTTATTATGAGGGAGTACGGCTTTTCAATCCGGGAAGCATCGGCATGGGGAGCTATGGAGTCATCTATATAGAAAAAGGGGCAGTAGTTGCTTCTCACGGAAAGGTATAAAAAGTGCCATTGCAAACGCAATGGCACTTTTTGATATTATTTTCTTCTTATAACTCTTTCAAGCTGGATAATCAGGGTAGGTGCGAAGGCAAGTCCGGCGATAATTCCGAACTGGGGAAGAGTCAGTGCGGAAACTGAGAAGAGCTTTGCAAGGAAGGGTACGAACAAAACGAGGAGGAGGAATACTATTCCTGCAAGGAACGCACCGATGCTTGCGGTGTTTGACTTAAAGCCGAGTCGGAAAATAGAGCGGTCACTTCTGCAGTTGAAGCCGTGGAAGAGACGGGCAAGGGTGAGGGTTGCAAAGGCCATAGTGCTTGCAAGAGCGCCGTCGCCTGCGTTCAGACCTATATGGAAAGCGATCATCGTGCAGATGGCGATAAGTCCGCCCTGAACGAAGAGATTTGCAACGAAGCTCTTATTAAGGATGCCCTCCTTGGGATCGCGGGGCTTCTTTGAAAGAAGATTCTTATCCGTAGGCTCCATACCGATGGCAATTGCGGGGAGGGAGTCGGTAAGAAGATTCATAAACAGAAGATGTACGGGAGCAAAGGGAGCGGGAAGTGCCATAATTGACGTATAAAGAACGGCAAGTATTCCCGCCATATTACCGGAGAGAAGGAATTTGATGGAATTCTTTATATTTCTGTAAACGTTTCTGCCGTTGGAAACTGCCTTGATAATGGTTGCGAAGTTATCGTCGGTAAGGATCATTGCGGCGGCATCTTTTGATACCTCCGTTCCCGTGATACCCATTGCAACGCCGATATCCGCCTTCTTGAGGGCAGGGGCATCGTTTACACCGTCGCCTGTCATTGCAACGATCTTACCCTTATTCTGCCATGCATCAACGATGCGGATCTTATTTTCGGGGGAAACACGGGCATATACCGATACTCTTTCAAGCTTTTCGGAAAGCTCCTCGTCGGAAAGAGCGTCAAGCTCCATTCCTGTGAGGGCGATATCTCCGTCCTCAAAGATTCCGATCTGCCTTGCAATTGCAGTAGCGGTGATCTTGTGGTCGCCCGTTATCATAATAGGCTTGATGCCTGCTCTCTTTGCATCGGCAACCGCCTCTGCGGATTCAACTCTGGGAGGGTCCATCATTGAAATAAGGCCGATAAAGATGAAGTTGTATTCATCGGAGAGATCAAGGATTCCGTCCTCCTCACCCTCCTTATATGCAAAGGCAAGAACGCGAAGTCCGTTTTCGGAGAACTCCTGATTCTTTTCCAGAATAAGGCGGCGGTCCTCGTCTGTAATATCGCGTACTCCCTCATCGGTGCGTATACGTGTCGTTCTGTCGAGAAGCACGTCAAGGGCGCCCTTCGTAAGTATTCTGGGAACGCCGTGGATGACGTACTGGGTGGACATAAGCTTCCTGTCGGAGTCGAAGGGGATCTCTGCCATTCTGGGCATCGTGCTTCTGACAAGATCCTCGTCGATATCGATGGAGCGCACCATTTCAAGAAGACAGTATTCCGTGGGATCACCGATTCCTTTGCCGTCAACCACGCTTGAATCGTTTGCAAGCATTGCGTTGTAAAGAAGGTAACGGTGAAGCTTGCTGTCAAGGCTAAGCTGTGAGGGGGAAATAGTTTTATGATCGATGTAAACGTCGCAGACGGTCATCTTATTCTGGGTGAGAGTGCCCGTCTTATCGGAGCAGATAACGGAAACGCAGCCAAGGCTTTCAACTGCCTTAAGCTCCTTGATGATGGCGTTTTCGCGTGCCATTTTCTGTGTTCCCATTGCCTGAACGATGGTAACGATGGAGCTGAGAGCCTCGGGAATGGCGGCAACCGCAAGGGCTACGGCAAACATAAGGGAGTCAAGAATGGGCATTTCGCGCCAGAGGCTGAGGCCGAAAACCACAGCGCTGATTATCATAATGATAATTGCAAGGCGGCTGGAGAACTTATCAAGGCTTATCTGGAGGGGAGTTTTCTTTTCCTTGGTGGCGTTCATAAGCTCTGCGATCTTACCGATCTCGGTGTTCATACCCGTGCCTGTGACGACAACGACTGCACGTCCGTAGGTAACAAGGCTTCCCGAGTAGACCATATTGACGCGGTCACCGAGGGCTACCTCGCCGGAAAGCTCAACGTCCTGCTTGTCCACGTTGGTGGATTCGCCGGTAAGGGAGCTTTCGTTTACCTGAAGGGAGTAATTTTCGATGATCCTTCCGTCAGCAACCACCATATCGCCTGCCTCAAGGATAACGATATCGCCGGGAACGATCTCGGCAGAGGGGATCTCCGCCTTCTGTCCGCCTCGGATGACCTTCGCGTGAGGAGATGAAAGGGATTTAAGGCTGTCAAGAGACTTCTCAGCCTTTTTATGCTGAACGGTACCCAGGATGGCGTTCATTATGATTACTGCAAAAATAACGATAGTGCTTTCTACGTTTCCGGAAAGCATGGAGATAATGGCAGCGGCGATCAGAATGATGACCAGAAGGTCACAAAACTGGGAAAGGAACACCTGAAGGGTGCTTTTTCTTTTGCCCTCCTTGAGCGCATTGGGACCAACCTCGGAAAGGATGGTTTCTGCCTTCTCCTTTGTATGGCCCTCAGCAGTCACACCGAAATGAGAAAGGATCTCTTCCTTTGATCGCAGATAAAAGTCTTTCATATCTTTCTCCTTTGTATACTAAAAAAAGACTTTCAGCGCACAAAAAGTGCACCAAAAGTCTGGTAACCGAAAATCGGCACGTGCCACCAAGCTCTTTCGAGCTGCGGTTGTTGACGACACGTTAAAACTACTCCCCTTTGATGAAGGATTATTTACTTTCTATTTAAGATTATACACGTTAAATGCAAAATGTCAATGATAGAATTGTTATGAAATTTTGAATTTTTACATTGCCTGCACCCGAAAGTGAGCTGCGAGCTTTTTGGGGTTCCCGTCCTCCCCCTCCCGACTATACCGCGGCAGGGGGAGGGAATGGAAAAGGACTGTCGCCGAGCGACAGTCCTTTTAAAAAATTATCAGTTTGTTCTTCTTCTTCTGATAACGATGATAGCAGCAGCTGCTACGAGTGCTGTGAAGCCGATGATAACAACGAATACAACGTTATCGCCTGTGGAGGGAGCATTTGCGCCGCCCTGAGTGCCTGTATTGCCGTTTGCACCGTCATTTGCACCGTCGTTGCCGCCTGTGGGGATATCAGACTCACCCTTGATGTCCTCGCTGTAGTAGCAAGCAAACATCCACTCGTCGCCGTCTACGCCGCCGAGCCAGCCTTCCTCACCGTACCAGCCAAGGCTTGTTCCTGCCTTGGAGAATACTTCGATAAGGTCAGCTGTGAGGGGATAAAGACCTGTTTCCTCGTCCATGCAAGCGAGGTAATCGATCATAGCTACTGTGTAGTCGATCATAAGAACTACTTCGCCGTCCTCCTTGATGAGCTGCTTGAGCTGGCCGAAGCCGTTTGCAGCGGAGAGGGACATCATAGGATCGTTGAGGTTTGCAAAAAGGATGGGGCCGTCAGCAGAGTTGAGGTGGTAGAATCCGTCAGAGCCGAGAACTGCCTTGTCCTCTACGCCGTCGAAGGTATCAACGTAATCAAGGCTGTCAGCGTCGCCGCCGAATACGAATGCCTCGGGAGTTACGGTATTCTCATAGTACTCGCGGGGGATCTCCTTGATAACAACCTCCTCGTAAGCAACTGTGATAGTTGCAACGTTTGTATTGGGAAGAGCTACAACCCAGATGGACTGACCAACGCTTGTGCAGATCCACTCGAAGGTGTTACCTGTTGTTACGCCCTCTGTGATAGCATCTGTGCTTGTGCCGGCTGTGATCCACATACCGTTGTTACTTGCAAGGCCGATAAGAGCATCGGTAGCTGTAAATGTGTACTTACCTGTCTCTGTGGGCTCGAATGCATAAACGGTGTAGGGATAAGTGTTGCTTGCAGCGTAGGAATCTGTTCCAACAGAGAGAGCAGTATCGGAAAGCTCCCAGTTCTGCTCGAGGGGCTCGTCGCCGCCACCGATGTCGCCGCCACCGATGTCGCCGCCGCCGATGTCGCCACCGCCGATGTCGCCACCGGAGCCCTCGCCGGGAACGAAGGTGAGAGTCCACTCAACTGTACCGTCGCAAGCCATACCTGTGTTTGCATCGTATGTGTTTACAGCAATAGAGAGCTTGTCGCCTGCATTTACTGTAACAGACTCGGATGGAACGACAGGATCGTCATCGAACCAGTGATAGTCGCCGAAGTAGAAGTACTCTTCCTCAGGTGTGACACCGGAAATGTTGTAGCTCCAGTTGGAAGCGGAATCCATTGTAACTGTAGCAGTACCGGACTCGGTTGCTGTCCAAACGTAGTTGTAGCCAGAGAAGTTACCTGCAGCAAGAGTTGCAGAATAGCTGCCGGGAACGATCTCCTCGGGGCATCCCCAAGAGCCGAGGGGAGAGAAGGAAAGGTCAACGGTTACGTTGCCTGCGGGGCTGGACCACATACTCGCGGGATCGTATGTAGAAGCAAAGATCTGAAGCTCGTCGCCCTCGGAAACTGCGATATCCTCGTAGTAAACGGGCTCTTCTTCGTCGCTCCAGTGGATATCGCCGTACTTGCCTGCAGTGATGTTGCTTACGGACCACATCCAACCGATGAAGTTGTAATCGTCATCCATAGCGCCTGCAGAAACGGAAATGATACCTGCAGCGGGAGCTGTTACTGTGTAGTAGTAGCCCTGGTTGCCGGCCTCAAGCGCTGTGAAGGCAGTTGCACCGTAGCCGAACATAGACTCTTCAAGAGCGAGGGGCTCGGGATTATCGACTGTACCGTAGTTTGCGCCGCCTGCACCTGCTGTGAGAAGAATGCGAACAACGATGTCAGAAGTTGTGGGATTAATGATGCAGAAGTAATCTGCGCCATCAACCATTGTGAACTCCATTGTGCCGTCAGCCTCGGGAGTTATGGGCTGTCTGCAGTAGTATACCTGATACTCTGCACTTGTGGAGTGGCCGATAGTAAGAGTAGAGTTGTTGTCGTCGTCTACTGCTACGTATGCCTCACTCTCTGCAGGGATAGTAACTGCAGTGGGAGTAAGGGAGCCTGCCTGAACCTGATAGGGGTTTTCGTATGAGCCGAGATCCTCAGCAAATACGGTTACGGATACTGAAGCGATAAGCATCGCCAGCACCATAATGATGCTTAAAACCTTTTTCATTAGGGTTTTGCCTCCTTAAAGGATTATAAATTTATTGCATTCGCAAATATTAGCTATTATAACACAGCCGTATAAATAATTCAACCTTTTCAAAAATTAAATTAAATATACTTGCCGTTCCAGTTGATGGTTGCTGCAGGGTACTTGCCGCGCTTATTGGGGATAGCACCTACAACGATAACGAGCTCATCTCCTGCCTGAACCTCGATCTCAACGTAGTTGCCGTTTGCGTCGGACTGTCCGTCGGACTCGGTAGTACGCTGAGCAGAGTTTCTGTTGTTTGTAACGGAGAGAACGCTGTCTGCGGTTGCTGAAATATAGAAGCGGATGGTGCCTGCCTTTTCGGCGTAGTACTTATAGTTGTATCCGTCGGAATCGCCTTCTGCGAGAGCGATGGTCTGAGTTGTACCGAGAGCACCTGCGCCGATCACCTTAGGATTTGCCTGTGTTCCCACGAGGTTTGTGAAAACGAGGGTGAAGGAGGCAGCGGCGCCGCCCTTGTTACCGATCTCAAGAGTAACGAATTCGCTTGCGAGAGCTGCGGGAGCAATGAACGTAAGTGTTCCGCCCTGAGCGTCGTATCGGGTGCCGTTACATACAACGTATGCGTTTGCGTTATTGATAGTCACTACCATTCCGCCGATACGCTGGATAGAATAGAACTTAGATGCGCCTGCGGGGATGGATACTGTTGTAACGCTCATGGAGCTTGTTCCTACCACGGGGATCTCCAGATAGGGCTCGGAAGCGCTGCCCTTGTTATCTACTACAGGGGGAGCCGTTGTAACGGGTGGCTGAGTTACGGGAGGAACGGTTGTAACGGGGACGGTGGTGTCCTCGACTGTCGTATCCTCGGCAGTAGTATCCTCGGCTGTAGTATCTTCAACGGTCGTGTCAGCTTCGGTGGTTTCCTCTTCTTTTTCCGTTGTGTCTTCAACCTTTACAGTTGTATCGGCAGGATCCTTTACCTCGGGTTCAGCGGGCTTTGTTACCGCCATTACGATGAGAGTAACAACGAGAGCAATAACGAGGACGACACCTACGCAGATACCGATGAGAAGCCCCTTATTCATAGACTTAATCTTATCGAACAAGCTCTTCATATCAGCCTACCTTTGTGAGAGTAATAACTACCTCAGTTTCGCCGCCTGCAAGGTAGATCTTGTTTTCTTCATCAAGTGCAGGCTCCTTTACCTCGTAGCCTGTGGGAGCATAAATTGTGAGGTAGTCGCCTGCCTCAACCTTTTCGAACCATTCCTCAAGGAAAATGCAGGAGCCGTCAAGCTCGGGAGCGGGGAAGTAGCAGTTTGCGCTGTTGCAGAACTGAGCTGAGCCGCCGAGGACGTTATTGCCCTCTTCATCTACAAACTTAACGACAAGAGACGTAGCCTTGGGAGCTTCTGTTGTATCGTTTGCGGTTGTATCGGCTACGGTAGTATCGTTGCCGGTTTCATCTGCAGGAGCTTTTTCGCTACCGCAAGCGCAGAGCACGAGGAGCATAGCTGCGCAGAGAAGCAGTGCAAGGATTGATTTGATCTTATTCATTTCAATCATTTCCTTTCTTATTTAATATCGTTTATTTCACTGAGATTTCTGACGGTAGTTTGTGTATAGCTGTCAGAAACAAAGTAGTCAAAGAGCTTCATTATCTCTTCGGAGGAGGAGAAGGCGCTTGAGTGGATAAAGCCTACGGTTCCGTAGCGGTCTATCACAACGGTGGTGGGGTATCCACGGCCTTCCATTTCAGAGAGCCAGTAGCTGTCGCCCGTTGCCATGGGGAAGGTGAGTCCAAGCTCTTCGGCGTATGCCGAAATTGACTCATCCGTTCCGTCCATAGGATTAACGGCGATCACCTCCAGCTTATCGGAATACTCCGCGTATGCCTCCTGAAGGTGAGGAAATTCCATTCTGCAGGGGCCGCAGTTGTGAAACCAGAAGTTTAAGACAACTGCCTTTTTTGTTTCAAGAAGCTTTGAAAGCGTATGCTCATTTCCGTTAACGTCAGTTACGGAGAAATCGCAGAAAACGCCGCCAAGCTCGAGAATATCGCTTTTTTCATCGGGGGAGAAGAGGGAGATATCAAGCGTGATCTCTGTATTCTCCTCCGAGAAGCTGTAGCTTTCCTTTGCAGCGTACCCTTCGGGAACGTTTTCAAGAAAAGCGGTAAAGGAAGAGCCTTCATAGCTCTGGAAGGAGGTTGAGCCCTCTTTATCCGTGTGGCCTGCCCACACGAGGTCTACCTTGGATTCGTCCGTATAGACGAACACGTCGACCCCTTCAAGCAAAGCCCCGCCCTCGGACTTCACCGTTACGGTGAAGTCGCAGGGCTCAGCTTCCTTTGCGCAGGAGCAAAGGAGAGAAAAAGCAAGTAAAAGTGACGCAAGAGCTGCAATACGTTTAACTGTCATAGGGGCAATTACTCTGCATAGCAGCACATAAGGAGCCATGCGATCTCAGTGTTGATCGTGAGATCCTTGGTGTCGTCCGTATTAAGGAAGCGGTAGTTGCTTCCTTCGGGATTCCACCAGCCCATATGGTCACCGTTCTGCTGAATGATGTACATAAGGTCTTCTGTAAGGGGATAAACACCCGTAGCTTCGTCGGCACAGTCGATGTAGCTGAGGAGGCAGTTAGAGTAGTTTTCCTTCTTTACAAAGTTTTCATAGGTCTTTTCTTCGCCGTCAAAGAAGTATTTAACAACGCCCTGCTTGTCAAGGATCGTTGCGTAGCAGGCGATGTAGTCGCAGTCCTCGGCAAGACGAACGAGGACTACGGGGCCGTCTGCGGAGTTAAGATGATAGTAGCCTGTTTTTTTATCGAGAACGAACTTATATTCATCTGTCTTTGCAGTCAGGTCAAACTCCTTGATCTCAGCTCCCTCGGGGAGAACGTAAGCTTCGGGAGTATGTGTGCCCTTGTACTCTGTCCAGGGCTCATCCTCGATGGTCTTTGTAGCATCACCTGTGCGATTGATGGCAAGAACGCAGCTTGTGCTTTCAGGGTCAGCGGCATCGATACCGATAACGTAAACTGCCGTACCGCCGTCACCCTGGCCGATCATTCCGTCCTTAACGTCGATCTCGAAGGTATTGTCCTTTACTTCGGAAACGCTCAAGCTCTGAATGAAGTGGGGAGCGCCGTAGTAACCGATATCAACCTTTGCTCCGTCAGCTACGGAGAACACGTAGTGTCCTCCCTGTGTAGGAGTGAAGAGAAAGTAATTGCGGATGTTCTTATCAAGCTCAACGTAGGTGCAGCCAATGCCTACGGCATATGCATCGTATTCATCGCCGCTTGCTGTTACCGTAACGGGATCGCCTGTGATCTTATTTGCAAGGATCACGTCAACGGTGGTTTCCTTGGCGGAAAGCTTTGCGCCGCCTGCGTAGTAATAGGCTTCCTTATCTCCCGTAAAGTCAAGCTCTACAGTATAATCGCCTTTGGAAAGAGTCTTTTTGGCAACACCTTTATCATCGATTGCCTGCATTGCGATCTGCTCATCGCCCTGCATAAATTTTACGATAATGCCTGATGTGAAGGCATTTCCCAGAGCATCCTTAACGTTAACGGTATACTCTGCTTCTTTTGCGCCTGTGCAGGAGAAAAGGGAAAGGCAGGAGAGAAGAAGAGTAAATGCGAGAGTAAGGGATGCGATCTTCTTAAATGATCTCATGATAATTCTCCTTTATTTCAGAATATCATTTAGCGGGACCGAGATAATCGTAGTAGTAGCAGACCTTGATCCAGGAGTTCTTAACTCCGTCAAAGGTGTACTTATCAAGGAGAAGCTGAAGGATCTCAGCGAGGCGTGCGTCAACGGGAACGCAGCCGTCGCGCTCACTACCGGATTTATCCATCTTAGCAAGATAAGTACGCATTTCCTCGGTGTAGTCTTCACCTTCGCCGTGGTAGCGGCCGTCAAAGATATCATCTACCATGTAGAGATCGTAATTTGCTTCGTAATCCTCGCCCCAAAGAGTTTTGAGGTAATCATCAGTCTTTTCGAGGTCGCCGCCGTTCTGCTTTATGTAAGCAAGGATCTCACCGTCAGTTTCAGACTTTGAGAAGTCAAAGCCGCCCATTTCGATCATCTGAGAGATGGACTGACTGAACACGCCTGTTGTGCCTATGAAGTCTGCATAAATGATGCTGCCGTCAACGGATTCGTGATAAAGTCCGTCATCACGGAGCTCGGGTTTGATACCGCCTGCAATTACTGCGTAGATCTCTTCGCCTGTAGCGTTTGCGTCATAGGTGAAGTAACCGGGAGAGCAGAGGCGGAAGAACTCAATGGTGGAGCCAAGGAATTCTACGTCATAATAGATGTATCCTGTAGCGTAGATATCCCAGAACGCCATATTGATGTAGTAGGGGGTACCTGCTTCCATATAATAAACCATAGAGCAGTTGACCATGTCTGTGTACATTCTTTCGTCGTGCTCGTATGTGTATATGTTGTTGCCGTCCTTATCGAAGATCCATGCATCGATACCGTCTGCGTAGTCACTCTTGGAAGTGAAGCGGTATACGCCGGACTGTGTGGGAACGAACTTTGCGTACATTCCTCTGGGGTGGATAGCACGGTCATAGTAGAAGTAGTTTGTAGCTACGTCCTTGCCGAGAGTACAGGAAAGGGGAGCTGTGATGGCAACGCCCTTGATGGGGTCTGCAAACTGTGTTGCTCCGGGGCCGAATGCCTCGAAATACTTACAAGCTCTGAGCCACTCGTTGGGATCCTCAGAGTCAAAGCCTGCAACCTCTGCTACCTGCTTGAGCATTCCTGCAAGCTCCTCATTTACGGGGCAAACGCCTCTGAGAGCAGAGTTTGAAGCATAGGAGAAGTACTGAACCATGCCGAGGCCGCCGTCTTTCTTCCAGTTATAGAGGCTTACGCCGTCCTTATCAGCATCGCCGGATGCTACGAGAGTGGAGAGAGACTCTTCTTCATTGAACTGTGTGAAGCCTTCAAGATCAGCAAGAAGGATAGGTCCGTCAGCCTTGCCGATGTGATAGTAGCCGTCAACGGGGCTGAGAACTATGTCAACGTAAGAGTAGGTTTCGCCGTCATCCTTTGTGGTTGCGGCATAGCGGGGGAGAAACGTTTCAACGTCGATGGCAGATGCGTCAACAACGCGCATGCCCTTGATATAAACGGTATCATCGCCGTCGTTTGTATCGGAGTCCTTGATGTAGCAGAGAGCTACCTCGTATGTTCCGTCCTCATCTGCAACGATGGGATAGCAGGACTTCCACTGTTCGGGAGAGGAAACACCGGAGATCTGGAAAATATCGTCTTTATTAACGATAACGTACAGATTATCATTGAGTCTTTCGCTGGATACAAGATAATCGATTCCAAGTGCCTGGCCCTTCTTGAGGGTAACGTCTGCATAAATAATAGCGGAGGTTTCTTCAAATCCGATGTTGGAAGCGTAAATGCATTTCTCGCCGTTCTTTTCTCCGAGGATAAAGGGCCAGATGTATTCTGCATTTTTATCTTCTGTTTCAGCGCGGTATGTTATTGTGCTTCCCTTATTGATCGTGCTTTCGATCTCTTCGCTTGCGGGCATTTCATAAGTGGGCTTTACCTGAGTAATGAGCTCGCCTATGTTGGCACAGAGCTTCTGCTCGTAGTCATCGCCGACAAAGTGATCGAATGCGCTTACAAAGGGACGCTTGGACGTGATGGCACCTACCTCAACGAGGCAGATAACACCGTAACGGTCAACAAACACGCTTGTGGGATAACCGCTGACGCCGAAGAGAGCAGACCATGCATTGGGAGCTGCAGCCATTTTGAAGCTGTATCCGTTCTGCTGGTGGAATGCTTTAACGGATTCTGCGTTATCTGTGGGGTGGGGGTTGATCGCGAGGATATCAACGTTTTCCTTGTACTCCTCATAAACCTCGTTCATAACGGGGAACTCAGAGAGACAGGGAGAGCAGGTGGAGAACCAGAAGTTGAGAACTACGAGGTCCTTACCCTTCATCATTTCGGAAAGCTTAACTTCCTTTCCTGTTGAATCCATAAGGGTGAAGTCATACATAACGTCGCCGAGTCCGAGAGACTTTGCGTCGTTGATGCTCTTATCTGTGATAAGAGAGGATTCGAGAACGATATTTGCCTTATTGTCCTTGAATGCGTAGCTTTCCTTTACGTTATATCCGTCGGGAACGCCGATGAGGACGATAGCATACTTGTCGTTTTCGGGAAGGTTGAAGGTTACCCTACCTTCAGAGTCAGTTTTTGCATAGGTGTTAAGGTCCTTGAGATCATCAGCCTCGTATATGTAAACGTCGATCTCAGAGAGGGCCATACCGCCCTTTGTTTTAAGGTTTACGGTATATGTAAAGTTGTCCTTGTTGTTTTTATCCTTATCGCCGGGGCCTGCGAGAGGGCTGTCACCGCCAAGGAAGATAACTGCCAAAACGCCTGCGGCGATAGCGAGGACAAGAACGCAGGCGAGAATGATAAAGAGGAGCTTTTTCTTCTTTATGATCTCACCGATCTTCTGGAAAAAGTTAGGCTTATTTTCGTTTTCCATAGTACCTCCAATAAATTGTAATGCTTCGGCTTATATCATAAGCCAGAATACGATGGTTAAGATCAAGTATATAACGATGATAAAGCCGATAACGACAAGCATGGGCAGAAACATCATACGAACGGCATTCCAATACGTTTTCCATATTTCGCCGAAGCCGGAGGTGGTGCCGTGCTTGGCCCACCTCAGCCTGTCGTGAACACCGGACATATCCGAGATGGTTCTTCCGTCATCGATATATCTGATCTTTTCTTTTTTCTGCTTCTTTTCCTTTTTGCTCATAGGAGACCTCAGGATCAGAGCAGATGACAAGCGGCGCAATGTCCGTTGCCGTAATCCTTATATTCGGGAGCCTCTTCCTTGCAGATATCCATTGCGTGAGGGCAACGGGTATGGAAGCGGCAGCCCTTGGGGGGATTTGCGGGGGAAGGAATATCACCCTTTAAGATGATACGGTTCATTTTTACGTCGGGATCGGGATGGGGAATAGCTGAGAACAGAGCCTGAGTATAGGGATGGAGAGGACGGGAGAAAATGTCCTCCTTTGTTCCGAATTCCACCATTGAGCCGAGGTACATAACGCCGATCTTATCGGAGATATACTTAACTACGGAAAGGTCGTGGGAGATGAACACATAGGTCAGCCCCATTTCATTCTGCAGCTTTTTCAAGAGGTTTATGATCTGCGCCTGAATAGAAACGTCAAGGGCAGATACGGGCTCGTCACAGATAACGAGCTTGGGGTTTACGGAGAGGGCACGTGCGATACAGATTCTCTGGCGCTGACCGCCGGAAAACTCGTGAGGATAGCGCTCGAAGTAGTAATCGCGAAGACCGCACTTATCCATAAGGTCGAGAACGTAGCTCTTTACCTCGTGCTTAGGAACGATCTTGTGAACCTCAACGGGCTCGGAGAGGATACCGCCGACGGTATCTCTGGGGGGGAGAGAGGAGTAGGGGTCCTGGAAGATGATCTGCATCTTCTTGCGGATCTCTCTCATCTGCTTTGAGTTAAAGTCTGTAATATCCTGACCCTCGAAGATGATGCGGCCGCCCGTGGGCTGATGGAGCTTGAGGATAGCGCGGCCGAGAGTGGTCTTACCGCATCCGGACTCACCAACGATACCGAGAGTCTCGCCTGCCTTGAGGGAGAAGGAAACGTCGTCAACCGCTACGAGCTCCTGTGTGACCTTACCCGTGATAGTCTTTTTAAGAGGGAAGGTCTTGCGGAGGTTGCGGACTTCAAGGATCACTTCGGGATCATAATTTTCAATTACTTTTTCATCAGCCATTGTTCTGATCCTCCTCATAGAGATGGCAGGCAACGTAGTGAGTGGGGCTTACCTGGATCATACCGGGGTAATCGCCGGAGCACTTCTTTACGCATCTGTCGCATCTTTCCTTGAAATAGCAGTAGTTCGGCATATTCACAGGGTTCGGAACGTTGCCGGGGATATTGAACAGCATATCGCTGTCAGATTTAAGAGTAGGCTTGGACTTCTGAAGTCCGATGGTGTAGGGGTGCATAGGATTATGGAAGATCTCCTTTGCAGTACCCTGCTCGATGACCTTACCTGCGTACATTACAACGACGTAGTCAGCCATCTCAGCGATGATACCGAGGTCGTGGGTAATGAGCATGATGGAGCCGTCGATCTTATCCTTAAGATCGCGGAGAAGGTCAAGGATCTGTGCCTGAATAGTAACGTCAAGAGCGGTGGTAGGCTCATCGGCAATGATGAGTCTGGGGTCTGCGGCAAGAGCCATAGCGATCATAACTCTCTGTCTCATACCGCCGGAAAGCTCGTGGGGGAATGCAGCGTATACTCTTTCGGGGGCTGCGATTCCTACGAGGTTGAGCATTTCCATGGATTTTGCCTTGGCATCCTCCTTTGTGGCACCGGGTCTGTGAATGAAGGTTACCTCATCCAGCTGCTGACCGATGGTGAACACGGGGTTAAGGCTGGTCATAGGCTCCTGGAAGATCATAGCTATCTGATTTCCGCGGATCTTATGGATATCGCGGATAGGCATCTTTGCGATGTCGTAGACCTTTTCCGTGCCGTCCTCTTCCTTTGAATTGAAGCGGATCTCGCCGGAATAGATCTGACCGGTAGGCCCCTGAAGAAGTCTCATAACGGACATACTCGTAACGGACTTACCGCAGCCGGACTCGCCTACGATACCGACTGTTGCATTCTTGGGGATGTTGAGAGAAACGCCGTTAACAGCCTTAACAACGCCCTGCTCTGTGAAGAAGTAGGTGTGGAGATCTTCGATCTCGAGGATGTTTGCGGGATTATGCATTGCCGTGAGATACTCGGATTCGTCGCACTTGCGGTTTTTATAAGCCTCAAGGCGCTTCATGATCTTATTGTTTTCCTTTGCGATCTTTCGTATCTCGCGACCGGTGAGGTAATTTTTGTTTGCCATATTCAATTACCTCCTTGCTTTCGGGTCAAGGGCATCGCGCAGACCGTCACCGATGAAGTTAAAGCCAAGCACTGCGATTACGATGCAGACGCCGGCAGGAACCCATACGTTCAGGTAATGCTGGAGGATGTCCTGGTCAGTTGAAATAATATTTATCATAGTACCCCAGGCAGCATACGGTGCCTTAACACCCAGATTCAGGTAGGACAGAGTAGCCTCGTAGAGGATCATACTACCGAGGGAAAGGCTCATGGAAACGATGAGCTGAGGCATTACGTTGGGAACAAGGTGCTTAAAGATCTTTCTGAAGGTGGAGTAACCCATAGCCTCAGCGGCTACCATATATTCCTGCTCACGGAGGGAGAGGATCTGTCCGCGAACGAGACGTGCAGTTCCGGGCCAGGAGATAAAGGTCAGATAGATCATAAGAAGGTAGATACGGTACTTCTTATCGATATCGGATGCATCGAGGATGGTACTGATGATAAGAAGGATCGGAATACCGGGAAGACAGATAAGGATATCGCAAATACGCATGATAATGTTATCAATAACGCCGCCGAAGAAGCCTGCAAGACCGCCCATGATAACACCGAGGGCTGTAATGAGGAATACGGCGATAAAGCTTACGGTAAGAGAGATACGGCCGCCGTACATAAGACGAACGAAGATATCGTAACCTTCCTTATCAGTTCCGAGGATGTGCTCGGAGGAGGGAGCCGCAAGGGCATTATCCTTGAGATACTTTTCTGTAGTCTGGCGAACGGAGTATTTAACGCCGTCCACGGTGTATTCAGCCTGGGAAACGGAGTATTCGGTCTTACCGCTTTCATCAAGCTCGATCTCGCCCCACTGCGTATAGAAGAGAGGGCCGAGGAATGAGAAGATGAAGAGACCTACTACCATTATAAGTCCCACGATCGAGAGCTTTGAGCGGAAAAATCTGCGAACTACCATTCTGGTAGGAGACATAAGGCGCACGTTTTTATCAAGAGGCACGTCTGTGTCATCGATCTCAGAGGAAACTTCTTCCAGAAGCTCTTCTTTGTTTTTTGTTTCTTCCATTTTTGTGCCTCCTTTACTCAAGCTTAACTCTGGGGTCTACGATTCCGTACATCAGGTCGGCAAGAAGAACGCCGAGAACTGAGAGAAGTGCAAGGAACATATTGTAGCCCATGATGAAGGGGATATCTCCGCGATTCATGGCATCAAGAGCGATGTTACCGATACCGGGGAGGTCGAATACCTGCTCGGTGATGATAGCACCGGAGAACAGGGAGGGGAGAAGACCTGCAAGGCTTGTTACAAGGGGAATAAGGGTGTTGCGGAAGGCGTGCTTATTGATAACAGTCCTTTCGGGAAGACCCTTGGCGCGAGCAGTTCTGATGTAGTCTGAGTTCATGACCTCAAGCATATTTGTTCTTGTCATTCTCATTCTCGCACCGATCGAAAGGATAACGATGGTGAGAATAGGAATAAACATATGAACGAAATAGTCGCCGAGGAGCTGGATTCCGGTATAGGATGCGGTAGCATCAACAAGACCGGATGCGGGGAAGATTCCAAGCTTCAGTGCAAAGAAGTCCTTCAGCATATTGCCAAAGAAGAAGGAGGGGAGGGATATACCGATCATAACGAGAACGGTAACGAGGTAATCCCGGAAGCTGTACTGATGCGTTGCTGCCGTGATACCAAGGGGGATCGCGATCATAAATTCGAAGATCGTTGCGATGAGGGCTATGGCAAAGGATATGCCCATATGCTCGAAGATCACCTGTGCAACGGGAAGACCGTAAACAAAGCTTGTTCCAAGGTCAAATTTTGCAAGTGCTCCGAGCCATGAGAAGTATCCCTTGAGGATTCCGAGAAAGCTGTCGTCGCCCAGTCCGTACATTGCATACATTGCGTCCTGCGTTTCCTGGCTTACTGTCGCTCCTCCTCGGCTGATGGCGTCGATCTTACTTTGGATAAAATCGACGGGCATCAGTCGGATGAGGAAGTAAATGATCATTGAAACGCCGAGAAGTATGAGTATGGACATCAACAGTCTTTTTAAAATATACTTCAGCATGATCTGTGGTAGATATTATTATCAGTCAGCAAATTCAACTTCCCAGATACGGTCAAGGGGAGAGGAATAGGGGTTCATTTCGCTTTCCTTGGGGAGGCTTTCCTCGCTGATAACCTTGGAGTTATAAGCGTAGAGAACGCTTCTCTGGTAAACGGGGAGCTCGATCGCGAGGTCAAGGATCTGAGTCATAGCTTCCTTATAGAGCTCGCTTCTTTCTTCCTGGTCGTTTGTTTCACGAGCCTCATCGATGAGGTCGGAGAGCTCGTCAAGGATATCAAGCTCTTCATCGGAGCCGCTTGTCTTGAGGTAGTTATAACCCCAGGCAAGTGTACTTGTTGCTGTAGAATCCTTGTGGTAAACCTGGTAAAGGTCAGGGTCAAGTGCGCTGGACCAAGCAGCAGCCCAAACCTCGAGAGAGCCTGTGTTGATCTTTGTAAGAGCCTGTGTATCACAAACTACTTCAACCTCCCAGCCAAGCTCGTTAAGAAGAGCTGCAGCGTCACGGAATACCTTGTATGTGGGGTGATCCTGAAGGTTAGAGCCTGCGATTGTGAACTTGATCTTGAGGTCGTTGTCGCCTGCGGAAACGCCTGCCTCCTGCATGTACTGCTCGATGTACTCTGTAGCGATTTCCTTGCTCCAGCCGTCTGCGGGAGGATACTCGAAGCCGTTATAGGTCTCATCTGTACCTGTGGGATATGCCCAGCTTACCTTGGACATGGGCCAGAAGATCTGCTCTGCAGTACCTGCGCGGTAGTAGTCAAGAGCGAGGGATGTGTCCATAGCGCACATAATAGCTTTACGGATATTGATATCGTTTACCTTTGCGGAGTTGATACCTACGTAACCGTAACCGAGCTGGTCGGTTGTGAGAGTTACCATACCCTTATTCTTGAGCTTTTCAAGCTTATCGTAGTTGTCGTTTGTAAGAGCGGGGGAGATGTAGTGAACGTTGCCCTCCTCGAGAGCTGCGATAGCGTTCTGGGAGGATACTACCTGGTAGCGGATCTTTTCGATCTTTGCGTTGTTGATACCCTCGCCAACAGTCTCAAAGTTGTTGTTAGCCTTGAAGTATACAACGTTGTTTGTGTAGAATTCGCTTTCGGAGGGTTCGTCGGAGTTCTTTGTGTCAGTTGCCTTGTAAGCGCCTGCACCCATGGGGATCTTGATGTTTCTTGTGGACTGGATAACGTCGGTCATGAATTCGAAGGAAGCGAACTCAACGCCGAACTTATTGTTTTCGATGTCTACCTTAACCTTGCTTCCTTCGCCGTAGTAGTGCTGGGGAGCGATGGTGAGAGCGAAGTTCCAGATAGCCTTGGGGTCGATGCCGTCGATGGTGATGGAAAGAACGTCGTACTCGCCTTCGTTCTTTACAGTACCGTCATCGTTATGAGCGGAAGCGATGGTGTATTCTGTGCCGTTTACGGTGATCTTCTCGCCGGCTCTTTCTGTGTGGCCGAGAGAAACGATACCGGAGATGGAGGGAACTGCGAGAGATCCGTCATCGGAAACGTTCTCGTGAAGGATTACTTCCTTAGCCTTAGCTGTGAACTCTGTTGTAAGAGTGTTAGCTGTTGCCCAGTAGCGGAGAACGATGTCAAGCTCGCGAGCGATCTTATCGTTGAAGATGTAATCGATTGCAGCCTTCTGATCCTTGATGGAGGAGGGGTAATCGGGAGTGAGCTTCTTGAACTTTGTACGGTCAACCTTGCCGTCTTCGTCCTCTTCGTATTCAACGGAAACGTAGCCCTCTGTGTACATGAAGCAGAAGATCTCGTCCTTGAATTCCTCGTGGGACTTGTAGGGCTCCTCGGTGTAGGATTCCTGAGCGCTCTTGTAGTCTGTTTCAAGCTCCTCGCGGAAGAGCTTGAGAGCGTACTCGTAGTCTGCAAGGAGGTCGTCGTTTGTTACGCTGTCGGGATCGTTGGAGAGGGCGCCCTTATAACCGGAGGAAAGGGAATGAGACTTGATAGCCGCTGTCATATCGTCCTTGCCGAACTCGTTTGTCTTGGAAGCGTCGCGCTTGGAGATGAAGAGGTTTACAAGCTCATCGAGTCGAGCCTTAGCTCTGGAGGAAGCCTGAGAGGAGATCTGATCGTCATCGCCGGACTGGGAGTCGGATGTGATCTGCTGTGTTCTGTACTCCTGAAGGCCGAGGATGTCGGTGGAGTAGAGAGTATTGCTTCCTGTGTAAACAGGGTCGAGGTAAACGTAGTAGTTGAAGAGGATATCTTCCATTGTAAGAGCTTCGCCGTCGGAGAACTTGATGCCGTTCTTGATAACGAAGTTGTATGTAGTTGTGTCGTCATCGTTTTCAACGATCTCGTAGTCCTTTGTTACTACTGCCTCGTCCTCACCGTAAGCAACAACGACCTTGCCGTCCTTGTAGGTGGAGCCGAGCATACCGATCTGAGTCATGGAAACGATAGTGCCGTCGGGAGCGGATGTGTAGAAGAAGGGGTTGAAAAGGCCGTCGAGCTGCTCTGTCATAATAACGAAAGCATCCTTCGAGGCGCCGGAGCAGCCTGTAAAAGAGGTTGCCATTCCTGCGAGCATTGCTACGCACAGGATAAGGGAAAGAATTTTCTTTTTCATTTTAATTTCTCCTTATATATAATGAAATAAACTTACAAAATTAAGAGAAAGTGACTGTTACGGTGTTGCCGTCGATGGTGATTGCGACCTTTTCGGCCTCATCGCCGGAGGCGATACACGTAATGTTTTCGGTCAGGATAACCGCAGGATCACCCATACCGCAAACAAGGCCGATGGAGTAATCGGGTTTATCGAAATAGCATTCGGAGTCGATTGCCATTGTACAGTTTTTAAGAACGACGTTTGTGATCTCAGCGCCCTCGGAAATGCTTCCTGCGAAGAGACCGAAGTTTGCGCCCATAACCGTGGAGCCTTCATCGATGGTGAAGGTAACGTTTTCAAAGGTCACGTCTGTGACGGAGGCGTTTTCGGAAAGGGATCCGAAAAGACCGGTATTGACCTTTTTGTTACTGTACTGATTAAAGTTGATGTTCTTGAAGGTGTGTCCGTTGCCGACGATCTTGCCCTCGAAGTTATTGTGCATAAAGGAGGAGGGCCAGCTTTCGCCTTCAAAGTCCAGATCCGCAAGGATCTCGTAGTGACCTGAAACGCTTGCGCTTTCGAGGAACTGCTCAGCGGTGGAGATACGGAACCATTCGCCCTCCGTCCAGTCGACGTAAACGTCAAGTACGGGATTTTCGGCGGTGCCGTTTTCATAGTTGACAGTACCGGGATGCAGGAGCTCTTCAGTATCGATAGCAGCGGTCATATCGCTGTCAAGGTAAGCTGCATTGAAGGTATAGCCGCTCTTTTTGGGGAAATCGTTCATCTCAACGGCGCCTGTTTCCTCGTTCCATACGGGAAGAGTGAAGGTATTGTCAGCCATAGGGTCAAACTGAGACTGGCTGAGGAGCTCGCCGGTGGCAGCGTCATAATAATTCACTTCAAAGAGGGGGATCCAGGCAGCGTAGAGAGTAACAACGGGCTCGGAGGAGGAATAGTCCTTTTTGGGATCAGCCTTTACGCGGTCCTCTTCAAAGTCCCAGATGTTTGAGTAGGTCATGTTCGTTGCGCCGTTTGCCTTCTCGGTATCGATACGTTCCTCATACCATCCGGCAAAGAAGTAGCCGTTTTTCTTAGGGTTGAAGGATTCGTTACCGACCTCGGGATCATTGGGAGCAACGAGGGGGATCTCAACGAGACCCTTATCGTTTGTGGGGAGGTCTTTAATGTTGTAGGTATGGACGATTACAGGAGTATTTGTAGTAAAGGTACCCCCGTTAGCGTCAAACTTGACGCTAACGGTGTAGTTTTCCTGATCGTTTATCTCATGCTGAGAGATACCGTAGCTACATCCTGCACAGAACAGGAGGGAGGCAAGACACACAAGAGCCACAGCGAGGATTTTTTTATTCAGCTTCATCTTCTCCTCCGTTTTCTTTTTCGGCACAATCTTCACAGGCTGCCTCTTCTTCTGATTTTTCATCAGCGGGAGCCTCAGAATCTGCCTCGGAGCTTGCTTTTTTCTTTTTAAGATTTGCGAAAATCTTTGCCGCAAATGCAGAAACCTTCTCTTTATTTTTAATAAGGAAGAAAACTGCAACTGCAACGAGGGCCGCACCGAGAACTGCACAAACGATTGCAATGATGAGACCAACGTTGATCTTATCCTTTTCAACTGTTTCGTCCTTAGGTGCGAGGGTTGCGATACGCTGCTCAGCGGCAACGAGATCAGCATAGTTGTGAACGAGAGCCTGCTGCTGGATAGTTGCGATCTTTGCGTATGCTGCTCTTGCAGCCTCTACAATCGCCTTATCCTCGTAGGTGATTCTCTGGGGGATTTTCTTAATGGCGTTGATGGCTGCCACTGCGGTAGCGTCGGGAGCTGCGGGGCCGTCAAGTGCGAGGCTGAAGTACTGATCGCAGATGAAGGAGTCGTAGCTTACGCCGTTAACGGGGCGCACCATAAGGGGCTTGTCTTCAACGTGGCCCACGTAGTTGACGAAGTTTGCACCGTAGAAGATGTTTGTTTCCATCTGACCGCCGGCAGTTACGTTCCACATGAAGTAGGGAACGATACCCATACCGCTGATCTGAACGTCGTTGCCGTCGTAATCCTGGTATGTGCCGTAGTCGCCGGCTCCAGGGATATTCTCGAAGGATCCGTAGAATGCGGGATCGTATTCCTCCTCGAACACGGGAACTGTGTGGCTGTTGAAGGTAACGATCTCAAGGTTCTTGCAGTCGAAGAACGCCTTGTGACCGATAGCTGTTGTTGTATAGGGCATCTTGATTCTGACGATATCGCTGCCTGCAAATGCGAGGGCGGAGATACGTACGGTATCGTCGCTGACTACAACGTCCTCAGTCTCGACACCTGCGAAGGTGATAAGCTCGTAGCCGATTCCGTTGTACCAGTAGAGAGATCCGTCAACCACCTTTACGTTGTCGGAGAGCTCGAAGTCGTAGACATCAACCTCCTGCTTTACTCCGTTTACCTTAACGGTATCGAGAGTAGAGAAGGGAGCGATCTTACACATTGCGAAGGGGTTATCGCCGAGGGTTTCAAGGTCCTCACCGAGAGTTACCTTGAAATCTGTGAGCTTTTCCTTCATAAATACGTTCTTACCGATGGAAACTGCACCTGTAAGGTCAGCCTCAACGATCGCCGTGTATGCAAATGCATAGTCGTCGATGCTTTCAACGGATGCGAAGTTCTCGATCTTTGCAAGAACGTCGCAGTAGGAGAATGCGCCCTCACCGATGGAGCCTGTATCCTCGGAGAACTTTACGGAAGCTAGATTGCGGTTGGAAACGAACGCGTATTCGCCGATCTCCTCACAGCCGGAGATATCGATGTTTTCGAGTCCGCATTCCATAAATGCGTAGTCACCGATCTTTTCAACCTGAGTAAGATTGATGTTCTTGAGAGCATCACAGCCTGCGAAGGCGTATGCGGGGATCTCTTCAAGCTTTTCGGGGAGAGTTACGTCTGTAAGAAGCCTGCAGTAGGAGAAGGTGTACTCACCGATGCTTTCAGCTCCTGAAATATTGATGGAGGTGAGCTTGGGACCGTGATATGTGTAGAGATAGTATCCGTCGCTTGTAACGTAAGCGTAGCTCATACCGTCGTCCTTGCAAGCGTAGTAAACGTCGCCGCTGACAGCATAGTCGCCCAGCTTCTTGACACCGGAAAGGTCGAGAGTCTTGAGGCTTGACATATTATAGAATGCCATCTTGCCAAGCTCAGCTCCCTCACCGAGGGTGATAGCCTCAAGGCTTGCTGCATTTGCGAAGGCACTTTCGCCGATAACGGCATTTGTACCGATAGTAAGAGAAGTAAGGGGAGAGGAGAAGTGGTAGCGGTAAAGATTGTTTCCGTCCTGCTCAAAGGATTCGATCTTGAACGCAAGATCGCGGTTAAGGCTGAATGCGTAGTCGCCGACGGTGCAATCGTTGCCGATAACGACAGTTGCAAGATCGATACACTCAGAGAATGTACCCTCCTTGATCTCCATACCGTCGGGAATAGTAACGGATGTGAGCTTTGTGTAGGAGAATGCATACTTGCCGATCTCCGTATCTGCGGTGAATGCGGGCATCTGGGTGATAGCAGCCTCGAAGAGTGCGTAGTCACCGAGCTTTTCAAGGGCACCGAGCGTTACGGATGCAAGGTTCTTATTGGAAGCGAGACCGTAGTCGCCGACCTCGGTTACGTTTTCCATCTTAACGCTTGTGATCTTCTGGTTAGAGGAGAGGGCACCCTTACCGATCTTGGAGATCTTATCTCCCTCGGGAACGCTCTGTGCTGTAAGCTCGCCCTTAACTGTGGGAGCGAGAGCAATGAGAGTTTCGCCGTCAGCGGAGAGGATGTGATCTGCAGTCTGTACCTTGAAGTTCTTGTTCTTCTTTGAGATCTCGAAGGAATCGATCTTTGTATCTCTGAAAGCAAACACGCCGATATCGTTTACGTCGGGACCTACCGTGACCTTAGTCATTTCGTCACACTCGTAGAACATACCCTCGGGAAGAACTGCGGAGTTAACGTAGAATTCTGTAATGGACTGACAGCCTGTGAAGCAGTAAGCGCCGTACTTGACCTTATCTGCCTTGACGGTGATATCCTTGAGGTCCTTACAGGATGCAAAAGCATACTGACCGATGGAAAGGATAGATTCGCCGAGAACGATTCCCTCAAGGTTCTGGTTTCCTGCAAACGCGTAGTCGGAGATAACGCAGATGGAGGGGAATTCCAGAGTTCCCTGAAGGTCACAGCCCTCAAATGCGGACTGGCTGACGATAATTACGTTGTTTTCGCCGGAGAAGGTGATCTTCTCAAGAGAGGAGCATCCGTAGAATGCGCCGTACTCGATGGACTCCAGAGTGGAGGGGAGAACGATCTCTTCAAGGGCTGTAAGATTAGCGAAGGCGTAGGAGTTGATCTTTTCGATTCCCTCGGGGAGAACTACCTTTGTGATGGTGTTATCACCGATGAACCACTGCTTGCTTGTTTCGCGGTCGTCCTCAGCGAGCTCTTCGGGAGTCTTCATGATATACTCGAAGTTTGAGAACGCGAAGGAGCCGATCTCGCGCAGAGACAGGTCTGCGGGCACGTCAACGAGACCGCCGAGACCGTAGTAGTGAGTAAGGGATGCGCCTGTGTTCACGTAGGGATCCTTGACCTCAACGGAAACTGTTTCTGAGTAGTAAGTGCTCTGGCCGTCCATCATGACCTTGATGGTAACGGAGGAGAAGCCCTCTGCCTGAGCTGTAACAACGCCGTAATCGTCGATCTTAACGATGCTTTCGTTGCTGGATTCGTATACTACCGTTGTATCCTTGGGGAAGTAAGCGTCCAAGGAGTAGTTGAGAAGCACGGACTCGGAGGGATACATTTCAAGTTTGTAGCTGCCCTCAAAGAAGTTGATGCTTCCGGTGTCACCCAGTACCTTATCCTCATTATCGAGCATATAGTATGCCTTCTGGGTGGTGAAGCCGTCCAGAGTAAATACGTCTGCGACGGGCTTATCGTATTTTCTGTAGCCCTCGTCATCCTCATCGAGAACCGTTACCTTGAAGGAAACGGACTTATTGGTCGTAGGATCCTGAGCCTTGATTGTTGCCGTGCCGGGAGCAACTGCAATGAGCTTGTTGTTGACAACTCTTGCAACGCTGGGCTTGGAGGAGGAGTAATCAAGGAGCTCTGCCCACTCTGTGGAGGGAGATACTACAGGCTCGAGAGAATAGATCTCATTGGGGCTGAGGGTAATATCCTCGTCGATGCTTTCGAAGTAGAAATCGGTGTAGTTATCGGGGAGACCGATCTCATAGGTTGCATAGTTTAGTGCGTAGTCGTAGGTCGTGATAACAAAGGTATTCTTTGTTGCTGCGTTATTTTTGATGTCGTAGATATAATCGGTAAGCTCGTAGGTTACCTTTGTAGTGCTGTTGCGCTCGGAGTAGATGGGGGTCATATACTGCTCAAACGCCTTCATCTCGGCAGCAGCGTTACCGTTTTCGTCCTGACCCATAGCTACGTAACCGAGCTGTGAGCACATTGAGAAGTGGTTATCGTAGATATAGGCATCTGCATAAAGACGGTTCTTTTTCAGTGTCTTATCATATTCGTAGCGGTATTCCACCTTGGTGATGGTAGGAGCCTGGAAGTCAACGGTGAGAGGGAACTCAAACACGTTGTTTTCGTTGGTCGCGGCACCGCCGTCCTCGCCGTAGTCGAGGAAGCCCTCGAGGCGAACCGTGTAGGTGGTGTTGTTCTCGAGCTGATACTCTGTGGTATCGAATTCGATCTCAACGTTGGAGGGATAGATCATAGCGCCTCCGTCGCTGTATGATTTACGAACGTCATCGTCAACTGTCTCGAAGATGACCTCTCCGGAGGAGTCGTCGGTGATGGAAACTTCGATTCGCTCTGCGTTTCTGAGAAGACCTGCCCAGACGAATCTGAGAGAATGTACGGAGCCGATCTGGTTGGAGAGAGAAACGTATTTGGGATCTGCTGCAATAACGATATCGTCGGGATCCTGGATGAAGTAGTAGGAGCCGAGGTAGCTTACGTAGTCATCGGAAACACCGCCGACGGGACGTGTAGCGTAAGCATCAGCCATAGTCTTGTCCTCGATGTCGATACCGTCATCAAGCTCGTCTGCATTTGTATCGTAGTAGGTAAGGTCAAAGAGGGGAGCAACGGTCCAGTCGCCGTAGTAAGCGAGGTAGGGGATGTTGAGGTCGATCTTTGAACCCTTGTTTGCCGTAAGTGTGAGGTATCCTTCAACGTACATGCCGTTTTCGAAGGAATCGTCAAGGTACTTCTTGTCCTCATCGGAGAGAGTGATCTTGACTGTTACCTTAGCTTCCTTGCCTGCATCGACCTTAACGGTCTTGCCGCTCTTCTTGCCGCCCTCGACGGAAACGATCTCGATAGTAGCACCCTCGAGCTCGTAAGCCTCCTCGGTAACGGTGGTCTCGCCTGCATTGGTCTTGGTTTCGCTGACGCCCTCAGTAAGCACGTAGCCGCCGAGAGTGTAGGAGAGCTTCTTTTCGCCGAAGTTTGAGATGGCGAAGGTCATTTCGTAAACGCCCTTCTTATCGGGATCGTCACCAAGCTCAAGCTTTGTCTTGTTCATCTCCTTGCCGTCCTTATCAAAGGTCTTGATATAGGCGGGTGTGTCGATGGATGCCTGGAGGTTTGCAAGTCCCGCGCCCTGCTTTCTTACTGCATAGGGGAGGCCGTTTGTGTTAAGAGCGATATC
Source organism: Oscillospiraceae bacterium (assembly GCA_015063955.1). Lineage (GTDB taxonomy): Bacteria > Bacillota > Clostridia > Oscillospirales > CAG-272 > Avispirillum. The sequence continues at coordinate 15,688 of SVTD01000007.1, read as the reverse complement.
TGCCGTGGACATCATAAGGCGGTTGACCATGTCGTTGACCTTGTTGTTGTCGTCTGCGATCTCGGGGAAGTTCTCAACAACGTACTGTCTGAGAAGGATTACGACGCCTGCAAGGTTGGGGCAGGCCATCGATGTACCGGAGATACGGTCGTAGCCGCCGCCTGTGATGGAGGAAAGAATGCTTCCGCCGTGGGCTGTGATCTCAGGCTTGATCCTCAGGTCAGGTGTGGGACCCCAGGAGGAGAAGTCGGAGATGAAGGGACCGGAGGACTGGGACTTCTTGATCTTAAGAGTACCGGAATCCTTTTTTGCAAGCATTTCACCGTCGTCCTGAGAAATTGAGCAGACGGCGATCTTTGCATCACCTACGTTCATCTTGATGTCACCGGATACGTTGTTGTAAACGATGATACCTGCAGCGCCCTGCTCCTCAGCGATGAGCGCCTTTTCCTCGAAGGTGTTGCTTCCTCGTCTGACGAGGGCGATCTTGTCCTTAACGTCAAGACCCGTATAGTCAGCGCTTCGGCCGACACCGGGGATGAGAACGTAATCTATGTTCATGGAGTCCTTGTCACCGAGAAGCGTCTTGAAGAAGTCGTTCTCCTCGGCTGCGGAGTTAGAGGACTCTGTGAAGTAGATGATAGTGTCGTTATAGAGGAGGTAGGGAGTCTCGGCACCGGCGATGGAAGCAACTGACATTGTTCCTTCGTAGGTGGAGGGGGAGCCTACCGTACCGGTATCGGGGTTGGATGTAAGACCGAGGTTACCGTTAGCCTCGCTTCCGAAGGCAGAGGAGAAGCTGTTGGAGGCAGCAACGATCATGCTGATGCCTGCCTTACGGATGTTTTCGAATACACCGCTAACTGCCTCTTCGTCAGTCTCGCGGGAGAAGCCGCAGGCTGTGCCGATGGACATATTGATAACGTCAACTCCCAGCACCACGCAGTCCTCAAGGGCGGCGAGGATCCAGGAGCTTTTTGCAGAGTCCTCAACGTCGGAGAAGATCTTCATGGGAACCACCTGAGCGTTGGGGGCAACGCCGCGGATAGTATCGTCGTTACCTGCGATAACGCCGGCAACGTGAGTACCGTGGTTGTTGTGGGTGGAATAAACGTCGGGGTCCTCGTCTGCGTAGTCAAATCCGTAGGGGACCTTTTCGTTTACGTAAACGTCGTCAACGGTGAGGCCGTCGAGAAGCTCGCTTGCCGCCGTGTCGCCGATGACCTTCGCTACGTCCTTGTAGGTGAGTCCGAGGTTCTTGCTTGTGAAGTTCTCGGTGGAGAATGCGGTGTGGTTTGTATCGAGACCCGTATCAAGAACTGCAACCACCATTCCGCTTCCGTCGTATCCGCAGCCTTCGCTGTTAAAGATACCGGTATCGAAAACGTTGACCTTGTTTTCAACAAGCTCAGTCTCGCAGGTGTTGTACACCTCGCCGACGATGGCAGTCATGCCGCGGTCAAGAGACCTGCAGGTCTTTTCGAAGTCGCCTGCCTTGATGATAAGCTCAAAGCCTGCGAGAACTGCGGCGTATTCCTCACCGGTGGTGTAGGAGATGCCCTTCTCGTCAAGAGCCTTGAGAACGTCAGCCTTTTTGTCGCTGACGAGCTGCTTTGTTTTAGCAGTGTTCTCAGAGGTCTGTGCGTATTCCGAAAAGCTCATGGTCTTATCGGTGCCGTTGTAAGCGTCCATAACGGAAGCGCCGTCAACCGTAATGATGACGGAAATCTCCTCGCTGTCGCTTACGCCTTCCGGCAGCTGGAACATTACTGAGTTATCCAGGTAACTCTCGTAGTCAACCGCCAGGTTGTCAAGCTTCTGAATGTAAGATGCCTCAAAATCAGAAGCTGAGACTGAGGGGATCGCAATCATGCCTGCAAGCATTGAAATTACCAGCAGCAGTGAGAGCATTCTCGTCAGCCTTTTGGAAAGCTTTGTTTTCTCCATTTCTTTAAAAATCTCCTTCTTTATATTAATTTATATATAAATACATACATATTCAATCTATACTACTACTTTTTCGCCTGAATTGCAATATTTTCTACACATCTTTTTTTTATTTTCTTAAATTGTTTACAATTCTAATAAATCGTGCTATACTAAGTTGCGAAGAAAAATCACTTAGGAGAACAAAATATGACAAAAGAGAAAGAAATGCGACTTCACCGCATTTTCAATATTATTTTGGCAGCTTTTATCGTTCTGACGGGGCTGTGCTTTATGGCAGGATGCCTGCGGATCTACTATAACGTCACCTTTGAGACGACGGAGCTGTTGTTTGGGATCAAGCTTCCCCTTCCCACGTTTTATCCCGATCAGGAGTATTCCCGCGCAATAGTGGAGGAGACCTTCGGATTTATCGCTGTTCCCGTGTACGCCACCGTTGCTCTCACCGTTTTGGGATTCGTATATGAGTTCATTTCTCCCATAAATATAAAAAGGAAGAAAATGAATAAAGATAACGAGTTTCTTGCAAAACGCCTGCGTATGAAAAAGAACGTGGAAAACTGTGACGCCGACCCTGCCATCCTTTCGGGAATCAAGAGGGAGCAGGTGGCAAGAACGGTAAGAAAGTCAATAATTGCAGTGCTTTTTGCGGTTTTTACAATTTTGTTTTTGCGCTATGCCGCAGCATCCTCAAACTATACCGATGATATTAACGGCTCTGTGATAAATGCATTTTTGGTTCTTCTTTCTTGCATTGTTGTCCCCTTGGCTTATATGATGTACAGCAATGTTGCAAACGATAAAAGCCTTGAAAAGGAGATAGATCTTCTCAAAAAGCTCCCTGATGCAAGGGAGGCGGATATCGTGAAAAAGGAAGAGAAAGAGCCTGAGCAGATCGTAGCTGTGATCAGATACGTCTTTATTGCATCGGCTATAGTGGCCCTTCTTGTTGCCGGAATATATCTCGGCGGATATGAGGACGTTCTGACAAAGGCTGTTAACATCTGTACCGAGTGCATCGGTCTCGGCTAAGGAGGTCAAAATGAAGAAATTTTTCAATAAATTAAGGGCGCTCATTCCCTCAAAGAGAAAGCTTATGCAGCTTTATTTTGCCCTGCTTTTCAACGCTAACCTGAAGGGATTCGTTTCGGGAAGCATTTACAAGGGCGATACGAAGACCATGTGCGTCCCCGGTCTTAATTGCTATTCCTGCCCCGGTGCCGTTGGTGCCTGCCCTCTGGGAAGCCTTCAGGGCTCCTTCTCGGCAGGAAAGGGAGCTATGTACTACGTTGGCGGCATTCTTCTTCTTTACTGCATTATGTTCGGCAGAATGATCTGCGGCTGGCTTTGCCCCTTCGGTCTTATTCAGGAGCTCGTTTATAAGATCAAGACCCCCAAGATAAAAAAAGGCCCCGTAACACGGGTGCTTTCCTTCTTCAAGTATGCGATCCTCGTGCTTTTTGTCTTTATTATTCCCATTATGTACGCATTTCGCGATACTCCCCTTCCTGCTTTCTGTAAGTACATATGCCCCGCAGGAACTATTGAGGGTGGTGTGTCCCTCCTTGCAAACAAGGTGAACGACAGCTATTTCTCGATGCTCGGACCTCTGTTTACGTGGAAATTTCTCATACTCGTAAGCGTTCTCGTGGCGTGCGTGTTCATATTCCGTATGTTCTGCCGATTCGTATGTCCTCTCGGCGCCCTTTACGGACTTTTCAATAAGTTCTCCGTATTCGGTGTCAAGGTGGAGGAGTCCAAATGTACTCACTGTAACCTTTGTAAGAATCGTTGTAAAATGGACATCAAAAAGGTGGGTGACGCCGAGTGTATCAGCTGCGGCGACTGTGTGGACGTATGCCCCACAAACGCCATCGTGTGGAAGGGGCTCGGAAAGAAAAAGAGCCTTCCCGAAACTGTTAAGGGCAATAAAAAGGCCCGCCTTATCACAAGAAGCATTGCCTGCGTTCTTATGATAGCGATCCTTGTTGGTTCTTTCGTTTACTTCTGGAATCAGAAGGAGCCTGCAGTACCCGGCACGGAGGTAGGTAACCTTTGCTACGGTGCTGAGCTTTCAAGAATCACGGCTGACGGCATCTGCGAGACTGATAAGGTCGATCCCACGAAGGAAGAAAAGCTCACTATCATCAATTTCTGGGGAACGTGGTGTACCCCCTGCGTTGCGGAGCTGCCCTTTTTCGATCAGATAGCAACTGAGTACAAGGACGAGATAAGCGTGTTCGCAGTCCATTCCTTTATGGGTGTTGCCGCCGCTCCCGGATATATCGGAGAAAAGTATCCTGACAGCGATGTTAATTTCGTTGCCGATTTCTCAGCCGGTGAGGACGGATATTATACAAACCTCGGCGGCCGCGGAGAGTGGCCCAGAACTCTCGTTATCGACGAGGACGGCGTGATAGTCGATATCATAGTATCAGCCCTTGAATACGAGGATCTCAAAGAGATCGTAGAAAGAGAGCTTTCGAAATAAGTCCGATTTGCTTTGGCACGACAATCATCGATATAAATCCCTTATGGGATTTCCGATATATTGCTTTTGAAATTCGATATGCTAAAGCTCGATTCGAACGGAACGAAGTGACGATATACCGAGTACCGACAAAAAGAGCAAGATCTAAAGGATAAACTCCTTTGGCTCTTGCTCTTTTTCTATTATGTTTATCTGTTTGCAATATCGCGGGCAACGTGAACTCCGCTGGCTGATGCGTGGGAGAGAGAATGAGTGATTCCGCTTCCGTCGCCGATAATATAAAGTCCTTCGTATTTTGATTCAAGGCGCTCGTTGACCTCGACCTCCATATTGTAGAACTTGACCTCAACACCGTAAAGAAGCGTGTCGTCGTTGGCAGTTCCGGGGGCAACGTTATCAAGGGCGTAGATCATCTCAATGATACCGTCGAGGATTCGCTTGGGAAGCACGAGGCTGAGGTCGCCGGGTGTTGCACAAAGAGTAGGTGTCACGAAGGATTCCTCGATTCTTCCGGGAGTTGAACGCTGACCTCTGATAAGATCGCCGAAGCGCTGAACGATAACGCCGCCGCCCAGCATATTGCTGAGACGGGCAATGCTTTCGCCGTAGCCGTTGGAATCCTTGAAGGGCTCGGAGAAATGCTTTGCAACGAGAAGGGCAAAGTTTGTGTTTTCAGTCTGCTTTTCGGGGTCCTCGTAGCTGTGACCGTTAACCGTAATGATGCCGTTGGTGTTCTCGTTTACAACTGCTCCCTTGGGATTCATACAGAAGGTGCGGACCTTGTCACCGTAGGTTTCGGTGCGGTATACGATCTTGCTTTCGTAAAGCTCGTCCGTTATATGGGCGAACACCTGAGCGGGAAGCTCCACGCGAACACCGATGTCAACGCGGTTTGACTTCGTTTCGATATCAAGCTCACGGCAGACCGTTTCCATCCACTTACTGCCGCTTCTGCCAACGGATATAATGCACTGCTCGCAGGTGTAGGTGCCGTCCTTGCAGACGATCTCGTAGCCCTTTTCCAGGCGGTTAACGTGCTTTACGGGGGTGTCAAAGAAAAATGTGACCTTATCCTTGAGATGAGTGTAAAGGTTTTCAAGAACCACGTAGTTGATATCTGTTCCGAGGTGGCGCACGGAGGCGTCAAGGAGATGAAGGTCGTGACGGATGCATTCGGTTTTGAAGCCTGTTCCTGCGGTGGAATAGAGCTTTGTGCCCTCGCCGCCGAAGCGCATATTGATCTCGTCCACGTATTTCATAAGATCAAGTGCGCGCTTTTTGCCGATGTACTCGTAAAGAGTACCGCCGAAATCGTTTGTTATGTTATATTTTCCGTCGGAAAAAGCACCGGCGCCGCCAAATCCGCTCATAATGGAGCAGCTCTTGCAGCCGATACAGCTTTTGACCTTTTCGCCGTCAATGGGGCAACGGCGCTTTTCGAGAGAATGACCTGTTTCAAAAACTGCAATCTTCAGGTTGGGGCGAAGGGCAGAAAGCTCGTAGGCTGAGAAAATACCGCCGGGGCCTGCTCCGATAATTATAACGTCAAATTTCATAATTCAGTCCTTCCTTTGAATGACTTATTTGATATATTATACCACGCTCTGACTATATTTGCAATGGTAATGAATCAAATTTATTTGTTGAATTGTCGGAGCGGGAGTGATAGAATCAGATTAGAAAGAAAGAGAGGTAAAAATATGAAAACTCTTTACGTATCAGACCTTGACAACACTCTTCTGAGATCGGACGGGACTGTTTCCGAGTATACGGCGAGGGTGCTGGAGTATCTTTGCGGCAAAGGTTTGATTTTTACATATGCAACGGCGCGCTCCCATAGCACTGCAGCCAAAGCCGTAGGCGATCTCGGCTCTTTGTATGCAGTAGTCTACAACGGTGCCTTTACTGTTGAAAACGATACGGGCAGAAGAGTTTTTCAAAGCACGTTTCCCCCTGAGGAGAGCAAGGCTGTCCTTGATGCTCTGGAGAGGCTGGGGACACATCCCAGAGTATTTGCCCTGATAGACGGCAAGGAGAGATTCACCTATACCGAAAAACACCTTGAATCCCTTGGGGCGCAAGAGTATTTCAGGACGCGTGCAGGTGATCCGAGGGCAAGGCTCGGTACATGGGACGACCTTTATGAGGGTGATATATTCACCATAAGCTGTACCGATAAAAGGGAAGCGCTCCTGCCCTGCTACGAGCGGCTGAGGGAGGATCACCGCTGCTTGTTTTACAAGGATTCATATTCGCCGGACTGGTATCTCGAGATCCTCCCGAGAAAGGCAACAAAGGCTTGTGCGCTTCTCAGACTGAAGGAAATACTTGGCTGCGAGAGAGTAGTTGCTTTTGGCGATGGCGTGAATGATTTTTCTATGTTCGAGGTTGCCGATGAGTGCTACGCGGTTTCAAATGCAGATCCGCGGCTCAAGGAGATGGCAACCGGTATTATTGGCTCAAACGACGAGGACGGTGTGGCAAGGTATCTCCTCGGCGCCTACGAAAAGGGAGAGCTTGTTTAAAACTTTTGCAAAAAACGCTCAGGGATTGTGCAATCACTTCAAAAAAACCGTGCGAAAAATAACAAAATCCCGCGAAAAAATTCACATTATTTATTGATTTTATAAATCGTCGGGAGTATAATTAATTATAAGGGGAATTTTGGATTAATTTCCTGTGAACGTTATGATTAAAGGAATGGTAAAGTTATGAAATGTATCATTAACGGACAGCTCGTGCTCCCCGGCGAAGTCGTTTCCGGCAAAGCCATCGTGTACGGCGAAAAGATCGAAAAGATCGCAGATCAGGCTTCTCTTGACCTTTCTCAGTACGAGGTCATCGATGCCTGCGGTAAGTGGGTAGCTCCCGGTCTTGTGGATATTCACATCCACGGCTATATGGGCGCCGACACCTGTGACGGAGATCCCGACGGTATCAGAAAGATGTCTCAGGGTCTTGCAAAGAACGGCGTAACAAGCTTCTGCCCCACAACCATGACAGTATCCGTAGAGGAGATCGAAAAGGCATTCAACGATGCCCGCGAGGTCAAGGCTGAGGGTGCAAAGTGGGGTGCTAAGGTAGTTGGTATCAACTGCGAGGGTCCCTTCATCAATGCATCCAAGAAGGGCGCACAGGCAGAGGAGCATATTAAGCGTCCCGACGCAGAATTTATTAAGAAGCACGCTGATATTATTAAAGTATATACGATCGCTCCCGAGGTAGACGGCGGTCTTGAATGTATTGAGGGCGTATTTGCCGACGGTCGCGTTGTTTCATCAATGGGCCATACAAACGCAACCTTTGACGAGGCAAATGCAGGTATTGCAAAGGGTGTTCGTCATACGACCCACCTTTTCAATGCACAGACAGCACTTATGCACCGTAATCCCGGTGTTGTAGGCGCGGCTCTTTCCGATGAGTCGGTCAGCGTTGAGCTCATCTGTGATACGTTCCACGTAAATCCCGGCCTTTATAAGATGGTACATAAGCTCAAGGGTGACAAGCTCTGCCTCATCACCGACTGTATGAGAGCAGGCGGTATGCCCGACGGCGACTATACACTTGGCGGACAGCCCGTAAAGAAGACAGGTATTCAGTGCCTTATGCCCGACGGTACTATCGCAGGAAGCGTTCTTGACCTTAATAAGGGCGTAAAGAACTTCTATGAGCACTCAGGCGTATCTCTTGCAGAGGCATTCGCAGCAGCAAGCCTTAACCCTGCAAAGGCTATCGGAGAGGACAAGAATATCGGTTCTCTCGAGGAGGGCAAGTGCGCTGATATTATTATTGTTGACACTGATTTCAATGTTATAAAAACTATTATCGGAGGTATCGAAAAATGAACGCAAATGAAATCAAGGCTTATTCCAACGGCAAAAAGAACGGTGTAAAGGTATTTGTAGCAGGTAGCTACGAGGCTCTTTCCAAGAAGGCAGCTTCTATCGTTGCAGGTGCTATTTCCAACAAGCCCGAGTTCGTTCTCGGTCTTGCTACAGGTACATCTCCTCTCGGACTTTATTCCGAGCTTGCAACTCTCAATGCAGAGGGCAGAGTAGACTTTGCCGGTGTTACTACATACAACCTCGATGAGTACTATCCCATCGACCCCGCAAACGACCAGTCCTACCGTTACTTCATGAATAAGAATCTTTTCAATAACGTAAACGTTGATATGGATAAGACTCACGTTCTCTACGGTCAGGCTCCCGATTGGAAGGCAGAGTGCGCTCAGTACGACGCAGCGATCGAGGAGGCCGGCGGCATCGACCTCCAGGTTCTCGGTATCGGTAACAACGGCCACATCGGCTTCAACGAGCCCGGCAACGACTTTATCTGGGAAACACACAGAGTTGAGCTCACAGAGTCCACAATCGAGGCAAATTCCCGTCTCTTCAATTCTGCAGACGAGGTTCCCCGCGCAGCTCTCTCCATGGGTATCGGCAACATCATGTGCGCAAAGCAGGTAGTTCTCGTAGCAAACGGCCCCAAGAAGGCTGAGGCTATCAAGGCAGCTCTCGAGGGCCAGATCACACCCTGGTGCCAGGCTTCTATCCTCCAGCTCCATCCCAACGTAACCTTCATCCTTGATGAGGATGCAGCAAGCGCTCTCGAAGAGTACAAGGCTATCTGAATTTAACATTAACCTATACCGAAAGGAACGATTATAATGATTAAGGCTATTCTTGACCCCCAGTTCCGCCCCGCAGCAGTAGTTATCGCTGAGTTTAAGAAGGCAGTAGCTGAGGCAGGCGGCAACCCCCTCGTTATCGCTGTTGAAAGAAACAAGGGCTACGTTTCCACCTTCGCTATCGACGTGTTTGCTGACGGCACAGGCCACGATGAGGAAAACTACGAGGTTATCGAGCGTCTTGTAAAGACACTTCTCTGGATCTACGGCGGCTACAAGGTAACTATCGCAGGCTCCAAGAAGATCTACGAGGGCATCGCAGCAGCATACTGCAAGGGCGGCGCTCGTGAGTTTGATGCAGACTTTATGGCTCGCGTTTACGAGGCACCCTTCGAGGTTCTTTACTGTGAGAACGCGGCTGACGCTCCCAAGGAAAATCAGGCAGCAGCTCCCGTAGGCCGTCACCTTGACGGTTGCCGTATCGGCTTCGATGCCGGCGGATCTGACAGAAAGGTTTCTGCAGTTATCGACGGTGAGTCCGTGTATTCCGAAGAGGTAGTTTGGTTCCCCAAGCTCCAGTCCGATCCCGATTACCACTATCAGGGCATTCTCGAGGCTATGAAGACCGCGGCATCCAAGATGCCCCGCGTTGACGCTATCGGCGTTTCTTCTGCCGGCGTTTACATTGACAATAAGATCATGGTTGCATCCCTCTTCCTTAAGGTTTCCGATGAGGACTTTGAGAATAAGGTAAAGACTATGTATATCGACGTTGCAAAGGAGATCGGTGAGGATATTCCCATCGAGGTTGCAAACGACGGTGACGTTACAGCTCTCGCAGGCGCTATGGACCTTAACGATAATAAGGTTCTCGGTATCGCAATGGGTACTTCTGAGGCAGCAGGCTACGTTGACGGAAACGGCAACATCACAGGCTGGCTCAACGAGCTCGCATTCGTTCCCATCGACTTCTGCAAGGACGCAATCGTTGACCCCTGGGCAGGCGACTACGGCACAGGCGCTATGTACTTCTGCCAGGAGGGCGTAATCAAGCTTTCTCCCGCAGCAGGCATCGAGCTTGATCCCGCACTTTCTCCCGCTGAAAAGCTGAAGGTTGTTCAGGGCCTTATGGCACAGGGCGATGAGAGAGCAGCTAAGATCTACGAGACTCTCGGCGTATACTTCGGCTACTCTATCGCGTACTATGCAATGTTCTATGATATCAAGCACCTCATCATCATGGGTCGTGCAACCAGCGGTGACGGCGGTACTATCCTTCTCGATAACGCAAAGAAGGTTCTTGCTGAGGAGTATCCCGAGCTTAATATCAACCTCTACATCCCCGATGAGAAGAGCCGCCGCGTAGGCCAGTCCGTAGCAGCAGCATCTCTCCCTAAGATCGGCTAATAAAAAAATGGCTATGCATCCGCATAGCCATTTTTTTATTTATTATTTATTATCTATTATTTATTCTTTATTCTTTAACGACACGGGTTTTGATCTTAAAGAATAAAGAATAAAGAAAAAAGAATAAAGAATAAAAAAGGAACATTTTTGCTTTAGGCAAAAATGGATTGAATTATAAACAATTCAAATGGTATCGGAAACGGTAGCCGTTTTTTGTTTGCAGAAACAATATAAAAATCCCTTTATACAGGCCAATCTGTTTCAAGGGATTTGTTATTTTTTTATCAATTCATATTCAGGATTTTTCAAAAGAATGCCTTCTTTGGTAGCTATGATCTCAACCTCTTCGGTCAAACCGAATCGCTGCCGCAGTTCTTTTGGGATAACTATCCTTCCGAGCTTGTCAAACTCCTTTATAATGCCTATTTTATCCATATTTATTATCCTGCTCGTGTAAATGTTCAAAATTCTTATCTTTAACACAATTGTAAAGAATTATTGTGTTAAAGTCAAAAAAATTCTTGATATTAACACAAAACGGAGCGGTTATGAAAATATACGACTATAACGGAAAAAAGAATATTTGCGGCGACAGAGTAAGAGCGGCGAGAAAGAATCTTGGACTTTCGCAGGAGAATCTTGCGGCAAGACTTCAGACAGAGGGTGTAAATATCGAACGCGACAGTGTCAGCAGAATTGAGATCGGCACAAGATTTGTAGCAGATTTTGAGCTTGTTGTTCTTTGCAAGGTACTTTCTGTCAGCGCCAACTATCTTTTGGGAATAGAATGATTTTGTGGCTACCGGAAACGGTAGCATTTTTTACATCTTCAAATTCGGGTTTATAGGGGAGGATACGGTCGCTTTTTTGAAAAAAAGCTCCGCAAAAAACTTCAAAAAAGGGACAGGAATAAATTCGGGTTTATAGGGATGTTTAAAACAAAAACTTGATAGGTGAAAGCGGCGATTTGCACCAAAGCCTCCCTCCGGGAGGGAGGTGGATTTTTGCGATGCTAAAGCATCGCAAAAAGACGGAAGGAGAATTGCGTAACGTGGAGTTTGCACATGCTTTATGTTACGCAATTCTCCCTCAGTCACCTTCGGTGACAGCTCCCTGGACGGATCCCCCCGCAAGCGGGTCCTTCCATCGGAGGGAGCCTATTTTCAATCTCCCCGATAAACCCGAATTTGAAGATCGGTTCGCGTGCAGATGTGCGGCGGGCAAGGGTCTGCCCGCCCTACGGGGGACCTGTCAAAAGTCCGACAAACCCGAATTTGCCCATCCCTTTTTCAAAGTTTTTTGGAGTGCAGAACCTTTTTTTCAAAAAAGGTTTTGCATCCCCCGTTCCTCCCGCCCCACTACCTCGAATTATTAGTAGGTCCGTTGTGTGTCTTCGTCGCGGAGGGCAATGTCGTATTCTTCGGCGAGGCGGTTCCAGGTGCGTCGGTCTACTCTTCCTGTAATATCAAGACCGCCTGCACGCTGGAATTCGCGCACGGCCCCTGCCGTTGCCGTTCCGTAGCGTCCGTTCGGGGGGATGTAGCCGTAAAGATCATAAAAGATCCGCAGCTCGTTGAGCATTACCTGAATAATGAGAACAAGATCGCTCCGTTCTCCCTGACCGACAGAATATTCGCTGTTGTCAGGGAAGGGGGATAAACTTCGGCTTTTGCCGAATATTTCGGAGTAATATCTGTATTCATCATCTATGGATTCCCACGTTAAAAAGTCTGCAATCCCAGTGTTTTCAAGGCCGTATAGCTGTTGGAAATGACTGACTGCATCTTTTAGGCGATTGCCGTATATGCCATCAACAGCAACGCTCAGCATAGGGTCATTCGTCCATCTTGAAAGAGAGCGCAGCTTTTTTTGCAGCTGCATAATAAACGGCTCTCTGTCCTTTATTTCGTACCATTCCATCGTTTATTTGTTCCTTTCTGTAGTATTTTAGCCGAGCTCTCCGGGGAATTGCCCTTCGTTTACCTTGTTACCCTCTACAAGATCGCGATACAGTGCGGCGATGCGGTTGTATGTGTTAAGGGCAACGGTTCCGTCCGGCTCAAGCCCGAAGAGAGATTGAAATGCGAGCACTGCCGCCTGAGTGCCTGCCCCGAAAACGCCGTCCTCCGAAAGCTTTGGTATCTGTGGATATGCTTCGGATATGACGTTCAGATATTGTTGGACGCGCCGTACCTCCTCGCCACGGCTGCCAAGACGTACGGGGAATCCCGGGTACGGTTCTGTAGAATCGGAAAAATATCCCTGAGGAAGGCTGTCAAGCATACCCTGGTAGGCTGAGAATATGGCCTCCCACGTTGCAAGATCCACCACTCCGGTATCCGGAAGTCCGTATTCCCGCTGAAAGGATCGCACGGCGCTTTGTGTTGCCTCTCCGAATATTCCGTCTATGACGGGAGCCTCTACGGCAGGATTGAATTCTGCGATAAATCTCAGAAAATACTGAAGATCCGAGGCGCCTCTTCCTCTGTAGCCGAGACTCAGCTCCTGAGCGAAAAGATCCGTTACCTCCTCGGGGGCTATTCCCTCGGAGTTGAGATCCGAAAGGCTCTTTACTCCCGAATATATTCTGGCGATGGCATACCAGGTTGATCTGTCAACCGTTCCCGTTTGGGGAAGGGAGAATATTTCCTGAAAGGTACGGACAGCATCCTCCGTATCAGTAGCAAAGATACCGTCTATCAAGACGATCTTCGGAATAGCAGGATAGTTTCTCGATATTCTGTTAAGCCTTGTCTGTATGAGCTTAACGTCGTTGCCCGAGCTTCCCACGGAAAGGGTCCTTCCGGGGAAGCTTTCTGCGGCACCCTGAATGGGTGCGTCTGAAACAAGGCCTATATTCTGACCGTAAAACCTTGTCAGTATGTCAAAGGGACCCAGCCCTTGATTTGCAAGGGAAACCGTTTCCCATTGGCGGAGCCCGGGGCAAAAGGTGTTCCGACCGTCGCAGTAAAGGGCAAAAAGAGGCTCGATAGCACCGTCACGGCGTATGTAGGTATCAAAAATATCATCAACAATGTTTGAAACGTTTTCAAAAATGTCACGTCCGTATGTAAAGGACTGATCGATGGCGGTTGAATTCGTAATATCGAAATTGTATCCACGGGATCGGTAATATTCCGTGTAGATGCGGTTGAGTGCAAATGAGATCTGCGCGAGAATGTTTGCCCTCAGCGCGCTTTCCGGCCACGTTGGATATATTTCGCTTGAAGCCACGTTTTTTATGTAATCCACAAATGATACGGTAACGTTTTGTGCAGTCTGATCGGGTGCCCCCAGATGTACCGTCACAGTTTCGGGAATAAACGGAAGATTTACCTGGCCGTTCAAAATTCGCCACCTCCGTTATTCTGAAGGTCTTCGTAGCCCGGAGTTTCCACGTTCTGTGGACGGGGATTCGGAGGGATTGGGGCAAACTCTGAGAGCGGGATCATATTAGCTCTCTGAATTGCTGTGATCCCGTCAAAAATCGGAACGGAATAGTCATCAACAGGGTAAAAGCCGTCCCTTGATATTTGAACAGTATAAGTGGAATAGGGAATTATGCCCCCGTTTTCAGGGGACTGTGAAAGTAAGCGCGAGGGAGCCGGGAGAGCCAGGGTCTCTGTAAGACCTGAGCGGTCGGTTCTCAGGGAGGCAACGCTGCCTCCGTCGGAATCGGTAACGATCACCGCAGCACCCACAACGGGGAACGCGCCCTCTGCGCTGACGGTCTGTACCTTGAGGTAGCCTGTTCCTTGATTGTTTTCCATAGTAACTCCATAAATAAATCATTGTCCTTCTGCCAGAGTGGAGACCGTAAGATATACCGAAACTGCCAGAAGCGTCAAATTTGCCCCGATCTTCAGCTGAACTGCACAGGAAACGCAACACAGTAAAAGAACAGTTACCGCTGAAGCTGTCTTTGCTATCCTGAACGCCCGATCGGGAAGCATGATACTCTCAAGCACCGAGAGAAGCGCGCCCCCTCCGTCGAGGCAGGAAACGGGAAGAAGGTTCAGAAGAGAAAGCCCTGCACAGTAGAGCCTGAAATATGGGGGCAGAAAGGGGATCAGGGCAAAAGCCGCTCCTGCAATACAACCCGAAAGAGAGACTGCAAGAGCCGGCAAGAGCCTTGCCGTGCCTGAAAAACGAAGCCTCATACCCATCGCCTGAAAGCTGACGGTTGGGATGCCGAAGCCGAGAAGGCGGGCGGCAAGAATATGCCCACCCTCGTGGACGGCAACGGCGAAAAGCAGCGAAAAAGGAGCGGGAGCAGACAGCAGCGCGAGGGCAAAAAACAGTATGCCTGCCATTCAGTCTCCGATTTGGAAAAGATGGGCGACGGAATCGGAGAAGATCTCCCAGAAGCCCTCAGCCTTTGCCCTTTCGGGCGGAGTGAAGGAGATCGATGCGGGAACCGAATCATCCTTTGAATAATTTTCGCAGTCGTCTACCGTGAAAGCGAGAAGAAAACAGCAAAGTATCGCCGTCAGATATGCTATAGCGGTAGCAGTAGCGATGCGAGAATCCGTGCCGTTGCTTTTTGCTTGCCGGAGGTGGCCTTTGCTTTTCATATGTATCCGCCTTTCTTTTATTATGTATATGTATATGACGGTTGAAATGTTAATAGGACGAAAAAACGTAAGAAATCCATTATAAAGACGGCAGACGTGTAGTGAATTACATTTTGCAACTGTATTCTTCAAATCCGGGTTTATAGGGGAGAACGGGGACGCAAAACCTTTTTTGAAAAAAAGGTTCTGCACTCCAAAAAACTTTGAAAAAGGGATGGGATAAATTCGGGTTTATCGGTATGTTTCAAACTGAAATCTGAAAGGCGAAGGACATACTCTGCGCCTCCCCTTCTCACCGACGAAGGAGGTGTGAAGGGGAGGGGGACCGCCGCGGAGGCGAACGTACAATTAATGCTATCTGAATCGGGGCGGTGGAAGGGTTGCCACATCTGCACGCGAACCAAACTATATTTCCAGCTTCATTGAGAATGAAAGAATAGCTATAATCATTGGTAATTTTTTCATTTGATCTTTAGCTTTAGCTTAAAAACAGTTCTTGTGCAGATGTAGCAACCCTTCCGTCATCGGTGCCGAAGAATTACTAGAAATACAATTCAGCTTGCACCGATGCCACCTCCCCTTCACAGCACCTTCGGTACTGAGAAGAGGAGGCTTTAGTTAAGCGTAGCAGTTTATCGC
>SVTD01000074.1 GCA_015063955.1 Oscillospiraceae bacterium | reverse complement strand
CCGCACGTGAGCGGCTGCCTGTGATTATAATGCGTTGCCAAACCTCGAAACCCCTTTAGGGGTAAGGCCAGTACTTATCCCCTTTTAGGGGTGGAGCAAACCACCGGTTGAACCGGTGGTTTTGATTATTTCATAGATCTGAGTATTTCGCATACAAGGTCGTACATACGGGCAGTGGAGGAAACGCTCAGGCGCTCGCGGGTGGAATGAACGTCTCTGAGATCGGGGCCGAAGGAAATACAGTCAAGTCCGGGGAGCTTTTCGATAAAGAGACCGCATTCAAGTCCTGCGTGGATGGCAACCACCTTGCCCTCGTTGCCTGTCAGCCTTTTATATGAGTCAAGCACCGTATCTCTGAGAGGAGAGACCTTTGCATACTGCCATGCGGGATAATCACCGTGAACGGATACCTCGCCGCCACAGAATTCAACGGTTGCCCGAACCCGTCTGATAAGCTCCTCCTTCTGGCTTGTGACAGAGGAGCGCACTGCAAAGCTGAAGGTGAGCCTGTCGGAGTACAGCTTCAGAACGCCCATGTTGAGAGAGGTCTGCACAAGTCCCTTTATATCGGCACTCATTTCCTGAACGTGGTATGGGAGCATGATAAGACAGGAGAGAAGCCTTTTTGTATCGGCTGCGGTAACGGCCGCGTCGCAGTGCTCTGCGGGCTCGGCCTTCACGCAAATACCGCTGTCGCTTGTGGCAAATTCGTTTTTATATATAGCGTCGTATTTTTCTGTGAGCCCGATGAATTTTTCACAATCCTCTTTTGCAACGGCAACAGTCGCCACGGCATTCTTCGGAATAACGTTGTCAAGGGTACCGCCCTCAAGAGAGCATAGCCTGAGCTCGATCTGCTCGCCTATATCGAAAAGCATTCGTCCCATCAGCCTGTTTGCGCTTGCGCGGCATTTGTCGATCTCAACGCCGGAGTGACCGCCGAGAAGCCCGTCGATAGTCACGCTGAAGAAGCGTGCATCCCCGGCATTTTCGCACCTTACGGGAAGTGAACAGTTGACTCTGGCACCGCCGGCACAGCCTGCGGTGAAGATGCCCTCCTCCTCTGAATCAAGATTGATAAGTCTCCGACCCTTGAGGCAGGATGTGTCCAGTCCCTTTGCGCCATCCATTCCCGTTTCTTCGTCTACGGTAAATACAGCCTCAATGGGAGGATGGGGGAGGCCGTTGTCTGCAAGGATAGCCATAATAACGGCTACGGCAATGGCGTTATCACCTCCGAGGGAGGTGCCCTCTGCCCATATCCACTGCCCGTCGCATCTCAGATCGAGGCCTTCCTTTTCCATATCGATCTTGCAGTCCTCGTCCTTTGCACATACCATGTCGAGATGTCCCTGAAGGATAACGGGCTCGCAGTCTTCATATCCGGGGCTGGCTTTCTTGAAAATGATCACGTTGTTAAGGCTGTCTCTCAGACAGGTAAGTCCCAGCTCCTCTGCGAAGCTCTGACAGATATCGCTGATAAATTTTGTGTTTCCGGAACCGTGAGGAACGGAGGAAAGCAGGCTGAAATATTCAAACACCTTTCGGGGCTCAAGCTTTTCAAATATATTCATTTTCGAATCCTTTCTCATAAGGCACGAATCCTTTCGCACCTGTAAAAGAGCTTTTATTCATTATACTCCCTCCTTTGCCGATTGTCAAATAGTATAGCTCCTCAACGGCAGATCCGAATTTGAAAGACTTGTGCTGTCAAGATTGACTTGCTGTTTTAATTGTGATAAAATATATTAATAATGTTAAAGGCAGGAGTATATTATGGGAAAGATCACTATCCTTTCGGAAACTACGAAGAACCCCATTAGCCTTATCGGCGAGAGAGCAGGCATCTGCTGGGGTGCAAACATAGAAAACTGCGAGAGAAACTACAAAAGAGGTCTTGACTGCATAAAGGCAGGTCACGGAAGGACCCTTGAATACGTAAACGTTGAGCTTGTTATCGACGGCTATTCCGCCCGGGTCATCCGCGAGTGGTACACCCATCTGGGCGGCGCTCCCACCCGTCTTCAGGCAAGCACCCGCTACATCGACTACGGCAATTTCGAGTACGTTACCCCTCCCAAGGTTGCAAAAAACGAGGAGGCTAAAAGGATCTACGAGGATATGATGCGCTCCATTACCGAAGCAGGCAAAAAGCTTGAGGAGCTGGGCATTCCCCGCGAGGACAGCGCAATGCTCCTTCCTCTCGGAATGACCACGAAGATCGTTGATAAGAGAAACCTTAGAAACCTTATCGATATGTCCCGCCAGAGAATGTGCACCCGTGCATACTGGGAATACAGAGAGCTTTTCGGCGACATCTGCAAGGCTCTTCGAGAGTATTCCGAGGAGTGGGCGTATATTATCGACACACAGATGATGCCCAAATGCGAGGCTCTCGGCTACTGCCCCGAGACCTACTGCTGCGGAAGAAAGCCCAAAAAGGATAAATGAAATGAGCTACAACGTATTTATAAGCTACAGCTCTAAGGACTCAGAGGATACTCTCCTCATAAAAAGCGTTCTTGAGAAAAACTCCATAAGCTGCTGGATGGCGCCCGGATCCATCCCCGGCGGCTCCAATTATACAAAGGAGATCCCCGTTGCGATCAGGGATTCCTCCGTATTTCTGCTTGTTCTCTCCGAAAATGCCCAGCAGTCCGTCTGGGTATCTGCGGAGATCGAAACGGCGTTCAAAAACGGCAAGACCATCGTTCCCTTTGCCATTGAAAACTGCCCGCTCAGAGACGATTTTGATTTTCTCCTTTCAAGAAGCCAGCGCATCGAGGCGTACGAAAGAAAAACTCAGGCGCTGGAGGATCTTGTCAGCCTTATCAAGGGTATAGTAGGTAATATTCCTCAGACCGCCCCTGCCCCTGTACAGGGGATCACCTCCGTGACGGAGGAGGCCCCAAAAAAGGTAGCAAAGGAGTCGGTGACAGATGAGATCATCACCGATCCCGAGGAGCAGAACCGTCGCGCAACCGATTATTATTACGGCAGAGACGTTGAAGTTGACTATGAAAAGGCGTTCTACTGGTACAAAAAGGCGGCTGAGGGAGATAACCTTGCCGCAATGTGCAGCCTCGGCTACTGCTATGAAGCGGGAAAAGGCGTAGAAATGGACAAAAAATCTGCCGTTGCCTGGTATAAAAAGGCTGCAGAGCGCGGTTACTCCACTGCCCAGACCAATCTTGCCTACTGCTACGAAAAGGGTATCGGTACAGAGCTTGATCTGAATAGCGCAGTATACTGGTATACAAAGGGCGCAGAGGGCAATAGTAACAGAGCACGGAATAATCTGGGACTCCTCTACGAGCACGGCAAGGGTGTTGAACAGAGCTACAAAAAAGCATTCGATCTGTATCAGAAGGCTGCCGACGGGGGCTACGCATCGTCCCAGAACAATCTGGGCCTGCTTTACGAGCACGGAAACGGCGTAGAAAAGAGCCTGGAAAAAGCCGTATACTGGTACGAAAAGGCAGCCGAGCAGGATCATTCCTATGCCTGCTGTAATCTCGCCTACTGCTACGAAAGCGGCAGAGGAGTTGAAAAGAATTACGAAAAAGCCGTTTTCTGGTATGGCAAGGCGGCAGCGCAGGATATTCCCAGAGCTATCACCAATCTCGGAACGTGCTATGAGTACGGCAAGGGCGTTCAAATAAACTACGAGGTTGCCG
Source organism: Oscillospiraceae bacterium (assembly GCA_015063955.1). Lineage (GTDB taxonomy): Bacteria > Bacillota > Clostridia > Oscillospirales > CAG-272 > Avispirillum. The sequence continues at coordinate 4,827 of SVTD01000074.1, read as the reverse complement.
CAAGCCTTTATAAAAGAGCGGCAGAGCTTGATTATACCAACGCTCAGTGCAACTACGCATATTGCTGCGAGAGCGGCCGCGGAGTGGGAAAGGATCCCGAAAAGGCAGTTTATTGGTACACGAAGGCCGCCGATAAGGGACACGACAGAGCTCAGTTCAATCTCGGAGTGTGCTACGAGTTCGGCAAGGGCGTGACGAAGGATTATATAAAGGCAGTCAGCCTGTACACGAAAGCGGCGGCTCAGAATTACGTATCTGCCATGACGAACCTCGGATACTGCTACGAGGCGGGCAGGGGCGTAGATATGAGTCTGGAAACGGCAGTTTACTGGTACCGTAAGGCTGCAGAGCTTGGTCAGGCACGGGGACAGTCCTGTCTTGCGTACTGCTATGAGAGCGGCCGCGGAGTTGCCCTCGATTACGATATGGCGGCATACTGGTACCGCAAGGCGGCAAATCAGAATCAGGACAGAGGACAGTGTAACCTGGGCAGACTTTACGAGCTTGGAAAAGGAGTTCCAAAGAGCCCCGAGCACGCAGTTCATTGGTACAGAAAATCTGCAGAGCAGAATTACGCCCGCGCCCAGTATTATCTCGGCTGCTGTTATGAAAACGGCATCGGCGTCATAGTTGACCGTGCGGAGGCCGTGAAGTGGTACACTCTTGCGGCAAAGCAGAACAATAAGGATGCTTGCAGGGCCCTCTCAAAGTGCTACCTCAACGGCAAGGGAGTTCCCGTAGACCCCATCGAAGCCGCAAAATGGAGCGAAAAGGCAAGATAAATCAAAGGAAGAGATCCGCTTTTGGATTTCTTCCTTTTTCAATACAAATTCAACTGAAGCATATTCTTTACTATTTGAAATTTTGTGATATAATGGATTAAAAACGGGAGGGGCATATGTACGTACTTGACGGTAAAGCGGCGGATGTCGGCCAAAAGAAGAAATTCACCCATTATTCAAACAGCAAGACCTTTTTCAGAGATGCTCCCGAAACGGAGGAGCATTACCTCGCCCACTGCTATCCTTCAGAAGAAGAGGCTGAAAGAATAATGGATGAGGCATCCGGCTGGGGGATACTCCACGTTTACGACGTGGGCAGGCAGGACGGCTATGACGATAACAGCCAGCTCGTTCAGGCGGAGCTTTCCGATATAAGCTTTAATCGCGTGGTTATAAAGGACGGGCATTTTGCAGGCGTCGTCAGCATTGCACCGCCCCGGTGTGACAACAGTCTTGACCCGACTCTTGAAACCGTTGCTCTTACCGACCACAAAAGTGTGTATACGAAGCCTTTTTTCGATCATTACCTTATAGAAATGCCTGTAAAAAAGGGAATATATCTTGCTTCATTCGGACATTTTGAGAGAAGAAATCTCGAAATAAAGTGGCAGATAAATACGTATTATCTTGTTAAAAAGCCGTAAGGAGGCTGACTATGCCCTCGTATACTATCCATCTTGCAGCAGCAAAAAGATATCTTGAATATAACGCAGAGGATGACCCTGCGGCTTTTCTTCGCGGCGTTCTTGCTCCCGATCTTCAAAAAAAGCCCGAATCCCATTACGGCCCCCAAAGCTCCTCCCCCGGGCTTGAGGTCTACAAAAAAGAGGTCGGGCTTGACGACAGCTACAAGCGAGGCTATTATTTTCATCTTCTGACGGACTATTATTTTTACAACGAGTTTCTCACGGAGTTTTCGAAGGAGATTTATAACGACTACGATAAGCTGAACCGCGCAATAATCGAGCGTTACGGCATTGAAGTACCCGAATACGTCCGTGATACGGTCGCCTTCAAGGATGGCGAGCCGAAGTTACTCTCAAAGAATCGGGTCTTTTCCTTCATTGATAGAATCGGTGCTATGAGCCTTACCGATTACAGGTGGGGAGATCCCGGCGTTTTATGAATCGGATTTTTGAAAAAGGGAAACGCAGCTAAAGCGGATTTTTTCATGCGGGCTTGTCGAAGGGTTCTTTGCATATGCTGTATTGCTCTGCATAAAATATACAGTAAAAACATCGGAAAGAAATGTAAAAAAATCAGAAAAATCTCTTGACAAAAGGTGACACCGGTGTTATATTATGTATGGTTAGCATATGCTAATCGAAAGGACATTGCTTATGAACTTGACAAAAGCTATTGAAGGAAAAGAGTATATCATTCGCGCGATCGAAACTGACGATGAGGAAATGGACGCGTTCCTTTTCTCCCTCGGCTGCTACAGCGGAGAGCCTATCACCGTTGTATCTCGCCGCAAGGGCGGATGCACGGTATCTATCAAGGATGCCCGCTACAACATCGACAGTCAGCTCGCTGAGGCCATTATCATCTGAATAATGGGGCCGCTTTGTGCGGCTGACTTTTTTTACCAACGGTTAGCCAGCGCTAACTTCTAAGTATGAGCTTTTATTCTATATTTCGGAGGATATACCTTTATGAGAATTGCATTTGCAGGCAATCCTAACAGCGGTAAGACCACAATGTATAACGCCCTCACCGGCAGAAACGAGAAGGTGGGCAACTGGGCAGGTGTTACCGTTGAGAAAAAGGAAGGTACGATCAAAAAGAGCTACTGCCCCGATAGCGAGGAGCTTATCGCAGTAGACCTTCCCGGTGCTTATTCAATGTCTCCCTTCACAAGTGAGGAGAGCGTTACAAGCACCTACGTCAGAAATGAAAATCCCGACGTTATCGTAAACATCGTTGACGCTACGAACCTGAGCCGAAGCCTTTTCTTCACAACTCAGCTTCTTGAGCTTGGAGTTCCCGTTGTGGTAGCCCTCAACAAGAGCGACATCAACAAGAAAAAGTCAACGAAGATCGACACCGAGGCTCTTTCCTCTCACCTCAACTGTCCCGTTGTTATGACAGTTTCCACAAGCGCAAAGCACGAGGGTCTTGAGGACGTGGTCAAGGCGGCCGTAGCCCTCAAGGGTAAGGAGCAGAAGGCTCCCTACGTTCAGGGTGACATCGATCTCACTGACAAGAAGGTAGTAGAAGAGGCAGACAGAAAGCGCTTTGAATTCGTTAACAGGATCGTTGACAGCGTTGAGGAGCGCAAGGTCAAGTCCAATAAGAAGAATATCAACGATAAGATCGATGCCGTTCTCACAAATAAGTGGGCAGGTATTCCCATCTTTGCAGTTGTTATGTTCCTTGTGTTCCAGATCTCTCAGGCGTGGGTAGGTCCTCTTATCGCAGATTTCCTCGTTGGCTGGATCGAAACCTTCCAGGAATGGGTAGGCTCCTGCCTTGAGGGAGGAAACGATTTCCTTGTCGGTCTTCTCTGTGACGGTCTCATCGGCGGTGTAGGTGCCGTTGTAGGCTTCTTGCCCCTCGTAATGGTAATGTACTTCCTCATCGCTCTTCTTGAGGATTGCGGCTATATGGCAAGAGTTTCCGTAGTGCTTGACCCTATCTTCAAGAAGGTAGGTCTTTCCGGTAAGTCAGTTATCCCCTTCGTGATCGGAACCGGCTGTGCAATCCCCGGCGTTATGGCTTGCCGTACTATCCGAAACGAGCGTGAAAGAAGAGCAACGGCAATGCTCGCTCCCTTTATGCCCTGCGGCGCAAAGCTCCCCGTAATCGCACTCTTTGCAGGTGCATTCTTCGGTGACGCATCCTGGGTCGGTACTCTTATGTACTTCGCAGGTATCATCATTATCCTTCTCGGCGCAGTTCTTGTTAATAAGATCACAGGCTACAAGAACAGAAAGTCCTTCTTTATCATCGAGCTTCCCGAGTATAAGGGACCCTCTGTATGGCGTGCCTTCAAGTCTATGTGCTCCCGCGGCTGGTCTTACATAGTAAAGGCAGGTACCATCATTCTCGTGTGTAATGCGGTAGTATACGTTATGCAGTCCTTCAACTGGAAGCTCCAGCTCGTAGAGGGCGCTGCCGATGAATCCATCCTTGCAACTATCGCAGGCCCCATCTCTGTTCTTCTTATTCCCATCGGCATCAAGGCTTGGGAAATGGCGGCAGCAGCAGTTACAGGCTTTATCGCTAAGGAAAACGTAGTAGGAACCCTTGCAGTATGCTATTCCATCACAAACCTTATCAACATCGATACTCTTGAGATGGATCCCGCAAATGCGGCACAGGTTGCAGAAGCGTTTGATATCTCCGCAGTTGCAGCACTTGCATATCTTATGTTCAACCTTTTCACACCTCCTTGCTTTGCGGCTATCGGCGCTATGAACTCCGAAATGAAGAGCGCTAAGTGGCTCTGGGGCGGTATCGGACTCCAGCTTGCAACAGGATATACCATCTCGTATCTCGTTTACACTGTCGGCACACTTGTCACAGACCCCCAAAGCCTCGAGATCGTTCCCGCTATCTGCGGCCTCGTTGCAGTTCTCGTATTTGTGGCTATCATCCTTCTTCTCATCAATAAAACAAATAAAAAGCTGAGGGAAGAGTACTCTCTAAAAAAATGATCCTTTGAGGAGATATAAACTATGAAAGAAACGGTAATAGTTGCAGCAATTATCGTTGCTGTAATAGGACTTGCAGTATTTTATATCGTCCGCTCCAAAAAGCAGGGCAGAAAATGTATCGGCTGCCCCGATTCGGGCAACTGCCCCTCCGCAAAGAACGGCGGATGCTCCTGCGGATGCGGCGGCACAGATCAGAAATAAAAAAGGGCAATGCTTCGGCATTGCCCTTTCCCTTTCGCTCCTCGTTGCCGGAGGGGGGAACGGTCGCTTTTTAGTGCGAAAATAAAGAAAGCAATAATTGTAGCCTCAGCAATTTCGCACCCGCTTCGCCGAAAGGCGAAGCCAAAGAGAACAATAATCGTACGGCGCTCCGCAAAAAACTTCAA
>SVTD01000073.1 GCA_015063955.1 Oscillospiraceae bacterium | reverse complement strand
ACTCGGAGATTTTTTCTTTTTCTATCCTTGCGCTTGCTTTGAGCTCGCGCGTTTTATTTCTGCTCCGCTCTTCTTTGCCCCCCGTAGAACGGGGGGTTTATTTCCACGCCTGAAGGCACCAATAAAAAAGAATCTCAGCTTTCGCTGAGATTCTTTTTTATTACTTACCTGCGAGGTAATTATCGATTGCGGTCCATACATCCTTAGGCTCTTCGTCTACGGTGATAGCAAGCACCAGCATATTGTCGCCGTAGCGGTGCCATACCTTATCGGGATTTGCAAGTGCCCATTCCATATTTGCATATTCATCGGGCATATACATCTGAAGTGCGCTGGATCTTGATCTGATATATTCAGTGGTGATCGCGGCCTTTACCTCCTCAAAGTCCTCGTCGGTCATTCCGTCTTCAAACTTGAGGATCGCAAGAGTGTGGCTGTAGTCGGCAGGCATCGTGATAACGTAATCGCAAAGAAGCTCGTTTGCGTTAAGGTCTACCACGCCGTAGGTCCACTTAACCATCTCATCGGGGTCGTTTTCCATATAAAGGATCTCGGATACCTTTTCGGAATAGGGAACCTTTGCTTCAATTGCCTTTACCATATCCCCGAGCACTGCATCGGCAGGATCGATCTTATTATCCTTTGAAGCTTTGTCGCCTACGCAGGACGAAAAAGCAAACATCGTTCCAAGGATCATAAGGAGAGCAAGAATAAAGCTGATCTTTTTCATAATATTCGTCACCTTTCTTTAATCTGTTACTTCCTTCTGGTTTACGTAGTTCTTGAGGTTTCTCTCGGCAATTATGGCGATGATAACGTCAGTCTTGTTTCTGAGGATCTCATTCTTGCAGGAATTGAGAGAGAAGGTCCAGTTATACGTGCTGAGCTTGAAGGAATCCTTGAGGAAGGGCACCATTGCGATGCTGTAAGAGTCACGAAGGATGTAAGCGTTGGGGGCATCCTTATTGTAATCGTTTCTGTACTGGAACCACTTGAGCTTATCGGAATAGTTCTTATCCTTTCCGCTGGGTACCTCGTATGCAAATGCAAACTGTCCCCATCCCTGAACGGGATCGTAGTCAACGAGGGTAGCGGTATTGGCGCTCTTGAGAGTATAAATGGGGCCGTAATCCTTATAGTATGAATACTGACCGAGGTAGTATGCCTGGTCCTTCATATAGGTCTCGTCATAGTTGATCTGATACTCGCTCTTCTGGTGGATAACAGCATTCGGGAAATCCTTTTTGATCATTTTCATGGTTTCCTGATATGCGATGAAGCCTGCGTGGTTATTCCAGTGAGTATCGTACTTATAGTAGAGGTTCTTCTGGGGAGATGCCTGAACGGACTGCGCCATTGCACTTCTGAGGTCTACTGCAGTGATTCCCGCATCGTTGATAAGCTTAACGAACTGATCGTATCTGCGGTAGCTTGCTATTGAATATCCGTCGGGCATATAGTTAGGATATACTGTGTTCTTATTGGGAGCGATAACGATATAGAACTTCATACCGTGCTGCTCTGCCCACTCCTGGCTGGACTCCAGCATCTCCTTTGCTCTTTCGTAAACGGATCCGTTGAGAACACTGGTACCGAGGAAGTCTTCCTTTGTATCCTCGTAGAACATATATCCGTCGTAACCGACCATAACGTGATTCCAGATAAGACCGGGTCTTATATCCTTTATCATCGCGGAGGCATTATTGTACTCTCCGTCGGGGGAGGGGAAATTGGTGGTGCTGAGGAAGGGGATATAAGAATAGTTCTTGGAGGTATCCTCGCCTGCGTCTACAGGACGGTCAGAATAGGTATGAATGAGCTGCTTTCCTGAGTTCGTAGTGATATAGGTAGGGAACGCATCCTTTGTAGAGGCTGCCTGAGGAACGGGTACGTTACCGCTTGCAGTGCCGCCGTTTGAGGGGGGAGGAGTTGTACCGCTTCCGCCACCGCCATCAGCTCCGCCGAGGCCGAGACCGCCGCCGCCGCTGTCACCTCCGCCATTTGTAACGGGAGGATTTGTAGTGGGTGCCGTAGTCTGGGGAGGAGTTGCCGTTGTGATGGGCGCTGTGGTGGTTGCAGTTGTGCCCGCAGCAGTAGTATCACCGGCTGTAGTATCTTCACTTACGGTAGTATCACCGGCCGTGGTATCCTCTCCGGTCGTTTCCTTTTCTTCTGTGATCTTATCCTTTGTAGTGTCGTCGTTACCGCCGGATTTGTCTCCGCAGGAAACGAACATACAGGACACGACAAGGATCATTGCTGTCAGTAAAAGAAACAGTTTTTTCATTTGTTGTCAATCCTTTGCTTAAATATGTAATAATTACACTTCACCGCTTAGATTATAGCACCATTTATTCTGCAATGCAACCAAATCCTATTAATTTTGTATTCACAAATGTATAATTTTTATGAACAATCAAAGTGGTACTTCCTTTTTTTATTCGGGTGTGGTACTATTATGATATGAAAAAAACGAAAGGCTTTGTACTATGAATAACGAGCTTCAAAGCAGAACCGATATAAGTCTTCTCTTCCCCTCGGGCAACAGCTCCGACGGCCTCTACGGCTCTGACGGCATCTCTGCAGATACTGCGGAGCAGCTTGAGCTTTACACGCTTATCGACCTCAGCTCTCTTGAGATCGGAGCGTTTTTTACTGAGGATCCCGCCGTTATCCGCTACCGTCAGGCAACCTTTGCAGATATTTGCAGCATTGAAGGCCTTTGCGAGGTCCTTCGCAGGATGCTGCCCTTTCTCACGGATATCCGCGAGCTTCGAAGAATATCCGGCGGTTCCGACAGCATCGGGGATTCCTACCTGTACAGCATTACGGAGATCGAGATCTACACCTCTCTTATGGAGCTTTTGCACAGCGAGCTTCTTCCCCTTGCCGATAAATTCAAGTCCCCCGCATTTATCGCCTTTGCCGAGCGCATCCGCCTTCTCACGGAAAGCGATTACTATAAAAATCTTACAGAGCATCTTGCGGCCCTTGCCTCCCGTGTACGCGATATCCGCAGTATCACCGTGGGCGTAAACCTCGACCGCCGCCTTATGCCCGAATCGTCAGGCGTGCTCTCCGTAAACAGCGATAAATTCAAGAGCGGCGAGTTCTTTGAAAGAGTCAAGCGCCTCGATTTCAAAAAGGACGATATGACCTTTATGGCTGATCTCTTGCCCTACACGAAGGATCAGTCCGAAAACCAGCAGATCGCGCTGACGAATGCAGTAAATAACGCTATAAGCGACGTTTTCAAGAGCTCCGTCAAATCATGGAAAAAGGCTGTTCAGTATTACGTTCTCGATAACACCGACTTCCTTTTGAAAATGGTTCCCGAGATCGAGTTTCTCACAGAGGGCGAAAAGCTTGTTTCAAGACTTCGTGAGCGGGGCGTTACCCTTTGCACTCCCGAGATTCTTGAGGACGGCAGCAACCGCTTCTCAGCAAAAAGGCTTTGCAACCCCGTTATCGCTCTGAAGACCGAGGGTGAGCTTGTTCCCAACGATATAGCCTTTGACGAAAGCGCTATGATCTTCGTTATCACAGGTCCTAACCGCGGAGGAAAAAGCGTTCTCACCTGCGCCTTGGGCCACGCATTTGCCATGGCTCAGATGGGTCTGCCCGTTTGCGCCGAGGAATGCACCCTCTCCGTAACTGACAGAATACTTACCCATTTCCCTGCGGGAAGCGAGGATACCGTTGAAAAGGGCCGTCTCGGCGAGGAATGCGCCCGTCTTGACGCCATGTTTGACGTCGTAACGGATAAGAGCCTCGTGCTTCTCGACGAATCCCTTTCCTCTACCGGCTCCTATGAGGGTGCGTACATTGCGGCAGAGGTGCTTCGCGGCTTCAGTATGGCAGGATGCCGAGGTATCTTCTCTACCCATCTTCACGATCTGGCGGCTTCCGTTGAGTCTATCAATAAGGAATGTGTAGCTCAGGGCGGCGTGCGTATCGATAATATGGTGGCAGAGGTTATTGACGGTGAGAGAAGCTTCAGAATCGTCAGAAAGACCCCTGACGGCAAGAGCTATGCTCAGGATATTGCCGAAAAATACGGCCTTTCCGCAGAAAAAATTATGACAAAGCTCGAAAAAAACAAAAATTCAAAAAAATGAAAAAAACTATTGCATTTCTAAAAGATTTGTGATACAATACCGATTGTTGGATTTTGATAAAGTTTTCATCATATAAATGGAGGTGCTTAAAAATGGCTAAGTGCGATGTATGCGGCAAGGGCGTAACATTCGGTCACAATGTTTCCCACTCTAACCGTAAGACAAACAGAACCTGGAAGCCTAACATCAGAAAGGTTAAGGCTGTTGTTAACGGAACACACACAACTGTTCACGTTTGCACACGTTGCCTTCGTTCCGGCAAGGTAGAGCGTGCATAATTAACATGCTACACATACTCCCACTTCGGTGGGAGTTTTTGTGTTATGGAGGTAATTTATGTATCTTGCCATAGTAGGAGAGCGCTGTCCTGACAGTGCTGTCGGTAAGCTCCTTTCCCTTCCCGATGTCAGCGATGTCATTAAGCTGCCTGCCGACAGACAGATAGCTGAGCCTATTGCAGACCACCCCGATTCCCTTATCTGTATTTTTGAAAATAAGCTCTACGCCCATTCAGAATATGCAAAATCAGCCCTGAGGGAGCTTTCTTATATTTGCGAAAAAGCATCCCTTGAGCTTTGCCCCGTTGACTGCGAGAGAAGCTGCAGATATCCCCTTGACTGCGGTTTCAACGTCCTTATCCTTCCCGACCTCCACCAGCTTATCGGGCGAAAGAAAAGCCTCTGCGAGCCCCTCAAAAGCTTTTGCACGGCAAATACCAACCAAGGGTATGCCGGCTGCACGGCACTCTATGCAGGCGGCACCGTTATTACAGCCGACCCATCGATAAAAGCGGCCTCACAAGCGTTCGGAATCCCCGTATATTCAATAAGCGGAAATGATATTTCCCTGCCCGGATATAACGAAGGCTTCATAGGCGGTGCCGGCGGCTCTTTTGATAAAACCGTCTGCCTCTTCGGCTCACCCGAATACTCCCAAAGCGCACGGGAGGTCAAGGATTTCTGTAAAAGAAATTCCCTCTCTCTCATCTGCCTCGAGGACGCCCCCCTCACCGACCGCGGAGGGGTGAAGTTTGTGGAAATAAAGAAATGGTAAAACCCGCTTCAACAATGCCTGAAGCGGGTTTTTGTTATGTGTACAGACATACAAAAGCACTTGATAAATTCGAGTTTGTCGGTGGGTTGATGCAAAGGACTTTTTTGTAAAAAAGTCCTCTGCACTCTCAAAAAACTTTGAACAAGAATGGGTAAATTCGGGTTTATCGAATTGTTTGAAATTCGGCAAACTCCCCCTCCGCGTCATCCTGAGCGGAGAAAACATCATAGTATGATGTTTTCTGTAGTCGAACCGTCCCTTAGGACGGCGCCGAAGGCGGGATCTGCGGAAAGGTGAACACTATTGTTAGCTTTTTCGTAGATCCTGCCCCTACGGGGCACCACCCTAAGGGGTGGTTCGACTACAGAAATATCCCACCGGGATTTTTCTTCCGCTCAGGATGACGACGAAGGTGGCGTTCGCTGCAAATTTAACTCACCGACAAACCCGAATTTATACCCCTCCCTTTATAAAGTTTTTTGGAGTGCAGAACCTTTTTTTCAAAAAAGGTTTTGCGTCCCCCCGTCCTCCTCCCCGATAAACCCGAATTTTACTGTTTCAAACCTACCAAAAGATAATTTAATATCAGATAAACCAAATTGAATACCGGATAAAAGGTACATATTGAAACATTACTGGTTGTATGATAGAATTTATACACAGGAGGTGATACTGTGGATTATGTAACTATAGGCAAAAACTATCCGGAGGGAAAAATCGTTCCTGTAAACTGTCAAAGGAACGATTCCCTAAAGGATATTAACATAAAGGATCAATGCTATTTGCTCATAATAGTAACCGAAGGAAACGCTGTCTTTCGCTGGAAAGATCATACACTCTGCGCTACCGCTCCTTGCTTTGTATGCTTTGATGAAACTGATAACCCTGTCCTTATAAATAAGAAAAAATGCAAAAGCATTTCCGTATACTTTCATCCCCAATTTTTGAATCTAAATATGACCTTTGACCTGATTCGCTCAAACAATTACGATGATATAGCAAACGTCCACGATATGTTCCTGCTGAAACCCTTTCTTTGCGGCTGCGGGATCGTTCCCATCGGCGAAAGCTACGTGGAACGCATTAATACAGCGTGTATCGGAATGGAATATGAGCTGAGCGAGCAGCGCGACTGGTACTGGACCTGCAGAGGTCGTTCATATTTTATGGAGATCATCATTGCACTCGAGCGAATGTATGATATTATGCAATCAGATGAAATTACAGAAGCTAACGACATCAAAAACGAAAAGCTGAAAAATGCTATGCTATTTATCGAAGGGCATTATTTCTATCCCATTACTTTATCTGAGATCTCTAAGGGAGCAGGAATCAATCACACTACCCTTACAGCAATGTTTCGCAAAGAGCTTGACATGACTGCAATTGAATATCTGATGTATCACCGCGTAAAGGTAGCAAAGAAAAAGCTCTCCTTTACCTTCGTTCCCATTAAAGATATTTCAGCTCAGTGCGGCTTCAAAACGGTACAGCATTTTTCGAGAGTTTTTAAAAAGATCACAGGCGAAACTCCTGCCGATTACAGAAACAGGACCTTTGAAAAAAGAGTAACGGAGTTGGGCTGATATGTTTGTGGTTCTGTAAAACAATATCTTTAAATGCCGGTAGCAATTCAGGAATATATAGAATAGATTTACCTCTATCACTACTATTGAAAAACTTCACCTTATTAGCAATAGGATTGGCTGTAATCTCATTTGCAATCAGAATTTTTCTTCTTGTAAAGAAAGATAAACAAAGACTAATCTTATATTCTGTATCAGCTTTATCAGACATAATCAGCTTGGGTTGTATCGTATTTAAGCTTTTGGATGTAAAATCAATGGTATCAAATAATGTTTATGAAAATTTAAGCAGTGCTCAGCTTGGTCTAAATACCTTAGGATGGCTCTTTATAGTTATATGCGTCTTATCAGTTTTGCTTCATCTGCTATTAATTTTCGGAACAGAAAAAACAGAAAGGAATATTTGACATGAAAACTGCTATTATAGCAATTGCTTTGGGATTAGCACTTGGCATCGCTAAATTATGTATAAAAACAAAATTGTTCGACGGATGGGCATATAACAATACTTTTTCATGTCCAAATTGCGGTGCTCGATTTAATGTGAAATGGTATCAGTTGATTTATAAATCATACACCGTTGCTATATACAACGCGGCTCGTCTCAGATGTCCCATCTGCCACCAAAAGGATATGTGTAGTGTGGTATATGATGAAAGATAAAATGAAGGTCATAATTACTGATTTGGACAGAACTTTATTACGTTCTGACAAAAGCATATCTAATACTATACAAAATGATATTATTAAAATTCAAAATCGGTCTTTACTTTTTAAAGCAAAAATGTTATAATATCCCTCGTGAGTTCGCAAAATCCTCACGAAAATCAAAACTACGGAGAGATACCGCAAGGTATCAACAGAAAATGAATAGCAAATCAAAAAAGCAGGTAATGTTTATCTGCCAGGCAGGTCTTATCGCCGCCCTTTATTGCGTGCTGACCATCGTTTCCGCCTACTTCGGCCTTGCCTCATATGAGATTCAGGTTCGCCTTTCCGAGGCGCTGACAGTCCTCCCCCTCTTCACCCCCGCCGCAATTCCCGGCCTAACAGTTGGCTGCATCGTGTCAAACCTCTTGACGGGTGCTTCCCCTCTCGACGTTGTTTTCGGCTCGATAGCAACGCTGCTGGGTGCAGTCATTGCATACTTCATAGGAACAGGTGCAAGAAAAACCGAGTCCGTCATATTGAAGATACTCGTTCCCTTCCCGAACGTGCTGACAAACGCACTTATCATTCCGTGGGTGCTGAAGCTTGTATATCATATCGAAGGCCCCGTGTGGTACTTTATGCTGACAGTCGGTGCCGGTGAGCTTATCGCAGGCGTAGTACTTGGCCTTCCCCTTCTTTTTATGCTGGATAAGCATAAGAAGCATATCTTTAAGATATAATAAAACACCACCCCGATGCTGATTGCAACGGTATCGGGGCGGGTAAAATACAAACAGTTTAACATCGAGGTGTAGCGCAATTGGGGACGTTTCCGAGCGCTCGCAGTGCGAGATAAAGCGAGGAAAAAGGAGTGGCAGCCGTCGCAGAGTGCGAGCGTAAGCGAGGCGCGATGCGGTAACAGGAAGCGCGCTTGCTTTGGGAGCGTGCCTAGCAGTTACAGCCGAGATTTTACGGAAGTCCCGAAAAGCCTTTACTGATGCGGGGTTTCGGGGTTTTATGAAAACTCAAAAATGCGTGGAATTTGAGTTTGACCACAGTTTGTCCCACTTCTACGCAAAAACATAAAAATTCAATACAAAATCGGGGTGTGGCTCAGCTGGTAGAGCGGGTGGTTTGGGACCATCAGGCCGCAGGTTCAAGTCCTGTCACTC
>SVTD01000072.1 GCA_015063955.1 Oscillospiraceae bacterium | reverse complement strand
CACCTTCGTCAGCTGTGAGCTTCTCAACGAAGATAACGTCACCCTCAGTGACCTTGTACTGCTTTCCGCCTGTTTCGATAACTGCGTACACGAAAAGCACCTCTCTTTCATTTATGACTCGCCGGATTTAGGTTAGCCGAAGCTATTGGAACCCATACCGCGCGGCAGGATATAGTATATCACCAAGTATACAAATTGTCAAGTGATTTTTTAACTATTTTTTACAAATTTTTATTTATTGGAAACTGCAAGAATTGCCGCCCTGAGAGTGTTCTCAAGAAGGGTTGTTATCGTCATAGGTCCTACTCCTCCGGGTACGGGAGTGATCGCACCTGCCACGGGCTCTGCGCTCTCGAAATCCACGTCTCCGCAAAGCTTTCCGTTTTCGTCGCGGTTCATACCTACGTCTATAACTACGGCGCCGGGCTTTATCATATCGCCTGTGACGAACTTTGCCTTACCGATAGCTACAACCAGGATATCCGCCTCTCTCGTTACCTCTGCAAGGTTCTTTGTTCTGGAGTGACAGATAGTTACCGTACCGTTTGCGTGAAGCAGGAGCATTGCCATAGGCTTTCCTACTATATTACTTCTGCCCACAACGACGCAATTCTTCCCTGCTACGTCAATATTCTCGTGTCTGAGCATAGTCATAACGCCTGCGGGAGTACAGGGGAGGAATTGATAATCACCGATCATTATATGACCTGTGTTCTCAGCATGGAAAGCGTCAACGTCCTTTTCGGGAGGAATGAAGCGGAGCACTTCCCCCTCATCGAGATGCCCCGGAAGGGGAAGCTGAACGAGGATACCGTGGATCCTTTCGTCAGATTTCAGCTCTGCGAGCTTTTCCATAAGCTCTGCCTGAGTTGTGGATTCAGGCATCTCACAGACTACGGAATACATTCCCGCCTCCTCAGACGCCTTCTTTTTATTTCTTACGTATACCTTGGACGCGGGATTTTCGCCTACGATAACCACAGCAAGTCCGGGCGCAAATCCGTTCTCTTCTTTAAAAGCTGCAACCCGTGCAGCGATATCTGCACGGGTCAGCTCTGCAATTTTCTTACCGTCAATTATATGTGCCATATAAAATCCTCTTTGCAGTCAGTGTTTCTTTTTAGGCTTGAACTCTGACATAAGGTCAGCCCAAATGTCAATGCCCTTATAGATCTTAATAAAACCGAGAACCAGAATAATGATTCCCACAATTGCTGTTCCGATACCCAGTGCCTGGGAAACCCTGACAGTTCCCTCACCGAAGAGCCAGAGGCTATCACTTCTGAAGCCCTCGATAACCGCTCTTCCCGCACCGTACCAGAGCATATAAAATGCAAACACCTGTCCGTTGAACTTCTTTTTCTTATAGAAGATGCAAAGAATGACAAATCCTATAAGATTCCAGAGGGATTCATAGAAGAACGTAGGATGAACCTCGATCATTTCAGACCAGAAGCTCGTTCCAATCGCGCACTTTTCGATGCCCATTCTCCAGGGAAGCTTACATTCGTAGCCGTAAGCCTCTCCGTTGATGAAGTTGCCCCAGCGGCCGATGATCTGACCGATCATTACTCCGCCTACAAGCACGTCGAGAAGGATAGGAAAACGGATCTTTTTTACCTTTGAAATAATAAGGCCTGCGAAAAATCCGCCGATGATTCCGCCGTAGATGGCAAGTCCGCCGTTACGGATATTGATCACGGCAAGGAACGTATTCCAGAAGTTCTGCAGAGGCGTTCCGCCGGTTGCGATAAATTCTTCAAAAGCGAAAACAACGTAGTAAAGTCTTGCTCCGAGGATGGAAAGGATGACGGTCACGATAGCGAGATCGATAACGTCGTCACTCTTGATGCCCTCCTGCTTTGCACGGTGGAGGCAATAGAAGAATGCAAGCACCATACCGCAGGTAATGAGAAGACCGTACCAGGTGACGCTGACACCGAAAACGGTGAATGCGATAGGATCTACAACAATGGGGCCTATTCCGAGACCCGGAAAGGTTATTCTTGTCATATTGCTTTACCTACGGCTCAGTCTTCGCAGTTTTCCCAGTTATGGTAGATATCCTGAACGTCGTCGTTATCCTCGAGATGCTCGATAAGAAGGTTCATATTCTTAATGTCATCCTCGGATTCGAGAGTTACATAGCTCTGAGGGATCTTATCAAGCTCAGCACTTGCGATGGTATAGCCGCCTGCAACAAGGGCTTCCTTTACTGCAAAGAGGTCAGAGGGCTCTGTATAGATCTCGTAAACCTCATCATCGGAGCTGAAGTCCTCAGCGCCTGCCTCAAGAGAAGCCTCCATAAGGCTATCCTCGTCAATTGCGTCGTCCTTCTCGATAATGATAACGCCCTTATCGGTGAACATGAATGCAACGCATCCGCTGGTACCCATATTTCCGCCGTACTTATCAAAGAAGTGGCGAACCTCGCCTGCAGTTCTGTTTCTGTTATCCGTTGCCGTTGTTACGATAACTGCAACGCCGGAGGGACCGTAGCCCTCGTATGTGATCTCCTCGTAATCTACGGCATCGGCACCTGCTGCCTTTTTGATGGCGCGGTCGATATTATCGTTAGGAACGTTATTAGCCTTTGCCTTTTCGATAAGATCGCGAAGCTTTGAGTTTGCGCTTGGGTCGGGACCGCCGTCACGTACTGCGATTGCGATCTCCTTACCGATCTTTGTGAAGATCTTACCCTTCTGGGCATCGGTCTTTGCCTTTTTATTCTTGATATTATTCCATTTGCTATGTCCGGACATGGTTAACTCCTAACTAATTAAATCTTTTCGGGTGCTCTCATACAGATAAGGCGGAGAGCTGTTTTGAGAACTGTGCCTGCTGCCTCTGTGATTGCAAGACGTGTATTCTTTACGGTCTCATCCTCAGCGGAAAGAATAGGACAGTTATGATAGAATCTGTTGAATGCTGTTGCAAGCTCAATTGCATAGCGTGCGATATAAGAGGGCTCGTAATCCTCGATTGCCGCAAGAACTCTCTCGGGGAAGCGAGCGAGAACCTTAATGATCTCGGACTCATCCTCTGCTGTGATCTTGAGAGCGGAGGCATCAATTTTTCCTGCCTTCGCAAGGATACTGCAGGTTCTTGCGTAGGTATACTGAACGTAGGGTCCCGTGCTGCCCTCGAAACTGAGAGCGTCCTCAAGAACGAAGCTGATATCCTTGATCCTTGTATTGAAGAGGTAGTGGAACACAACGGCACCAACGCCTACTGCCTCGGAGACCTCCTCCTTATTTGCAAGGTCGGGGTTCTTTTCGTTAATAACTGCAGAAACCTTCTCGATTGCCTGGGCAAAGAGATGCTTGAGAAGGACTACGTTACCCGTTCTCGTAGCAAGCTTTTCACCGCCGATGCTGACGGTACCGTAGGGCACGTGAACAAGCTGATCCACCCAATCGTATCCCATAAGCTCCATAACCTTGAACCACTGTGCAAAGTGAAGGCTCTGACCTGCTGACGTTACGTAGATACATTTTGAGAAATCAAAGTTATTCTTTCTGTAAACTGCCGCAGAAATATCACGGGAGGGATAGAGAGATGCTCCGTCGCGCTTGAGAATAAGGCAAGGGGGCATATTGTATTCGGAAAGATCAACGATAGAAGCACCGTCGTCAAGCTTGAGAAGATCCTTATCGCGCATGATCTGGATCTGTGCATCCATCTTATCGGAGAAGAAGCTCTCTCCCATATAATGATCGAAGGTGATACCGAGCTGATCGTAGGTTACCTTATATTCTTTAAGGCTTATATCGAGGAACCACTTCCAGAGAGCGATGTTCTCGGGATCGTGCATTTCCATCTTCTTGAACTCGGCTCTTGCCTCGTCATTAAGGGAAGGATCCTTTTCTGCTTCCTCGTGGAACTTTACGTAAAGCTCTACAAGTCCGTCACAGCCCTTCTCTTCCACCTCTTCCTTATTGCCCCAGCGCTTGAAGGCTACGATCTGCTTGCCGTTCTGGGTTCCCCAGTCGCCAAGGTGGTTTATGCCGATACACTTATAGCCTGCAAACTCGTGAAGGAGCTTTAAGCAGTGACCGATAACCGTAGTACCGAGGTGACCGATATGGAAGGGCTTTGAGGTATTGGGAGAGGAATAGTCGAGAACGACGGTCTTTCCCTCGCCGAAGTCGAAGGAGCCGTATTTCTCGCCATTAGAAAGGACGGAAGCAAGAACCTTCTCTGTGAGATACTTCTCGGAAATTTTAAAATTAAGGTAGGGACCCGCCGCGCTTGCAGTTACGACGTCTGAATCGAATTCAGCCGCCGCCAGCTTCTGTGCGATTATGGGAGGTGCACATCTGAGCGTTCTTGAAAGCTTGAAGCAAGGAAACGCTATATCACCCATTGAGCTGTCGGGGGGATACTCGAGCATTTCGCAAAGCTCGTCTGCAGTTATTGCGGCACCCTCAAAGGAAGCCGCAACAGCCTTTTCGAGTATCTCTCCAAGCTGCTTTTTTAAAGCTATCATTGAAAAAAACCGTTCCTTTAGAAATTATTCTCCTATTGTAAGCTGCTTTGCATTCTTATCAGCCTGCTTATCGAGCAGCTTATGTATACGACCTACGGGATTGAGAAGTGTGGAGATAGACTGGTCGTGATTGAGTGT
Source organism: Oscillospiraceae bacterium (assembly GCA_015063955.1). Classification (GTDB taxonomy): domain Bacteria; phylum Bacillota; class Clostridia; order Oscillospirales; family CAG-272; genus Avispirillum. The sequence goes on along the minus strand of SVTD01000072.1, from coordinate 4,222 downwards.
GTCAATGATATATGCAACGTACTTGCACATATTTACAGAGGAATACCAGGGGCGCTCAAGAACGTCGGGATTTGTGTAGATAAGGTTGGTTGTGAATACCTTATCAAAGAGTCCCTTCTCATACGCCTTATCGAACACCTCGGGACCGTTTGTAAAGAGACCGAAGGTTGCGAACATAAATACTCTTCTTGCACCGCGCTCCTTGAGCTGCTCGAATACGTCAAGACAGGACTCACCGGATGCGATCATATCGTCAACTACGACAACGTCCTTTCCTTCAACGCTCTTACCGAGATACTCGTGAGCCTCGATGGGGTTCTTGCCGTCAACGATAATAGTATAGTTTCTTCTCTTATAGAACATACCGAGGTCTACGCCGAGAAGAGATGAGAAATACATACTTCTGGACATTGCGCCCTCATCGGGAGAGATGAAAGCTATATCGTCCTTACCGAGTGAAATATCGGGATACTCCTTAACAAGTGCCTTGAGCATCTGATAGGAGGGGCGAATATTATCAAAGCCGCTGAGAGGAATAGCGTTCTGAACTCTGGGGTCATGAGCGTCAAACGTGATGATATTGGATACACCCATCTGAACAAGCTCCTGAAGAGCCATAGCGCAGTCCAGAGACTCTCTGGAAGTTCTCTTATGCTGTCTGCCCTCGTAAAGCATAGGCATAATTACGGAAATTCTTGAAGCCTTACCTTCAATGGCAGCGATCACTCTCTTAAGATCAGCAAAGTGATCGTCGGGACTCATAGGTACCATTTTTCCGTACATCTTGTATTCCTGACCGTAGTTAAAGCAGTCGGAAATAATATAAATATCGTGGCCGCGAGCAGACTCCTTAAGCAGTGCCTTAGCCTCGCCGCTTGAGAAACGGGGGCAATCAACGTGCATAATGAAATCCTTATCGTCATCATGACGTCTCCACTCCTTGAGATAGTTATCAACTGCGTCGACAAACTTCTCACAGCCTCTCATGGCGATAATGCCAAGTTCTCCGTACAAGCTCTCCATTGTAACCTCCGAAATGTTTTAGATTTATGTAAAAGACATAATATGCTGACGAATAATTATAACACAAAAAACAACTTTTATAAACAAATTTTTATCACATTTTATTAAAAAACATTGTTTTTAGCACCTTGCACAAGATAATTTATATCAAAGCAAGAGTTTTCAGCAGAAATACACCGCCAAAAACGGTAAATACACATACCATTGTTGTGAAAAGCAGTATCTCTGCCGCAAGATCGGAATCGTTTTTCATATTTTTCGCCATAATATAGCTGCTGACAGCCGACGGTGCACCGAAAAGGATGAAAACAGTTCCGAGAGCTTCGTTACGAAAGCCGAGGAGTGCTGCTATTCCGACAGTTACAAGCGGAACGATAACCAGCTTCAGGGCCGTTGCCGCCGCTGCAGCTCCTGCTCTTCCCTTCACCGCAGACAGCTTGAAGTTTGCGCCGAGGCAAATAAGGGAAAGAGGCGTCGTCATACCGCTGATGTAATTAAGGCTTCTGTCTGCAAAGGTTGGCAGATCGATCTCAAAATACAGCACGGGAAGCGCAAGCACGACTGCAATAATAAGCGGATTCGTAACGATATTCAAAAGAAGACGCTTCAATGTCTCCTTGAAGCTTACCTTTTTTTCATCACAGGAAAAGATCGACAAAACTATGACGGAGTAAGCATTGAACATAACGATAACGAAGGGCATCACAAGGGCTATCGCCGTAGCGCCTGCATCGCCGAACATACTTATAGCAAGGGGAATACCGAGAACTGCAAAGTTCGATCTTGAGGATCCTTGAACGAATGCTCCTCTGTGCTCCTTTTTGACAAAAAGGAATGCACCCAGGGACATAAGAATAAATACAGACGTAACGGAAACGATGCAGTAAGCTATAAGCTTAAGGTCTCCTCCCGAAAGCTTTTCTGCTCCCGCAACCTCAAGAAACAGCATAACGGGAAGAGCCACCTTGAAAACGATCTTTTCCGCCGGCTCTATAAATCCTTCGCCCAAAAACTTGGTTCTTCCCAGCACAAAGCCGAGGATCACGATAATGAATATGGGCAATATTACGTTTACGCTGTATATGAAGTTATCAAGCATTTTTACTGACCTATAAGTTCAAGGAAACGGGTGTATGCGCTGTCCCATCCGGTACTGAGATCCTTTTCGGGGACGTACGTTTTTGTTTCAAAGGAATTTCTGACTATCTCGCGAGCCTCGCTTGCACCGGAGACCTCGCCTGCAGCGACTGCCTGAGCCATAATGTTACCGATAGCAGTAGCCTCAACGGGACCGGCAACTACGGTTCTGCCCGTACCGTTAGCGCAGAAGCGGCAAAGAAGCTCGTCCTTTGTTCCGCCGCCCACGATATTGATCGTTGAATACTTCTTGCCCGTAAGCTCCTCAAGCTTTTCTGCAGTCCAGCGATAACGGAGCGCAAGGCTCTCAAAGATGGCACGAACGACAGCTCCCATAGTTTCGGGAACCTTCTGGCCTGTCTTTTTGCAGTACTCGCGGATCTTTCCGGGCATATCTCCTGCCTCGTTGAACGTAGGATCATCGGGATTGATGATAGAAGCGAAGGGCTCGGACCTGAGAGCCGCATCGGACATCTCGTCAAAGGAATAGTTCTTTCCTTCCCTCTTCCACTGACGGCGGGATTCCTGAATAAGCCAGAGACCCATAATGTTTTTCATAATATTGATCTTACCGAAGGTACCGCCCTCGTTTGTGAAGCTGTACTTTCTCGTAATATCGTTAATAACGGGAGTATCAGATTCGATACCCATAAGAGACCAGGTTCCGCTGGAGATAAAGAGGAAGCCGTCATCAGTTGCGGGAACTGCGGCAATTGCGCTGGAGGTATCGTGGCTGCCTACGTTTACGACGACGGCACCGCTGTGACCTGTTTCCTCGTCAACCTTGGGAGTAAGCTTTCCGAGAACGTTACCGGGCATAACTACGGGCGCGAAAAGCTCCTTCTTGATGCCGAGCTTTTCGAAAAGCTCATCGGAGAACTCGCGCTTCTCCGCATCCATAAGAGCGGTTGTTGAAGCGATCGTATACTCAGATGCAGCTTTACCCGTGAGAAGATAACCGAGGAGGTCGGGGGTGAGAAGGAGAGTTTTTGCGTTTTCACAGAGCCAGGGACGGCGGGTGACGTCGTCTGCAATCTGGAAAACGGTATTGAAGCTCATGGATTCTATGCCCGTGATCTTATAAAGCTCAGAGTAAGGAACGATGCCGTAAACCTTGTCCATCATGGGAGCAGTACGGGAATCTCTGTACTGATAGGAGGGTGCCATCATAGCACCGGTTTCATCTATGTAAGCGTAGTCAACGCCCCAGGTGTCGATACCGATGGTGTCAACACCCTCACCGAGGGAGCACTTGAGGATAGCCGCCTTGATCTCGTAAAGGAGACGGAGAGTATCCCAGAAGAATCCCGATTCGGTTACAACGGGGTCGTTTGAGAAGCGATGAACCTCCTCGAGAGAGAGCTTTCCGTTTTCGATTTTACCGAGAATACCTCTGCCGCTGGAGGCGCCAAGGTCGATAGCAAGATATTTTTTCATAAGAATCTCCAAAACAATAAATATACAACGTAATTATAGCACCAAAGAATTATCTTTTCAACAATTTTCTATATAAATATAACTAAATTTGAATGAGTATGGAAATATATTTCAAATTCGGGTTTATCGGGGGGAACGGGGACGCAAAACCTTTTTTGAAAAAAAGGTTCTGCACTCCAAAAAACTTTGAAAAAGGGATGGGCAAATTCGGGTTTATCGGACAGTTTACGGACTAACATTGTCGTAGGGGCGACCATTGGTCGTCCGTCCATCTGCACGTGAACCATTCTTCAAATTCGGGTTTGTCGGGGAGGGATACGGTCGCTTTTTTGAAAAAAAGCTCCGCAAAAAACTTTGAAAAGGAGGGGTATAAATTCGGGTTTGACGAACAGTTTGAACTTCTGCAAACATCCCCCTCCGCGTCATCCTGAGCGGAAGAAATATCCCGGTGGGATATTTCTGTAGTCGAACCACCCCTTAGGGTGGCGCTCTCTTTAGAGAGCGGGATCTGCGGAAAGATTATACTCTATCGTTAACCTTTTCGTAGATCCCGCCCCTATGGGGCGCCCTCCCTATGGTCGGGTTCGACTCCGCAAACAATTCACCGGATTGTTTGCTACGCTCA
>SVTD01000006.1 GCA_015063955.1 Oscillospiraceae bacterium | reverse complement strand
TTTGACAGACTTTTTCGTCTGTCTTTTCGTCATGCCTTGAAAACGGAAAAAAGCACTTAACTCGCCTTTCCTTGCTTTGTTAAGTGCTTTTCCTTTTTTGACATTATTTTAACTTAATGACATTGCCCGTTCGGGCGGTTTTTTTAACTGTTCAAAAGGCCGTTAAGGATAACGTTGACCGCTGCATCCTTTTCGCTGAGAGACGTTTCAAGGTCTGTCTTATTGATCTCAAAAAAGAGAAGATTATAGCCGAGTATGTATGAGAGGAGGCATCTTGCCTTCATATCGATGTTTTCCACACCGATCTCACCGTTTTTAGCTGCGGCAGTAAGCCATTCGCCAAACATCTTGAGCCACATACTGCGGGTATAGCTGTTTCCTTCAATGCGGCTTGACGCAAAGATACGTCTGTATGCCTCATAGTTATTGTAAGCAAGATTGCAGGTAAAATCATAAAGAGCAGAAATATTCTCTCTCAGTGACTTCTCGGGATCCATAAGTGCTGATACGGTCTTGTAAACCTCTTCATCAAGCATCTGATCGAGACAGTCCATAATGTCCTGCTTATCTCTGAAATGATAGTAAATGACGCCGGTAGAATAGCCGATCCTTTCACCGATGCGGCGGACGGTAACCTCTTTGTAGCCGTCCTCAATGCAGATCGCGAGAGCCGCGTCCACGATCATTTTCTTTATAGCGTCGTTTCGTTCCTGTTCGTGCTTGCGTGCCATAAAGCTCACCTCCGCGGTGGGAATTATGAAGCCTAATATCAAACTTCTTTCATATTTTGCCTTATTTTGTGAGATTTGTCAATGATTCTGTTTGAATAATCATGTTATATTAATTTGTGATTTTCATTTTTGGCAAAAAGCACAAAACACCCTTGAAATTCGGCGAAAATATGTTATAATTGATGCATAAGTACCATGAAAGGTCGGTGGAATCGTGAAGATCGTAGTAGCTCCGGATTCATTCAAAGGCACCCTTGATGCCCAGAGAATTTGCAGAATTGTCAGGTATGCGGCAAAGCGCGCATTCCCCGACTGCAGGATAATCGAGCTGCCTCTTGCAGACGGCGGTGAGGGTACCGCAAGCCTTATGGCAGAGGTCCTTCGCGGCACTGTTGAAAAAATACAGGTGGAGGGTCCCTTCGGAAAGCCTGTAAGGGCCTACGTCGGATTTATAGAAAAAGGCAACACTGCAATAATCGAGAGCGCTCAGGCTATAGGTCTGCCACTTGCCGGGAAGCGTGCAAACCCTGAAAGGACATCCAGCTTCGGGGTGGGTCAGATGATATCCTACGCTACCTCCAGAGGGGCGAAAAAGATCATTCTCGCCCTTGGCGGAAGCTGCACCAACGATCTGGGTACAGGTATGCTCAGCGCAATGGGCGTGCAATTCGTGGATATCTGCGGAAACCATTTCGTTCCCGTGGGGGGCAACCTTTCAAGGGTCGAAACGATTGACTACAATCAGGCCTTTTCCAAATACAGAGATATAGAGTTCATTCTGATGTGCGACGTAAACAATCCTCTTCTCGGCGAAATGGGCTGCGCGAGGGTATTTGCTCCTCAGAAGGGCGCAACGCCCGAGGCAGTTTTGCGCCTTGAGCGCGGTGCACAGAAGCTTGCCGCCATCGTTTCAAGAGTTACGGGCAGCAGAAGGACCGAGGTTCCCGGGGCAGGTGCTGCGGGCGGTATCGGATTTGGAGCTCTTTCATTTCTCCGCGCAAGGGTAAGATCGGGAATTGACGTTATGCTATCCCTCTACGATTTTGAAAAGCAGACAGAAGACGCCGATATCATTATTACAGGCGAGGGCAAGCTTGACAGCCAGAGCTTTATGGGAAAGGCTGTGGGCGGTGTGATTGAAAGAGCGGCCGGTAAAAAATGCACGGTGTTCTGCGGTTCAAACGAACTGAAATCCCTTCCGGAGGGTGTTTTTGCCGTTTCGCTCAGCGAAGAGTACGGAGTAGACTATGCAATGGAAAACCCGTCAGAATGCCTTCAAAAGGCTCTTGACGGCTATTTTGAGACGCTCAAAGAGTAACCCAATACAAAAAAGAACTCCCGACGGGAGTTCTTTTTTATCATCAGATTTCTGAGCAAAGACGTGCTGTAAGGAATCTCTTGAATTTTTCCTTGTCTCCCCACTTGAGAGCTACAGTCATCTCCTTACCGCGCTCGGGATCGATAAGGGTCTGGGATGCGTCGTTTGCATAGATGGGAAGCTTTTCGTAATAGAGGTTTTCCTTTGTGAAGCAGGCGTATACTCCAACGGTGTCAAAAAGGGCGCTTGAGCCGCCGCCTGAGTTCCAGCCGATCTCCCTTGCCCAAATATCAACATTCTCACAAAGAGCCTTGATAACGGGATCCTTATCTGCGCACTCACGGATCTTTCCGAATGCCTCCGCATCAAGATACAGGTTGCCTGTTACGTCCAGAGGGAGAAGCTCAACGGGGATATCGGAGCTTACCAGTGCCGCATTCCAGGAGGGAGTGTCGCACTTTACGTTCCAGTCTGCACCGAGGGGAGGATACCAGCCCTGGCAGTGACCGTTATAGATAACTCCGCCGATGGCGATGATCTTACACTTCTTTGCGATTCTGGGATCGATGGCGTATGCATCTGCCATAGTCGTGGATGCGCCGATAACGAGAACGGTGATCTCCTCATCGGAATCCATAATATAGTCAACGATCGCCTGTGCAGCATTATCTTTATAATTGGGATAGCTTGCAAGATCGAAATCGCCGATCCATTCCTCCTGATAACGGGGATCCATATCCGTTGCTCTTCCCTTTGCTACGATAACGTCGTCACGTCCGCACACGGTGAGGAACTTAGCCGCAAGACGCGCCTGATACTCTGTTCCGAATCCGTTTACGGAGACCATTCTGATATCAAGCTCGGGACTCTTCAGCGCCATGGCAAGAGCCCAGGTATCGTCGATGTCGCTTCCGATATCGGTATCAAAAATTACGGGGATAGGTTTTAACATAATTTTTCACCTTTCATATAATATCTATTGGATATATTTTAGCACATTTATTCCCGCTTGTACAGTTGGTTTGCAATTTTTGTTTGTCGTTTTTTATAAAAAGTATTGACAATAAATATGTGTTGTGCTAAAATACCACCAAAGCAATGATAGGGATCACGCTTCAAGGTCGATCTTTCAGAGATGTGTCGGTCGGTGCGAGACACAATTGAGACAGAGGCTACTCCCCCTTGAGCTGTCGGCTGAAATTCAGTAGGCTTGACCGGGTTCCTCCGTTATCTTAGGATCGGGTATGCACGTACCCAAGAGTGGGCATATTTTATATGTCAAAAAGAGTGGTACCGCGGAAGCTTCGCTTTCGTCTCTTGCAAATTTTCTGCAGGAGCGAAGGCGTTTTTTGTTTTATCCTGCAAATCCTACCACAAGAAAGGCAAATACTATGAAACTCGCATTCTCTACCCTGGGCTGTCCCGACTTTTCCTGGACAGACATCTACGCTATGGCTAAGGACTTCGGCTTTTCCGGCATCGAGCTCCGCGGTCTTGGCGACAACATCTTCTCCGTTCACGCTGAGCCCTTCAGCAATGCAAAAATCGATTCTACCATTGCAAAGCTCAGAAAGCTTAGCCTTGAGATCCCCTGCCTCTCCTCCGGCTGCGCTCTGCGCTTTGAGGAAAAGAGAGACGAAACCGTAGAAGAGCTTAAGGAATACATCGCCCTGGCTTCACGCCTCGGCGCTTCATATATCAGAATCCTCGGCGACCTTACCGCTGAGCCTACCACAGATTTCGACGACGGGATCGTTATCGAAACGCTGAAGATCCTTGCCCCCCTTGCAGAGGAGGCAGGCGTTACCCTTCTCGTTGAGACAAACGGCGTTTATACGGATACCTCCCGTCTTGCAAACGTTCTGAATACGGTTGCAAGCGACAACGTCGCCGCTCTCTGGGACGTTCATCACCCCTACCGCTTTGCGGGAGAGTCTGCCGCAAAGACTGTTGAAAACCTCGGAGCTTATATCAAGTACACCCACATCAAGGACTCCGTTATGAACGGAGAGTCCGTAGAATACAGAATGATGGGCGAGGGCGATCTTCCCATTGAGGACTTTATGAGAGCTCTCCGCTCCATAAACTACGAGGGATACGTGTCCCTTGAATGGCTGAAAAAGTATATGCCCGACCTCCAGAGCTCCGGTATCGTATTTCCTCACTTTGTGAACTATATGAGCCAGTTCCAGGGCATCACAAAGGCGAAGGGCAGACTCCAGACCTCAAACGACGGAAAGGGTCAGTACGTATGGCCTAAGGAAACTCTTATCGATTACACCTTCCCTCAGATCCTTGACCGCATCTGTGAGGAGTTCCCCGATCAGTACGCCTTCCGCTACACTACCCTCGACTACACACGCACCTACCCCGAATTCCGCGACGACGTTGACCGCTTTGCCCGTTCCCTTATCGCTATGGGCGTAAAGCCCGGCGACCACGTTGCTATCTGGGCTACCAACATTCCCGCGTGGTATATCACATTCTGGGCAACTGTCAAGATCGGCGCCGTTCTCGTTACCGTTAACACAGCCTACAAGATCCACGAGCTTGAGTATCTGCTCCGCCAGTCTGACACTCACACCCTCGTTATGTGCGACTCCTACAAGGATTCCGACTACGTTAAGATCATTAACGATCTGCTTCCCGAGCTGAAGGATGCTCCTAAGGGTCAGCCCCTCCACTTCAGAAAGCTCCCATTCCTCCGCAACATCATTACCTGCGAATCTACTCAGCCCGGCTGCTGGAACTGGGAAGAGGCCTTTGACGCGGGCGCGTCCGTTCCCGTTGAGGAGGTATACCGCCGCAGCGCTATGATCGACAAGCACGACGTCTGCAATATGCAGTACACCTCCGGTACTACAGGTTTCCCCAAGGGTGTTATGCTGACACACTACAACGTCGTTAACAACGGTAAGGCCATCGGCGACTGCATGGATCTCTCCACCGCCGACAGAATGATGATCCAGGTTCCTATGTTCCACTGCTTCGGAATGGTGCTTGCAATGACTGCCTCCGTGACTCACGGCGTTACCATGAGTCCCATCCCCGCATTCTCCCCCTCCAAGGGTCTTGCCTGCATTACAAAGGAAAAGATCACAGCATTCCACGGCGTTCCCACAATGTTTATTGCGATGCTCTCCCATCCCGACTTCAAGAACACCGATTTTTCAAATATGAGAACGGGTATAATGGCCGGAAGCCCCTGCCCCGTTAAGGTTATGGAGCAGGTCATCAATGAGATGAACATGAAGGACATCTGCATTACCTACGGTCAGACCGAGGCATCCCCTGCAACTACCATGTCAAAGACCACCGATACCATTGAAACAAGAGTTAACACAGTCGGCAGTCCTATATTCGGAGTTGAGTGCAAGATCGTTGACCCCGAGACCGGTGAGGATCTTCCCGACAACTGCGACGGCGAGTTCGTTGCCCGGGGCTACAACATTATGAAGGGCTACTACAAGATGCCCGAGGCTACAGCAGCCGCAATCGACAAGGATGGCTGGCTCCACACGGGCGACCTTTGCCGCAGACTTCCCGACGGAAACTACAAGGTTACGGGCCGCATCAAGGATATGATAATCCGCGGCGGTGAGAACATCTACCCCAAGGAGATCGAGGACTTTATCTACACCCATCCCAAGGTATCCGACGTTCAGGTAATAGGAGTTCCCGACAAGGCATACGGCGAGGAGATCATGGCCTGCGTTATCCTCAAGGAGGGCGAGACCTCAAGCGAGGAAGAGATCAAGAAGTACGTTCTTGACCATATGGCAAAGCATAAGGTTCCCCGCTACGTTGCTTTCGTTGACTCCTTCCCCATGAATGCGGCAGGAAAGATCCTCAAGTACAAGATGCGCGAGGATGCAGTCAAGCTGCTTGACCTTACTGACGCAAGCAAGATAGTTACAGCATAAATTTAAGGCTATGGGCTTTCGCCCATAGCCTTTCTTATTGAGCTTCAGATTTCAGTTTATCGGAATGTTTTTCGCAGAACCTTTTTTGAAAAAAAGGTTCTGCACTCCAATTCGAGGTTTCTTTGCTACTTTCTTTTTCTAAAGAAAGTAGGTACCCCCTCCCCTACAAAACCGAATTTGGTCGCAACACACAAAAAAGACCGCTACGGATGTAGCGGTCTTTAGTTTTAGGATTATCAGCCGGCATTCATGATGTTGTTATAGGTTTCTTCGCCGTATACGCTGATGCAGTACTGGATCCACTGATGTGCAATAGATGCCGTGGGAAGCCAGCCGTTCTCCTCGGTTCTGTTAAGAGCCTGGTCGGAGCTGGAGGGAACGTATATAAGCTTATTGAAGGCATCGGCCTTATCAACCTCCATTTTTAAGGTGGGGATAGCCGCCTTGAATTCCTCTGCTGTCATAGCTTCCATTCTTGCATAGATGCTTGCGCTGAGAGCGTCAAGGCTCTTGAAGAGTGCCTTATTGTCGTCGTTAAGATATATAGGTCCGTCTCCCGCCTCGTTCTTATTTGCAAGGAAATAATATGTTGCGGGGAGGTATGACTCAAGGTTCTGATCCTTGGAGCTCTGCCACTCGTCACGGCTTACACCGAAATCGGGGTATGTCATATAAACGTTACCGGTATCGAAGAGGTTCATCTTATATGTGATATCTGCCTCGCTCTTGGATGTATCGAGCTTAACGATGATATCGGGGTTCTCCTCATCGTACTTCCAGTGTGTACCCTCTACACCGTACTGGAGGATGGTGCGGAGCTCTGTGCTTGTATTGAGGAGAGTGATGATCTCCATGGAACGTGCAACGCTCTTGGAGTATGTGCTTACTGCAAACATACCCTGAGTATAGTCTGCTGCGCTACCCATGGGCTTCTTGAATACTGTGATATGATAATCATCAGCATACTTCTCGATCTCTTCTGCTGTGCAGGTAATATAGCCTACGCCGAACTTCTCGGGAACTGTTGCGGATGTGCTTACGTATCCCTTTTCCTTGAAGGTCTTGTAGAGGTAATAGTTATCTGTAAAGTTTGAGTAGGAGAAGATATTGTCAAACGTTACCTTTTCGATAGGAGTTGTGTCGTAAATACGGGATGCAAGAACGGAGAATGTGTTAACTGCACCTGTACCGTTCCAGTACTGATAGTAGCTGGGGCTGTACTCACCGTATACGGGAACAACGCCGGGATAGTAGGTTGCAATGTCGTTGATGAGACCCTTGCAGGACTCAAGGCTTGTGAGAGTTGCGGGATCAAGATACTCAGACTCAACGATATCCTTGTTTACGAGGAAGTATGTAAACTCGCCGACTGCGTGGTTATTGGGAACTGCATAAACGCCGCCGTCAGACGTTCTTACAGCTTCGATAAAGTCTGTATAGATGTAGTTATTAAGGATCTTGGAGGAGCCGCTGAACTCCTCATTGAGGTTCTGGATATAAAGGTTATCTACGTAGTGCTTGTAGTCGTCCATACCGTGAACAAGGAAGATATCAAGCTGGTTTCTTTCCAGGTTAGTATACCCTGTTGCACCTCTTACTACAAGGCTGTAGTCGCCGTCCATATTGGGGTTGACGTACTCTGTTGTTTCTTCAACGAGAGTCTCACCTCTCTGAGCAGCTTCGATCTGCTCCTGTCTCTTTCTCTTAGCTTCCTCTTCCTCTTCGATAACGCGCTGCTCAATGGTTGCAAGGCGATCCTTCATTACAGCGTCGTACTCGTTTGCGGGAATACCGTAAAGCTTCACAGCAGTATCAAATTCGGACTGTGTTACGGAGTTGATGGCAGCCTCTACAAGGTAGAGCGCTTCTTCTGTTGTGCTTTCATCTGTGGGTACCCAGAGGCTGAGGGTCATGCTGGTACGTGTTGCGCTCTGGTTTTCTGTTCCTGATGTATCGGTTGACGTTGCGTCGCCGCTCGTAAGAGAGCAACCGGTGCTCATAAGGCAACCTACAAGCATTACTGCGCAAAGCAAGATACACACAAGCTTCTTTTTCATTAGGGAATCCTCCTCAAGGCGTAATTACGCATCTTTAACATTAATATTTTACAACAAATATAACTTTATGTCAAGTTCATTTTCCTGCCCTTTGTGCGTTTTTCCCACAAGGAAAAGACCGTTTTCCGATTCATTTCTTTTTTGATTGTAAAAATCGTGCATAGGGCAGATTCTCTTTTGTGACAATCGGCGATTTTTCTGTCAAATGCCACAAAATCAAGCCAATTTGTTTAGCTGTTCGGACACAATAAAATTAACAATTCTGTCATTTCCCGACAGCTAAAAAGCGTTTATCAGGAGTCAAGGAAGTCCTTGAGACGCTTGGAGCGGCTGGGGTGACGGAGTTTTCTCAGAGCCTTTGCCTCGATCTGGCGGATACGCTCACGGGTTATGTTGAACTTCTTACCAACCTCCTCGAGAGTATGGGTCCTTCCGTCCTCAAGACCGTAACGGAGCTTGAGCACCTGATTCTCACGGGGAGTGAGAGTATTGAGAACCTCTCTGATCTGCTCGCGGAGCATTGCATAGGATGCGGCATCCTGGGGAGCGGGAGAATCGTCATCGGGAATAAAGTCGCCGAGGTGGGAGTCCTCCTCCTCACCGATAGGGGTCTCCAGTGACACGGGATCCTGTGCGATCTTCATGATCTCACGCACCTTTTCGGGGGACATACCGATCTTCTCCGCAACCTCATCGGCAGACGCCTCATGGCCAAGCTCCTGAAGGAGCTGACGCTGATAACGGGAAACCTTATGTATGGTCTCTACCATATGAACGGGGATACGGATGGTTCTTGCCTGATCTGCAATAGCACGGGTGATCGCCTGACGGATCCACCACGTTGCGTAGGTAGAGAACTTATATCCCTTCGTATAGTCAAACTTTTCAACAGCCTTCATAAGACCGAGGTTACCCTCCTGAATAAGGTCAAGGAAAAACATTCCCTTACCTACGTATCTCTTTGCGATACTTACGACGAGACGGAGGTTTGCTTCGATAAGCATCTGCTTTGCCGCCTCATCGCCGTTTGCCATTTTCTCTGCGATCTTGAGCTCCTGCTCTGCATCGAGAAGGGATACCTTACCGATCTCCTTAAGGTACATTCTTACGGGGTCATCGATAACAAGGCCCTCCTGCTGAAGCACCTTTTCCATATCCTCGGCGCTTTCAAGCTGACCCACCTCAGTTTCGATCTCCTCAATCTCCTGGGCATTCTCGTAGGTCGTTACCTCGATACCGTTTGCCTCAAGCTGATCGTATACCTTTTCGATCTGGTCGATATCGAAATCGGCAAATTCAAGAGCTTCCATAATATCTGCATTGGAAAGAGAGCCCTTTGCCTTGCCCTTTTCAATAAGGGCCTTGATATCAAACTGTTTCTTTTCCTGTTCCATTTATTTTTCCTTTCATCCCATATAGGTAATCAGTTTTTATTTTCTTTTCTCCGGCGCTCGATCACCGATTCGATATCGGCATCCGATCCCCGGTTTTTGATTTTTTCAGCTTCCATTGCAAGAGCCTCCACAGATTCAAGGAACGCCGCCTCTCCGTTATTGGAAAGGGCTCTGCGCTTTGCTATCATCTCGGACGCCTTTGAGATCTCCTCCTGAGAAAAGCCCTCGGAAAGCATACCGAATTCAAAGCCTCCGCTGTCGTAGCATTCCCGTATTTTCAGATAAAGTCTGCGGTTAAGCTCCGAGAAGAACATCTCGGGATCAAGAAGACTCTTATCTGCATCAAGCTGGATATATTCGGGGCGGTACAGCATCAGTCCGAGGACCGTGCTTTCCAGCGCGCCCGAGCGCTTTTCCTTTGCAAAATCCGGATCAACGCGGTCGCCGAGCCTTGCAGTATTTCTGAGAAGCTCTTCCCTGTCCTTTTTCTTCTGGGCCGCGGCACGTCTTTTGGCAATGCCACGAACGTCTGCCTTTATCCCCTCGGCATCAAGCTCCAGCGCCTTTGCAGCCTTTCTTATATAGATATCCTGCTCAACCTTTGAGCGTATGTCGGCGATGGCGTAGCAAAGCTCCTTTGCGGCTCTCACCTTCTGCTCAGCATCGCTTATATCGTATTTGGAAAGGGTCTGGAATATTTTATAATCAAAGGGTGTCCTTGCGTTTTCTATGACCTCACGAAAGCGCACCGCGCCGTAGGGCTCGTTTGATTTTATAAATTCATCCGGGTCCTTTGCGCCGGGAATACGGATAACGCGGACGGAGATATCAACCTCGGAAAGCAGGCGCATTGCCTTATCCGCCGCCTTTTGTCCCGCCTCGTCGCTGTCGTAGCAGATAACGACCTTATCCGTATATTTTTTCATTATCCTTGCCTGCTCGGGGGTTATTGCCGTTCCAAGAGTTGCCACGGCTCCCGTAAAGCCTGCGGCATGGAGGGCGATAACGTCCATATATCCCTCGCAGAGGATAAGATAATCTTCTTTTTTATTCTTTGCATAATTCAGAGCAAAGAGGTTTCTTGATTTTTTGAACGCAGGAGTATCCGAGGAGTTCAGGTATTTCGGCTGGGAATCGTCAAGAACTCGTCCACCAAAGGCAACTACGTTTCCCGCAACGTCGATGATCGGAAACATTACTCTGCCGCGAAAGCAGTCGTAGATATTCTTTTCGTTTTTTCGGCTGCGCTGGCACAGATAGCCCGCAACCATTTCCTCATCGGTAAAGCCCTTTTCTCTGAGATACTTTTTCAGCCCGTCGTAGCTGTTCGGCGCATAACCGAGTCCGAAATGCTTTATGGTTGCTCCTGACAGCTTTCTTTTTGCGAAATAATCCCGTCCTGCCTGTCCCTCCTCGCTTTTCATAAGCATATGATGGAAGAACTTAGCCGCCGCGCGGTTCATCTCAATGACTCTCTGCCTGCTGACGCCGCCTCTCTCCCTTGAATCGTCATCGGGAAGAGTTATTCCGCAGCGCTGTGCAAGATAATCAAGGGCAGCTCTGTAATCAAGATTCTCCATTCTCATTATGAAGCTGATAACGTCGCCTCCCGCGCCGCATCCGAAGCAGTAGAAATGTCCGTCTCCGGAATAGACCGTAAAGGACGGGGTCTTCTCGCTGTGGAACGGACAAAGTCCCTTCAGGTTTGAGCCTGAGCGGGAAAGAGTCACGTAGGACGCGATAACGTCCTCAATATTGTTTCTGAATTTCAGGTCTTCGATCACGTTGGCAGGTACCATAATAATATATCCCTCACTTTAACATTAATAATCCGTCTTTTTCTGCCACACTGCCGGCATAAACAGTTTCTTAAATATATCGATTGCGTATCGGTCGGTCATACTTGAAATATAATCACAGACACAGCGACCGACAGGCTCGAATTCTGTGTTGTAATAATAAAGGTCCGGCATCTCCTCGGGATGGAACACAAAGTATTCGTACAGATCCCTGAGCATACTCTTTGCCTTGACCTCTTCCCCCTTTGCAACGGGGTTTTTATAAACTGCGTCGAAAAGAAAGCCGCGAAGCTCAAGCATTGCCTCCCCTACCTCGGGAGTCATCATAATATCGGGCTTATCGCGGCTTCCGTCAATAACGGAGGTGACCATCGTATTGATACGCTGGCTGTGCCCCTTACCCACAACGGAAATAATCTCCTTTGGAATATCGTCAACGGTAAGTATACCTGCACGGCAGGCATCGTCGATATCGTGGTTTATGTAGGCGATACGGTCTGCGAACTTGATGATCCTGCCCTCGAGGGTGGACGCCTGATTATCTCCTGCGTGGTTAAGTATACCGTCGCGGACCTCGACCGTGAGATTAAGCCCCTCGCCGCCGTTTTCAAGCCGCTCAACTACTCTCACAGACTGCTTATAATGAGTGAACTCAGGGTCGAAGCATTCCTGCATCACCGTTTCTCCCGCATGACCGAAGGGGGTGTGTCCAAGGTCGTGACCGAGAGCCGCCGCCTCACAGAGGTCCTCGTTGAGCATCAGCGCACGGCATATGATGCGTGCGATCTGTGCTACCTCGAGAGTATGGGTAAGTCTTGTCCTGTAATGCTCGTCCACGGGGAAAAGGAACACCTGAGTTTTGTGCATAAGCCTTCGGAACGCCTTGGAATGGATGATCTTATCCCTGTCCCGCTGAAACTCTGTTCTGTTCTGGCAGGGGGTGTATGCGTAGTCCCTTCCCTTGGTGTTCGAGGTGAGAAAGGCATAGGGGGACAGCGTTTGCTTTTCGCGCTCGCAAAACAATTCGGCAACTGTCACAAAAGCATCTCCTTTCCTCTGTAGCATAGTCTTTGTTATAATATACGCAAAAAATTACTTTTTTACTTTTTTCTTTGAAAAATCTGAGGATTTTTTGATATTATTTTTGAAAAGAGGCACACCGTGTCTGTTTTTTGCAGTATTTTGAGCATCAAAGATAATCGGAATACTTTTTTCTTACCTCTTCCATCGTAAGCCTTGCGTTTTTCAAAAGCAACTTTCTCTCCTTGTGGTCGGGGAGAAACGAGGACAGCAGCCTGTAAAAATCAGCGGAGTGATCCATATGAACAAGGTGGCACAGCTCGTGATAAAGAATAAGCTCTATAGCCTCGTCGGGATACATCATAGCATAGAAGGACACGGACACGCTCCCCGCCGACGAGCAGGATCCAAAACGCTTTTCGGCAGAGCTTACGCGTACCTTTTTAGGTATAAGCCCCGTTTTTGCAGATGCTTTCGAAAGTCTTTCGGGAATTATCCTTTCGGCAAGGGAGCGAAGGAGCATCTTATCATCCTCTGACAGCTCCTCTCTGTTTATTTCCCGTATCTGCGCCTGCTTTTTTTCGATCCACGGCCGGTGCTTTTCAATTATTTTTTCGATCTCTTTTTTTGAAAGGCGAGCGGGAGCCCTGACGGTCACGGTGCCGTCACGGCATACGGTGATCCCCACAGTCTTCCTTTTCGCCCTTATAAGCTTATATTCAAACATCATAAACCGATTATACAACAAAATTGTGAAGATTTCTACCTTCAGATCCGGATTTATCGGGGAGGAGGACTGGGTGGGCGAGGACTGGGGGGAGGAGGACGCAAAGGACTTTTTTGTAAAAAAGTCCTTTGCGTTCCCCGTCTCCCCAGTCCTCCTGACAAAACCGAATTTATATTAACCTATTGAAAAACGTTGGGAATTGGGATATAATAAAGAAAAAGCGTTTTTCAAAGGAGATTTTATGAGCACTCTTCATATCATCGATCATCCCCTTATCACTCACAAGCTTACCATTATGCGTGAGGTTGAGACCGGAAGCAAGGATTTCCGTCAGCTTCTTAACGAGATCTCTATGCTTATGGGCTACGAGGTAACCCGAGATCTCCCTCTTGAAGATGTTGAGATCGAGACTCCTATTACCAAAATGATCGCAAAAAAGGTTGCGGGCAGAAAGCTTGCCATAGTTCCCATTCTCCGTGCAGGTCTCGGTATGGTTGACGGTCTTCTCGCTCTCGTTCCCGTTGCAAAGGTAGGCCACATCGGTCTTTACCGCGATCCCGAAACTCATCTCCCCGTTGAATATTATTCAAAGCTTCCCGCAGATATTGACGACCGCTTCGTTATCGTGGTTGACCCCATGCTTGCTACGGGCGGAAGCGCCTCCGACGCTATCACCATGCTCAAAAACAAGGGCTGCAAGCTTATCCGCCTTATGTGCCTTGTGGGCGCTCCCGAGGGTGCCGAAAAGGTTATGGCAGATCACCCCGACGTTGACATCTACATTGCCGCTATGGACGAAAAGCTCAACGAGCACAAGTATATCGTTCCCGGCCTCGGCGATGCAGGCGACAGAATCTTCGGAACGAAATAATTATAAGGGACAGTCTCCCGGCTGTCCCCCTTTTTATAATATGCAGAAATTTATACTTAACAAAAACGATGCCGGCCAGCGTCTTGACAAGTTCCTGACAAAATCTCTCAAGGGCATACCCATGTCCCTTATGTACAAGTATATAAGAAAAAAGAGAGTCAAGGTCAACGGAAAGCGCGCCAAGGAAAACCAGATGCTCGCCGAGGGCGACGTTATCGAGCTTTATATTCCCGATGAATTTTCAAAGGCTGAGGCAGATACGGGAGAATACGACAAGGTAAAAGCCTCTCCCGTAGTAATATATGAGGACGAGAATCTCATTATCTGCGATAAGCGGGCAGGAATGCTCTCCCATACGGGAGACAAGGGCGAAAACGGCGCCGCCGCAATTCCGGAGCGGGACACGCTTATTTTCATTATCCGCGCATATCTATATAAAAAGGGCGAGTACGATCCCGAGGATGAATCCTCCTTTGCTCCCGCCCTTGCAAACAGACTTGACCGCAACACGGGCGGTCTTGTTATTGCGGCAAAAAATGCCGAGGCTCTCAGGGAGATAAACCGCCTTATCAGGGACGGCTGTGTTGATAAAAGGTATCTGTGTGCCGTACACGGAAGGCCCTCTCCTGCATCGGGCACTCTGCGCGGCTTTCTCTTCAAAAACTCAAAGACGAAGACCGTTACCGTTTACTCCGCCCAAAGACAGGGAGCAAAGGAGATAATCACCTCCTATAAAACTGAAAAATACTCAAAGGAAAAGGATCTTTCCCTCCTTGAGGTCCATCTTGAAACGGGCAGAACCCACCAGATAAGAGCTCATCTTGCCTCTATCGGCCATCCTCTCCTCGGAGAAGGCAAATACGGTCAGAATCGGGGCGACCGAGCTATGGGCTACAAGTATCAGGCACTCTATTCCTACCGTCTTTCCTTCTCAGTTTGCGACGGCCCTCTCGCGTACCTCGACGGCAAGACCTTCGAGGCAGACCGAAAAAACATTCCCTTCCTTTCCCTTTTCTGAGGTCATTATGGAAAAATCCGAAAAGAAACCAATCAGAACACTTTTGCGCTTTCTTCTCTACTGCGCCTGCGGTGCTCTGAGCGCCCTTCCCATCGCCGTTCCCTCTCTATGGGCTATCGGCTGGGTGGCTCCCGCTCCCGTTTTATTCCGGGAGCTTTGCGAAAAAAGAGATAAAGACTCATACCCCCGCGCATATCTGCGGGGTATGAGCTTTTTCTGGTTTTTCGGCGTCGTGGTTTTTTACTGGTTTTCAGAGCTTTATCCCTTGGATTTTCTGGGTTTCAGCAAGACTGAGGCTCTCCTTACCGTAATACTTGCTACCTGCGGCATCCCTCTTTTGCAGAGCATCGTTTCCTCATTTGTATTCGTTTTTTTGGCCTTTGCAAGAAAAAGAGGATTCTTTGAAAAGCACCCCCTTCTCAGTGCGCTTTTCATTTCTGCGCTGTGGGTGCTTTCGGAATACGCCCACACTCTTACATGGGCAGGCGTTCCATGGGGACGCTTTGCCGTGGGACAGACGGGATTTCTTCCCCTCGTTCAGTCAGCATCACTTTTCGGCAGCTATTTTATCACCTTCATTATGGTATTCGTCTCCTGCCTTCTTGCGCTTTCTGCACGGGAGCTTCTTTCGAAGGAGCGCAAAAGGGCGGCCTTGTATGCATCTGCAGCTCTGCTCGTCTTTATCTCTGACCTCACCTTCGGCGCCGTTAAAATGGCGCTTCCCGAGGATCCTGACGAAAGTGTGACCGTAGCCGCGATCCAAGGCAATATCCGCTTTGAGGATAAGTGGGACGACAAGGAAGGTCATACCATGGAGGTCTACCGCACCCTTTCACGAAAGGCGTCAGAAAATGGCGCACGTCTTATCCTCTGGCCGGAAACTGCGATCCCCTACGATTACCGTTTCAACTACAGAATGAACGAGTTTTACGGCCTTCTCTCTGACGAGACTGAATGCGAGATCATCGTTACCTCCTTTGAATCGGACGGCAAAAGGCTCTATAACACCGCCCGTCTTCTTTCTCCCGACGGCACGGTGGGGGATACCGTATACAAAAAGCGCCATCTCGTTCCCTTCGGAGAATACACTCCCCTTGAGGATCTTATAAAAACGGTCTTTCCTCCCTTGGCTCAGATGTCTGCCATTGAGGTGCCCCTGTCACCCGGCGAGGGCACGGAAATAATCGAAACGGAAAACGGAAAGGTAGGCTGCCTTATCTGCTTTGATTCGATATACGAAAATCTATGCATCGAAAGCGTAAGAGACGGCGCCGCTCTTATTTGCATTTCAACGAACGACTCCTGGTTTTCAGGCAGCACGGCTCTTCGTCAGCACAACGCGCAGGCACAGCTGAGAGCTGTTGAAAGCTCAAGATACGTCGTACGCAGTGCAAACACCGGTATCTCCTCCGTGATCGACCCCGACGGCAGGATACTTGACTCGGTAGGCGACAGCACCGAGGGCTATGCCACCGCCGACGTTGCCTTTATTGAGAGTCGTACCCTTTACTCATTGACCGGCAACCTTTTCGTCGGGCTTTCCTTTGCGTATTCCTGCTTTGTTGCAGTTTTTTCAATAATAGAAAACAAGAAAAGAGAAATCAAAAAATGACGATAGTCATAACAGAAGAAAACCAGGGAAAAACAATAAGGGACTTTTTGAAAAAGGGGCTCGGCTTTTCCTCGGGGCTTCTCAAAAAGCTCAAGGCGAGAGAAAACGGCATCACGGTAAACGGTTCCTTCGTTACGGTGCGTTACGTTCTGAAGGCAGGCGATACCCTCTGCCTTGCCGATGAGGACCGGGCTGAGGATACCTCTCCCTACATCATACCCGTTGACATCCCCTTAAAGGTAGCCTTTGAGGACAGCGACGTTACCGTTGCCGACAAGCCCCGCGCCATGCCTGCCCATCCCTCCTTCAGCCACCGGGACGATACAGTAGCCAATGCGCTTGCATTCCGCTACAGCGGCTCTCCCTACGTTTTCCGCCCTGTCAACCGTCTTGACGGAGACACAAGCGGTCTTATGATAACCGCAAACAACCACCTCGCAGCCCACAAGCTTGGGCGTGCAATGATCTCGGGAAGGATAGGCAAGATGTACATTGCCGTTCTGAGAAGTGCTCCTCCGGAGGAGTACGGCGTCATCGACCTTCATATGAAGCGCTGCGCCGACAGCATAATAACCCGCCGCGTTGCAGACCCCTCTGAGGAGGGGGCAAGACGGGCAGTTACCGTTTACAAAAGAGTGTACACAGACAAGGACAGCGGCGAATGTGTGGTCATCGCATCCCCCGTTACGGGAAGAACTCATCAGCTGAGAGTACACTTCTCGGCGATCGGCTGTCCCCTTATAGGAGATTATCTTTACGGAGGAGATGACGAAAGGATCACACGTCACGCTCTTCACGCGGCATACTGCTCCTTTCCCCACCCGAGGGACGGCGAGACCGTTCACGTTTATTCCTCTCTTCCCGACGATATCCGCGCCCTTATCGGCGAAGACATCTCCCGTCTTGCAGAGGAGAATCTTAAAGAGGAATCAGAAGGATACCTCCGCACGTTATACGACAATATGAAAAAGGAAATAGCTGACTGATCCATGAAAAACAGCACCGAAAAAAAGAGAATTTCTCCCGTTCATCCCGTAGCCGCAGTGATACTTTCGCTGGGGCTTTTCGGCGCTTTGGTTCACCTTTTTTCTGTTATTTTCCCTGCATTTGCAGATTTTGTAAACTCTACCGCAGGGCTTGCGATCCGCTTTGTGCTGTCAAAGATATTCGCCGTTTTCCCCTTCTCCTTTATGGAGTTTCTTCTTTACAGCTCACCTCTCACGGTTTTCGTTACGGCTTATCTTGCAATAAGGTGCGCAAAAAAAGGAAGGATATATATCATCCGCGCGCTCAGCGCCGTTCTTTCCATTGCCGCAGGAGTTTATTTTCTCTTTGCCGTAGGCTTTGCCCCCGGCTACCGCGCAACGCCCCTTTCAGAGCGGCTCGGGATCGAAAGAAGAGACGTTACTGCCGAGGAGCTTCACGAAACGGCACTTATCGTTATCGGCGAGCTGAACTCCCTCTCCGAAAAAACAGAATACAGCCTCGACGGCTCTTCACCTATGCCCTTTGACATTCGGGAGCTTTCAGCCGAGCTTTCTCTGTGCTACGAAAGGGTCTATGCCGAATACGGCTTTCCTTACACCTTTTCTTCAACTGTGAAGCCTCTCATTATCAGCCCTCTTATGACCTACACCCACATATCGGGTATTTATTCCTTCTTCACGGGTGAGGCTAATCTGAACACGAATTATCCCGATTTTATCAACGTCTACACCGCCGCCCACGAAATGGCGCATCAGCGCGGGATCTCAAGAGAGGATGAGGCAAATTTCACGGCCTTTCTCGTTTGCCGCGCATCAGATAACGCTTACGTACGTTATTCGGCATACCTTAATATGTTTGAATATCTTTCGGGCGCTCTCTACTCTGCCGACTACGACCTCTGGCTTGACGCCTATTCCCGCCTCTCCGTAAAAGCGCAGGGAGAGCTTTCGGCTTACTCCCGATTTTTCGACAAATACCGTGACAGTCAGGCATCTGAGGTTACGGATACTCTGAACAACGCTTATCTTGAAAGTCAGGGCACAGAGGGCGTGAAAAGCTACGGAATGGTAGTCGATCTTGCCGTGGCATTCTATCTTGACTGACAATTATTTCATTTTTGGAATAAATTATAATACACCTATCATTTTTGGAACCCGGTGTATTACATATATTACACAAAACATAGACTTCACCGTGGTATGAATTGCACAAGTTTTTGTTATTGCGAAAAAAAAGGCGAAAAGCTCTTCCCATTTCAAGTTAAATCTGTTATAATAATGTGGATTATGGGACGCTATGCCCGTTCTGTATGTTCTTTTATTTGTCTTTATGCCGCAGTGCGGCGTCTATATACTATCGATGTGCCAAAGGGCCATTATTATTACCTTTTCTGAAAGGAATCAACCGTTTATGGATAAAATAGTAGTTAGGGGAGGAGCAAGTCTGCACGGCAGTGTTGAGATCAGCGGAATGAAAAATGCCGCTCTTCCCATCATCTATGCCTGCGTTCTCGTTGAGGATAAGTGTATTATCGAAAACGTTCCGGACGTTCGCGACGTTGCACTCTCTTTAAATATCCTCAGAGAAATGGGAGCAACGGTCAACCGTATTGACAAGACTACCGTTGAGATCGACTGCACGAACGTCAGATGCGGAACCTCAAAGGCAGAGCTTGTTCAGAAGATCCGCGCATCCTACTACCTCCTCGGAAGCGAGTTCGGCCGCTTCGGCCGCGCGTACGTTGCTTACCCCGGCGGATGCGACTTCGGCGGAAGACCTATCGACCAGCATATCAAGGGCTTTGAGCTCCTCGGCGGCACCGTCAAGGCTGACTGCGAGCACGTTGAGATCGAATCTGACCACGGCCCCTGCGGAACCAGCATATTCTTCGATATCGTTACCGTTGGCGCTACCATTAACGTAATGCTTGCGGCTGCTATGGCTGAGGGAACAACAATCATCGAAAACGCTGCCCGTGAGCCCCATATCGTTGACCTTGCAAACTTCCTCAACACCTGCGGTGCACGAATCAGCGGTGCAGGTACTGACGTTATAAAGATCAAGGGAGTTGACTCCCTCCACGGATGCACCTACGCCATCATCCCCGATATGATCGAGGCAGGCACCTATATGATCGCCGCTGCAGCTACCGGCGGATGCATCCACCTTACGAACGTTATCCCAAAGCACCTTGAGTGCATCTCCTCAAAGATCGAGGAAACGGGCGCCGTTGTTGACGAGTACGACGATTCCGTTGTCGTTACCGGCAAGCCCTCCATCAGAAAAGCAAACGTAAAGACCCATCCCTACCCCGGCTTCCCCACGGATATGCAGCCCCAGATGGCGGTTCTTCTCTGCCTTGCAAACGGCGTGAGCTACGTTTCAGAGGGCGTTTACGAAAAGCGCTTCCGCTACGTTGAAGAGCTTATCAAGATGGGAGCATCCATTAAGGTAAACGGCAGAACTGCGGTCATCGAGGGAGGAAAGCCTCTCCACGGTGCAGACGTCGTTGCCGTTGACCTGAGAGCGGGTGTTGCTATGATAATCGCAGCCCTTTGCGCCGAGGGTACAACGGAGATCTCTCAGATCCACCTCATCGAGCGCGGCTACGATGACGTTGTCGGAAAGCTCAGAAGCATGGGCGCTGACATTGAAAAGGTTAGCTATCCCGATTGATTTCGGAAATCTATATATTAAAAGGAGACTACAAAAATGGAAGTTACCAAGGAAACCATCATCGGCGATGTTCTTGATTTCGATATCGACACCGCTCAGTTCTTTTTCGAAATAGGTATGCACTGCCTCGGTTGCCCTCACTCCAGAGGCGAGAGCATTGAAGCTGCTTGCGAGGTTCACGGCACTGACTGCGACGAGCTCGTTGCAAAGATCAACGCTTTTCTTGCATCCAAGAACTAATTATGAGAAAAATCGGGCAGTCGCAGACCGCCCGATTTATTTTTAACTGTATGACTGAAAAAAACATCCCCATTCTTGACAGCCGCCTTTCTCTTGCGGCAAGCTTCGTGCGTGACGGAGCCGTAGTTGCAGACGTCGGCACCGACCACGCCTACATCCCCATATATCTTCTGAAAACGGGAAAGGCCAGTGCCGCCATTGCGGCAGATATCAACGAGGGTCCCCTTGAAAGAGCCCGGATAAACTGCTCCCGCTACGGCGTTTTTGAGGGTATAACCTTCTGCCTTGCAGACGGGCTTTCCACCCTTCCCCTCTCAGAGCTCTGTGTTTCCGATATCGTTATCTGCGGTATGGGCGGCGAGCTTATCGCCTCCATTATCGATGCCTCCGACTACGTGAAGAACCCCGCCGTGCGCCTTATCCTCCAGCCCATGTCTCAGGTATCCCGCCTGCGGGAATATCTTGCAGGGGCAGGCTTTAGCACGGTATGCGGTGGCATGACGAAGGCTCAGGACAAGCTTTATCAGTGCATCGTCTGCCGGTATGACGGCACCCCTCGCACGCTCTCCCCCGCCGCTCTGGAGCTTGGGGAGGAGAACATAAACGCAGAGCGTACCCCCATCTTTATTGAGACCCTTGAAGCTCTTATAAAAAAGACTGAGCGCGCCATCGACGGTCGCCGCCTCGGAGGTCTTGATACCGCCTCCCTCGAGGGGCTCCTCTCCGAACTTTACGAAATCAAAGGTAAAAGCAATGACTGTAATTGAATTCTACACAAGGCTCGCAGAGCTTTATCCCACCTCCCTCTCCTCAAGCTGGGACAACGACGGACTTATGTGCTGTCCCGACCTTGATGCACCCGTAAAGCGGGTCCTCGTTGCACTTGACGCAACCGACGCTGCTCTCTCCTATGCCGAAAGCGAGGGCTTTGATCTTGTGCTGACTCATCATCCCCTTATCTTCAAGGGGCTTCGCGCCCTTAACGGACTTGACCTTGTGGGCAGAAGAGTTATCAAGGCCATGAAGGCAGGAATCTCAGTTATCTCCCTCCACACGCGTCTTGACGCGGGCGAGGGCGGAGTTAACGATACTCTTGCCGCTCTCCTCGGTCTTTCAGATATTGAAAGCTTCGGCGACGACGATAATCCCACCCTCGGCCGTATCGGCACCACTGACCTTTCCGATGCAGGCGATTTTGCAAACAGGATTAAGGAGGCAACCGGCGTCCCCACGGTGACGGCCTACGTTTCCCGTCCCGTTTGCCGCGTGGCAGTTGTTGGCGGTGGCGGCGGTGACCTTATCGGCGATGCCCGCCGTGCAGGTGCCGATACCATCGTTACCGGCGAAAGCGGATACAACAAGAGCCTCGATGCAGGCGAGGACGGAATGAACGTCTTTATCGCCGGCCACTACTATACAGAGGCCCCCGTTATGAAGATCCTCGAGGACCTTGCCAAAAGCATTGCCGGTGCAGAAACAGAGCTCTACACAAAAGCCCCCGAGCTGTTCTTTTAATACAAAAAGCCTTGCAAAGCGTGCTTTGCAAGGCTTTTTTATTCAGAATCTGTCGCAAGCGTAGACCTTGATATCCTTGAGCTTGTAGTGGTCACCTCTCCAGCCGGTAATGCGGACGGTGAAGCCGTTTGCCGCAAGATAAGGCAGGGGAACTATCATCTTGTGTCCTACTGCAAAGCCCTTGTGGATAAGCTTGTTTGTACCGAACTCAACGGGAGCAAGCTCTATGGTAAAGTCTGTGATGTGAGACTCACCCTCGGAAAGATCCTCCTCGAGAACTATGTACTTGAGAAGCTTTGCGTTGTCGAAGCGAACATCGTTAACGTAAGCCTCGCCCTCCTCAATGCGGAAGTCCTTCAAAGTCATAAAGGGATCGGAGAACTCGCGCTCAACTCTTTCGTGAAGCTCGAGGAAGCGTTTTGCATCCTCTTCGCCGATAAGACCGCGGCGGTCGGGAGCGATGTTGAGAAGAAGGTTGCATCCGCGGCCAACAGAGGAAAGATAGATGCCCCAAAGCTCCTCGAGAGACTTGAGAGTGGGGATATCAGCATCGCCGTAGAACCAGTTAGCGCGGATCTTGCAGTCGCACTCACCGGGAAGGAAGAGAAGCTCGCCGAGAGCATCAGTTCTGTCTGTCTGAACGGAGAAGCCGAGGGAGTCTGCCATACAGCCGTCGTCAAGAGCGGCAATACCGGACTCGTTGAAGATCCATCTCGTGTCGGGATCCCACATATTGAAGATCATAAGCTCAGGCTGAAGATCGCGGATAGCCTTTACGATACGGACTGTATCGTACTCATGGTCCTCGCTGCCGCAGCCGTCGAACCAGAGGTAGTCGATCTTTCCGTAGTTTCCGAGAAGCTCGCTGATCTGGTTGATAAAGTAATCGTCATACTCCTTGTGATCCATCTTTACAGATCCGAACTGAGCGGGGGAGTAGTAAAGACCGATGTTCATATCATACTTGCGGCAAGCGTCAACGAACTCGCGAACGAGGTCGCCCTTTCCGTCGCGCCAGGGAGTAGCGGCTACGGAGTAGTCTGTATACTTGGAGGGCCAGTTTGCAAAGCCGTCGTGATGCTTGCAAACGAGAACGGCGTACTTTGCACCGCCCGCCTTTATTGTGCGGATCCACTGCTCACAGTCAAGCTCGGTAGGATTGTAAGCGCTTGCCGGCATTTCCTTCATATCCCAGTCGATATGACCCTCGTAGAAGGTACGGATACCGAAATGGAAGAAAACACCAAGCTCCCAGTCGAGATATTCGTTTTTTCTTTTGATAAGCTGTTCTTTAGTCATAAGGATAAACCTCCGAATACATATTCTCATTTGATTTTACCATAATTCGGTATGAAAATACATAGTTTTTAAAAAAGTTTTTTCTTTAATGATATTTTTTGCTTTTTTGTATAGTAACCGTAGAAAAGCAAATCCATCAAGTCCAGATATACTCAGGAATACGTTAACAGAGGAATCGCATCCTGCAACGTTGCATATATCCTCGGCGGAAAGATCGATGCTCAGTTTAATGACCATCCCGTCGCTAACAGCCTCAGCGTACGTCTCTGGAAGTTCGGTATCAGCAATCATAAGCATCTCGTTCCGTGGCTTGCAAACAAGGAAGCAACGAAGAATGAGATCATTGGATTCGGTAACCGCATCAGAGAATACGAGCCCTCCTACGTTGATCCCGAGATCAAGACCACGGGCTGCTACGTTGCAACGGCAGTATACGGCTCCTACGACTGCCCCCAGGTCTGGACACTTCGCCGCTACAGAGACAACACTCTTGCAAAGACATGGTACGGCAGAGCCTTTATCCATACATACTATGCAATAAGCCCCACACTTGTTAAGTGGTTCGGTCATACCGAATGGTTCAAGAACATGTGGAGAGGAAAGCTTGATTCCATGGTTGAAAAGCTTCAGTCTGAGGGCGTAGAGGATACTCCCTACGAGGATCAGGATTGGTAATTAAAATTAAATAAAGCTTCCCCTTTTTGCACGGATGTGGTATAATCATCACATAAGCAAAAAGGGGAATTTTTATGGTAAGAGAAATATGTAAGGATATAATGCTGCTCAATGCAAAGGCAAGAGCGGCAACGGCTGACGACAAGCCCATAGCCGACGATCTTCTTGACACGCTGAAGGCAAACAGCCACCGCTGTGTGGGAATGGCGGCGAATATGATAGGAAAGGCTGTTGCAATAATCGCGTTCAATAACGAGGGAACGTTTGAAGTGATGTACAATCCCGAGATAATAAAGCGGGAAGGTGCATTCGATACGGAGGAGGGATGCCTTTCCCTTGAGGGAGTACGCCCCTGCAAAAGGTATAGATCAATAAAAGTGAAATATCAAAACGAAAAAATGCAGATAAGGCAAAAGACATATACGGGCTGGACCGCGCAAATCATCCAGCACGAGTGTGACCATCTTTTCGGAATAATTATATAAGAAAAGCCGCCCGATTCGGGCGGCTTTCAGACTGTCGAAAAAGGTGCAGAACAAAAGCTGCGATCAAAAGATAGATTAAGCTAACAAGTAATAAAGGTCAAATAAGGTAGAAAACCGTCGATTTTTCGGCGGTTTTCACTATTTATTGTATAACGAAAAATCAGCCGCAAAGCGACTGATTTCGTTTATTAAACTAATCCAAGAACAAGCTGGAAGGAGATAAATCCGCTGCCGTCACCGTCGGAAAGGTATACCGAGCTTACGTAAAACTCGGTGCTGTCCTCCAAGGTGATCTTGTAGGTGATGCTTTCCTGTCTCATCTTGCCTGACGTTCCCGTTGAGGTGTTGATGCTGACGTTTATAACCTCGGTATCGGTCGCCTTTCTGCCTGCCAGATACTCGGCCATCTGTGCAATTGCATCATCCGAGGTCTCGGCAACGGTGGGATGTAAAAGCGCCTTCACGTCGGAATCGCGGGCTTCTGCCATAGCGAGGAGCAGTTCCTCGGCTTTTTTCGTAGATTCTGCGTCGTCTGCAAGGGCACCCGCTAAATTCTGCGTGAAATTGCAGGCAGTCAGAAAGCTGACGAGAATAAGAAGAACGAAAGACAATGAAATAACCTTTTTCATAATACTGCTCCTTTCGGATGAATCATATCTTTTGCAGATTTATTATATCACAGATGTTTACGCAAGTCAATATACGAATCGGGCCTGCGTTGAATATAAAAAAACTTGCCTGCAGCAGAAAAATATGGTATGATAAAACAAAAACGGAGCGTTTATGATAAAAATAATGTTCGTCTGCCACGGGAATATATGCCGCTCCCCCATGGCGGAGTTTATAATGAAGGATCTTGTGATAAAAGCGGGCAGGGAAAAGGATTTTATTATTGCCTCAAGCGCCACCAGTACAGAGGAGATATGGGGCAACGTGGGAAATCCCGTATATCCTCCCGCAAAGCGGGAGCTTTTTGCTCACGGTATTTCCTGCGAGGGAAAAAGAGCCGTTCAGATAAAGAAGGGCGATTACGGAAAGTGGGATCTTATAATCTGTATGGATTCCAATAATCTCAGAAATCTTCACCGAATATTCGGCGGCGATCCGGACGGAAAGATAAGAAAGCTTATGTCTTATACTCAAAGGGGCGGTGACGTTGCCGACCCTTGGTATACGGGGGATTTTGAAAGAACATACGACGATATTTACGAGGGATGCGAAAAGCTTCTCGAGACTTTATAACGAAAATCCGAGGTGTCGCACAATTGCGACACCTCGGATTTTTCTTGATTTTTTTGATTGACCTGCGCCTATACTGATAGTATAATTATGTAGAAAAGTGAGGGGGAGGCTCTCACCCCTGCTTCGGTGATATCCAAAGCATTGCTGATCCCTTACTTTTCACCCTTATTAAGCCTCTCGATCAAGCTGAGCACTAATCGGAGGTCTTTTTCGTTAAGCAGATTCATCCCGTCTACAGCTTTCTGAATAAGCTCAGGATTCTGTGCACCTTCGTCGAAGAACTGTGAGGGAGTAATTTCAAAATAATCGCAAATTGCAAAAAGCTCCTTCAAGGGAGGAAGCGCTTTGCCGGAGGAAATGTTATAAACATAACCTCTGCTGTGTCCGAGATCGTAACTCATCTGGTATTCGGAAACGCCCTTACGCAGTCTGAGTCCCGTTATTCTTTCTCTGACAAAACTTTCTTTCATATTTGTATCACCCCATAACATTATAGCTGTAAAAACTGCTCAGTAATCACAGAAAAAACGCTTTAATCACGAGGGTGACTAATATTAATTGTTATAATTACAAAGAATTGTAATATTGTACAAAAAATGCCTTTGTGAAAAGAATTAGACAACATAATAACTAAAAAAGATCCCTCACGAAAGGATCTTTTTTAGCTATTACTCGTCAAGAGCAACGTCAGGCTCGCATTCGCTGCAGAAAACAGTCCAGTCCTCATCCATATTGGAGGAGGCATCGACCTCAACCTCCTTATTGCAGGAATCGCAGTGGAGTATCTTCTTCTCACCGCAGGAGCCGAGGAAGCAAAGCATTGAGACGGCAAGAACGAGAACGATAATCTTTTTCATAACTAAACCTACTTTCTTTACGGTTTTTATTTGATCGCGCTCTACCTATCGATTATATCCTTTTATCATCCTTTTGTCAATAATTAATGCTGTCGACCGAATTCTACCTTGTTTTTTATCCATCGGTGTGCTAAAATGTAGAAAAGAATATGTAAGGAGGACACTATGGATATCAAGGCAAAGATCGAAGAGATCGTTGATAAGATCAAGGGCGACAAGGATCTGCAGAAGCAGTTCACAAAGGATCCTGTAAGCGCAGTTGAGAAGCTTATCGGCATCGACCTTCCCAACGATCAGATCGAAAAGATCGCAGACGGCGTCAAAGCTAAGCTTTCTCTTGACAAGCTCGGCGACGTCGGCGGAAAGATCGGCGGTCTCTTCGGAAAGAAATAATCGGTTTTCACTCTCGTATTCCCAAAGCTGAAGCTTTGGGAATACGTTTTTTAAGGGTGGATTTCTGTTGACATATTTTATAGTGTGTATTATACTTAAATTAAAAAATATGAAAGGACGACGATCATGAAGCTTACAAAAATCATTGCACTGCTCCTTTGCGGGATCCTGTGCATTTCCTGTCTGGCTTCCTGCTTTTCCTCTGACGAAGGCGACGTAGACGAGGATGAGATCGAGGAGGAAGAAAAAGAAGAGGAAAAGGATAAGAACGAAGATAAGGATAAGGAAACGCTTGAACACAATCACGGCGGAGCCGGACCCTCCGTTAACTACAACAAAGACAAGTTCACGTTCCTTAACGTCAGACAGGCCTCCGGCAACGTCGATTATTACGGCGGAAACTGGCTGGACGTTGAATCCAAAAAAGGAAGCGTTGCAGAAAAGGCAGTATACGAGCGAAACCGCAAGGTGGAAGAGGAGCTTGGAGTAGAGATAACCCAGATAATCGAGGACGGAACAGAGCCCGAAATGATTCTCGAGACCTACTACAAAGCAGATGACGTCTGCTTTGACGTTGTTTACGGCTGGGGTGCCAAGATGTTCAACTGCATCCCCATGGGATATTTCCGGGATGTTTCATCCCTTCCCAACACAGACTTCTCTGAGGATTACTGGTCACAGGACTCCATCGAAGATCTTTCTGTTTGCGGAAAATCCTACGTTTTCACAAACGACATTACAATGAACAGACTTGGCTGGAGCAACGTTCTGTTCTTCAACCCTCAGATAGCAGAGGACTACAACGTCTATAAAGACATAGGCAATTTCTACGAGCTTGTTGAAGAAGGAAAGTGGACTCTTGACAAATACCTGGCGGCAGTTTCCTCCGTTCAGCACGACCTTGACGGAAACGGTACCGTTGATGTAAGTGACGTATACGGCCTCATAGACGGTGGCGCTATCGGCGACAGCCTCGGTCTTTCATGCGGTGTCAGGCTTATTACCGAAGATGAGAGCTACATCCCCAACATCACCTTTTACTCAGATAAAACCTTGGATATCGCAAACAGAGTATACGAGGTATACAGCAAGGCTTGCGTTATGAGCTACCAGGAGCTCACCGAGGGTGCGGATATCCCGGAGGGTATGAATGATATCTTCCAGTATTCACGCTCATTCTTTGCGAAAGGGCATTCTCTGTTCATGTCCGGAGGATTGCAGCTTTGCTCCGAGCTTCGTGATATGGACGAATACGGCATCCTTCCCCTGCCCAAATACGATGAGAATCAGGAGAATTATATTACTCCCGTAGATCCTCTCGCCTCAATGTTTGCCCTCCCCGCAGAGGTGAGAGCCGACGTTGAGTCTGCTTCACTTGAAAGAACGGGAACAGTACTCGAAAGAATGGCAGCTCAGTCAAAAGATGAAGTTCTCCCTATCTTCATCAGCACTGTTTTCCCCGAGCGTACTTCTGACTACAAAAAGAAGCTCGATATGATCGATATTATCAGCAGCTCCATTTCTTATGATAGGGGCTGTATGCTGAGTATGTCCTATGACTCAGCCCTTGAAAATATCGCAGGAGTGTATACTCATATTTTCCATTCCCCCGCAAGCGCGGCCTCCACGTATACAAGAAATCAAAAATTATTGAATAATGCGATCGAAACGTTCTATATGGATGTTCTCGGCGCAGAAGGATAATAAAAGCACCAAAGGGATGACCTCAGTCATCCCTTTTTCGCTGCTACAAATTCGTGTTTGTCGGTGGGTTGATGCAAAGAACTTTTTTGAAAAAAAGTTCTCTGCACTCTCAAAAAACTTTGAAAAGGAGGGGTATATAAGGATTGTCGGTATGTTCGTACTCACCCCATCATAGGGGATCCGCTTGCTGCTCCCGCCATCTGCACGCGAACCAAACTTTCAAATTCGGGTTTATCGGGGAGATTGATAATAGGCTCCCTCTGGAAGGGAGCTGTCACCGAAGGTGACTGAGGGAGAATTGCGTAACATAAAGCAACTGCAAACTCCACGTTACGCAATTCTCCTTCCGTCTTTTTGCGATGCTTTAGCATCGCAAAAATCCACCTCCCTCCCGGAGGGAGGCTTAGTAAACTCACCGATAAACCCGAATTTGAAAGTGAAAGAGGTAAATTATGTTGTAGGGGAGGGGTTCTCCCTCCCGATTACAGACGAAAATCTGTGCTGTTAATTTGGTTCGGTTCGCGGGAGGGAGAACCCCTCCCCTACAAAATACCAATATCATCTCCCCGATAAATTGTAATTTGAAACACCTTTAAATAAAGAAGGCTGTCGCAAAAGCGACAGCCTCTTTTTATTTAGTTTGCGCCCGCAAGGAATCTCTTTAAAAGATTTGAATCGATTGAGCTGACAACTCCGTCATCGTTTATATCCGCACACTCAAATTCTTTGCTGTCCGGTGTTACAAAGTATGTTCCCGCCATCATTCTTTTAAGAAGATTTGCGTCAATACTGTTTACAATACCGTCTATGTTTACGTCACCGATGACCAGCTCAGGCTCCTCTTCTCCGAGGAAAATAATCTCGGCATTCGTGAGGCACTCATTATTTGCTTCTATTGTCATACTGTTCCACTGCGCCTTAGTACCGCCGTAATATACGGTTTTGAGGCTTGTACAGTCGCGGAATGCACCATTACTTATATATGACAATGATGCAGGAAGAGTTATGCTTTCAAGTTTCGCACAGTTATAAAACGCCATAATGCCAATACTTACTACCCCGTCGGGGAGAGTCATGCTTGTCAGAGAGACACAGCCGTTGAATGCGCTGTCGTTGATGAAAGCTACGCTTTCGGGGAGATCTACGTTTTTAAGGCTCGTGCATTCGTAAAATGCAGATACGCCAATATCCCTTACCTCCCCGGGTACTGTTACACTTTCAAGAGTATCGCAATAACTGAAGGCATAATTACCTATGCTTGTTACGGGAGCTTTATCAATAAGAGCGGGAATATCAAGCTCTTTTGCATTTCCTCTGTAGCCTGTGATCATAGCCTCATCGTACTGTATCTTATATTCAAGTCCGTCGGGGATAGGTATAACAGGTGCGTTAAGGTCTCCAATATATATTATTTCAGCTTGTCTTAAAGTATTGTTTCCTCCAAATCCTATGTAGATCTGTTTCCACTGTCTCTCCGTACCGGCATAATATATAGTTTCAATGGCAGTCCAGTCAAAATTGTAATCATCAATGTAGCCAACACTTTCCGGAATTGTAATTGTTTTCAACGATGTGCAACCACTCAATGCACCTTCCCAAATTGTTGTTACACCATCGGGGATAGTAATATCGGTAACGTTTTTACACGAGCAAAATACATAATCTTTGATTTCTGTTAATCCATCGGGAATGGACAAGCTTGTAAATGCCTCGCAATAAGCAAATGCATACTTTCCAATGCTTTTCATAGTTTTGGGTAATGCTACGCCCACAAGACTTTTGCATCTGTAAAAAGCATAATCGCCAATGCTTGTTACGTCCTTCGGAATAACAATGCTTGTGAGGTTCGAACATTCATAAAAGGCATAATTACCGATGCTTGTTACACCCTTCGGGATGATCACGGTTGTGAGGTCAGTTCTACCGTAAAAAACGTAATTGCCGATGCTTTTTATATTCTCGGGGATCTCACTGCTTTTACAAGCCAAAATAAGCTTTTTATCAGCTTTGGTTATAATACAGTTATCCTCTGAGTAGTAGACAGAATTTTGGCTGTCCACCACCACAGACTTAAGATTTTCACAGCCAACTGTTATTCCGTCTCCGATGCTTTTAACACTTGCAGGAATTTCAAGGCTTTCAAGGGAAGTGCAATCCTTGAAGGCTTCGCTTTTTATGCTCGTTACGGGATCACCCTCGATTTCTGCAGGGAGCTTGAGAGATTTGCTCTTAGCCTTATAGCCTGTGATCGTAACAGCACGGTTATCGATTGTATATTCAAGTCCGTAAATATATTCAGCTTCGCCCATCGAAAAAAATCCAAAGGAATTTTCTTCTGCGTACGTTTCTATAAATGAATTGCTATAGCCATAAAAAGTAACGGGGCAATTGTAGAAGGCAGACTTTTCAATACTTTTAAGGCTCTCGGGAACTTCTACTCTTTCAAGAGATGTACAGGTAAAGAATGCCTTTTCGCCGATAGTTGTAACACCATCGGGAATCACAATGCTTGTAAGACTTGTGCATTTCTGAAAGGAATATGCCTCTATCTTTGTTATCCCACTTGGAAGCACAACGCTTGCAAGGTTTGAGCAGCTATAGAACATATAATTTCCCATAGTTGTAACACTATCGGGAATTACGATGCTTTCAAGAGTTTTGCAAGTATAAAAGGCTCTGTTTTTTATAGCGGTTACGGGGTAGCCCTCGATTTCCGAGGGGATCACGATCTCCGTCGGATATCCCGTATATCCTGTAATAGTAACTTTGCCGTCTGTGATCTCATACTTAAGACCGTCGCTTGTTGTCTCTGCGGCTACGGGTAAAGACGCCAGCGGGACTGTGCCAAAAACTATTACCAGTATAAGTAATACCGCAAACATACGACTGAATTTTATCTTCTTCATACAGTTTCTCCTTTCTGTATTTCAAGAACAGGTTTGCACATATAAATTGTATCACACCGTTTGATTTTAGTCAACAAGATAGAAAATACAATGTGTCCAAAAATATTACATGTTTTTGTTATCAACACATAAACGAAAAAGAGACAGTATCTGTTGTGCCCACTTCGTTTCCTCGTTTTTCTAAAAAGAAGAAAAATCTAGAAGAGAAATTTCAGTTTATCGGTGAGTTTACTAAGCCTCCCTCCGGGAGGGAGGTGGATTTTTGCGATGCCAAAGCATCGCAAAAAGACGGAAGGAGAATCGCGTAACGTAGAGTTTGCAGTTGCTTTATGTTACGCAATTCTCCCTCAGTCACCTTCGGTGACAGCTCCCTGGACGGATCCCCCCGCAAGCGGGTCCTTCCATCGGAGGGAGCCTTTGATTCAACCTCCCCCATAAACCCGAATTTGAAATACTACTGATAAAAATGAGCTGTCTCGATAAGACAGCTCATTTATTGTATAACGAAAAAATCCTGAGTATTCCTCAGGATTTTTCTTATCTCTCATCATATACAACACTGCACATATCCTTTTCGTGACATACGGGACATTTTAAGCGTGCTGCGTTATAGGTGTATACAGACTCGGTTTTAAATATCATCTGATACCATTTTGCCTTAAACCTTGCCGAACAATTGGGACAGGCAAAGGTCTTATTATATGCCTCCCCGTGGAAAAGTTTTATATTTAAGCATAGCTTTATAACTCCAAAAAGCACTCCGGCGGCTATTGCTATCATAAGGCTTGTCATAATTTCACCTCTGCATCAAATTTCCTTTACACCTATATTTTAACACAAAGAACAAAGCCTGTCATTACACAAAAAAGCAAAATTGTTACTACAATATTTTACCAAAATTTTATTTTGTTCATTAAATGTTCATATTTATCGTCTATACTGTTATAGATAATGATTATAATTCAAAGGAGATAAATAAATGGCTATTCTTAAAAGAACCGCTAACCCCATCGGTGTTAAGGGTCCCGTTCTTACAATCGTTATGGACGGCGTTGGTATCGCAAAGGACTGCGCAGGTAATGCAGTTTGCCGCGCATACACTCCCACTCTCGACGCTATCATGGCAAAGTATCCCATGGTTTCTCTCAAGGCTCACGGTACAGCTGTAGGTCTTCCCTCCGACGACGACATGGGTAACTCCGAGGTTGGACACAACGCTCTCGGTTCCGGTCAGGTATTCGCTCAGGGTGCAAAGCTCGTTTCCAACTCCATCGAGTCCGGCAAGCTCTTCGCTTCCGACGCATGGAAGGCTGAGATCGATAACGTAAAGGCTAACAATTCCACACTTCACTTTCTCGGACTCTTCTCCGACGGTAACGTTCACTCTCATATCGACCACCTGAAGGCTCTCATCGCACACGCAAAGGAAGACGGTGTAAGCCGCGTTCGCGTTCACATCCTTCTTGACGGACGTGACGTTGGCGAGACAAGCGCTCTTGATTACGTTCTTCCCTTCGAGGAATATATTGCATCTCTCAGAGATGACAGTTTCGATATCATGATCGCTTCCGGCGGCGGAAGAATGGTTATCACTATGGACCGTTACGAGGCTAACTGGGCTATGGTTGAAAAGGGCTGGCAGACTCACGTTCTCGGCGAGGGCAGACAGTTTGCATCCGCAGAGGAGGCTATCAACACGTACCGCGCTGAGACTAAGGCTATCGACCAGGATCTCCCTCCCTTCGTTATCGCAAAGGACGGCGAGCCCGTTGGTACTATAAACGACGGCGACAGCGTTATCTTCTTCAACTTCCGCGGCGACCGCTCCATCGAGATCTCCAAGACCTTCGAGGCAGGCGCGGACTTTGATAAGTTTGACCGCAAGAGAGTTCCCAACGTAGCTTTTGCAGGTATGCTTGAGTACGACGGCGACCTTCACATTCCTTCCCGCTACCTCGTTTCTCCCCCTGAGATCACAAACACAATGGGCGAGTACCTTGCAGACACAGGTGTTGCTCAGTACGCGATCTCCGAAACACAGAAGTACGGCCACGTAACATACTTCTGGAACGGCAACAAATCCGGTAAGTTCTCCGAGGAGCTTGAGACATACGTTGAGATCCCCTCTGACGTAGTTCCCTTCGAGCAGAGACCCTGGATGAAGTGCGCTGAGATCACAG
The DNA here is from genome assembly GCA_015063955.1 of Oscillospiraceae bacterium. Taxonomy (GTDB): domain Bacteria; phylum Bacillota; class Clostridia; order Oscillospirales; family CAG-272; genus Avispirillum. Next base: position 26,668 of record SVTD01000006.1, on the reverse strand, counting down.
ACGAGCTTATCGAGGCTCTCAAGTCCGGCAAGTATCCCGCAATGCGCGTAAACTTCCCCAACGGTGACATGGTAGGTCACACAGGTAACATTCAGGCTACCATCTGCTCCATGGAGGCTCTTGATCTCCAGCTTGCAAGAATCCTCAAGGTTATTGACGAGCTCGAGGGTGTTGCTCTCATCACAGCAGACCACGGTAATGCTGACGAAATGTACGAGACCGATAAGAAGGGCGATCCCAAGCAGGGCAAGGACGGCTCCTATAAGGCAAAGACCAGCCATACGCTCAATCCCGTTCCCTTCATCATCTACGATAACTTCTACGCTGACAAGTACACAGTAAAGGAAGACTGTGGCCAGTTCGGTCTTTCCAACGTTGCTGCTACTGCAGTGAACTTCCTCGGCTACTCTGCTCCCGAAATGTGGGACGAGTCCGTTATCAATGCATAAATTTATTAAAAAGACTGTCGCTAAAGCGACAGTCTTTTTTAAGTATTTTTATATTTTTCGGGTGCAGGCTACGTCATACCAGTCGTTGTCATCGGAGGCGTATTCATTTGGATAATCAAAGGTCATTCTGTATTTTTTGAGATATCCTTCGCTGTCGCTCAAATATTCATAGCCCCAATGTCTTACCGTTTCAGGCTTGTTCTTTTTGAAAGTCATAACGCTGATCTCAAGCATCTCGCTTTCCTTCAGGTGCCCGTTGTCATTATAATCAAAGCACTCATGCTGTACTGTTGAAACGCCCTCATCACCGTAACTGTACGCCAAGGTAAAGCTTTCGAGCTTTCCTTCTTTATGCTTTTCCTCGCAAGCAGAGAATATCTCTCCCTTATCGTATCCTACTGCGAATACCGTATCACCCTCATAGATAAAGAATTCAAGCAAATCATCAAATTCCGTATGAGTGATTACCTTTACCATTCTGTCTGAGCTGTCAAAGCCGTATTCATACGTAATTTTGCTTTTTGACGTGGGTCTCTTTAAAAGCTTTCCCCGTTTATTGTTTCCGATAACGATGTCGGCAGTGAGGCTCGGATTATAAAATCCTCTGTAGATCACCTCTCCTCCCGTTGCCTTTTCCCATCTTACGATGCTTTCGGAGATCTTATCAAGCTCGGAGAGCTTACCTTTATACTGTGAAAGCTTCTCCTCCAGGCGGCCTTGTGCCTCTTTTATTTCGATATACTTTTCCTTTGTTTTGCTGTCGCTTGCGAGAATTTCCTCTGTGTTTCCGTTTTTGAACTGCTCTATGGGACTGCCGATGATAGCCTCATCAAATGCAGTCTCCATCTCTTCCAAAAATGACAGAAAATCCTTATCTTCCATATCGGTTTCCTTTCTTATAATCCTCTGCTTTTAAGCTCAGATACAAGCTCAACGTAAAACTCGCGAACGTCAAAGCCTTCGATATTTTCGCGGTTCAGGTCTATCATATCGCCGTGAGATATCCCACGCTTGCCGACAGGTGAGATGAGCTTAAAGTGTTCTCCGAATTCAAAGGAATCCACAGAAACCAGTCCGTCGTTTTCTCCGTCGTGCTTTTTCACCATGGGGTGGGTAAAATTCAGAGGGAACTTTCCGCTCTTCGGTCCCTTGAGAACGGAGCCTACGCTGCTGCAGTAGATCGTTTCGGGAACCGTCAGCTCACGGTCAAAGTCCTTGCAGGCAGATGCTGTCAGATCCTTGACTGCTGCCATAAAATCAGGTTCCGTATCTCCGAGAGCCCTTGCGGCACCGTTATACGCCGCGGCAACGCTTTTCTGTATTCCCTCCGGTATTTTTGAAAGAAGATCGTCGGCAAAGCTGCATCCTCTGTGGGGGGTGTTGATAGTAGTGAGAGACGCAATATAAGGGGCTGCCGAAAGCTTTGCTATTGCGTAGCGGGTATCAAGTCCGCCCTTGGAATGGGCGATAACGTTTACCTTTTCGCAGCCCGTTTCCTTCACGATCTCCTCGATCCTTTTGCAAAGCTCCCCTGCACTGTCGCTTACGCTGAGAGCTGACTGATGGTTTCCGTAATAGACGGCAGCACCGTTTCTGCAAAGCTCCTCGGGGATCCTGCCCCAATAATTAAGAAGCTTTGAATCGCGAAAAAACACTCCGTGGACAAAAAGGATCGGATACTTTGTTTTACAAAGCTTTTCCTTTGACCTTTTTGAATTGATCTTTTCCTTTTCCAGCTCAAAGCGAAGCTCTGCGGCTACTGTCTTGAGTATGCTCCGAAGGGCAATAAGATGGGCTATGGGGATCGGGCCGCATACGGCACCGATGATCCTGTGCTTTATGCCAAGCTGATAGGAAGTAACGTATACGCAAATTATTCCGTTCCAGAAAAGGATAAAATGAGCGGCGTAGCAAACGAGGGCGCTGATAAGACAGGTCTTATAATCGGCGGGATCTATCGCAAGAAGAGCGATATGATATGCCGCAGAAATAACCGTAGATACCGTGAATACGAAAAGACATTCCGCGCCGTGGCTGAGGACTCTCAGCCATTTCTTTTTTACGTACAGATCAGTTGATCCGGCAAGAATATTTACGAGCAGCACGCCTGCTACGGACACCCATATAAATCGGCTGTCGATATGCCAGATGAAGTAGCTATTGGCACAAAAGGCAAATACTACGGCATAAAATGCTCTTAAAGCAAGCCTTCCCTTGGTCATTTTATGCAACCTCCTAAATTTGATTTGATTTTATGCATTTGTCTATTTACGGATGAAAGATCAGCGTATTTTGCATTTGCATAAAAAGCAAACAGCCACCCCGAAGGGTGGCCGTTTTATTATCCTTCTACGATGGTGGCATTAAAAATATGGATTCTTATGCCTTCCTCGTTGTAGATGCCCATAGCGCTTCCCCACTCTTCAACGAACAGAGTTTCATCAAGTCCGAGCTCCTCGCACTCAATGTGATACTCGCGTCTGCCGTTCTCGGTATCCTCGCCGACATACTTAACGTACTCAGCTCTCATTCCGTCCTTGCCGCATCTCTCAACGTAATAATCCATTATTGCATCGATCTCTGTAGGCTCCTTCTTTGCGCAGGAGCACAGCAGAGCAACGGAAAGGATAACAAGCACTACCGCAATTATTCTTTTCATAAAACCAAGCTTTCCTGTGTTTACAACACACGCGAAAATCTGTACTTACGGTTTCCCGTATTTTTCGCGAAATATAAATAAAGATGTATTAATTATATAGTTTTTGGGGTCAATTGTCAATACGCTATGATCTTTTAAAGGCTTCTTTGATCCACCTGAAGGTATAGACCCAGTTGCAGGTGTTGCAAGCCTCCTTATAAGGCATACCCGTTGCAATGAAGCAAAGGGGCTTTACCGTTGCCACGGTCTTCATAACGAAAAAGCATATAAGAAGATTAACAAGTGTTATAAGGAGGACGTTAAGGATGTTTGAGGGCACAACACCTACGGAAAACATCATACTGAGGAGGATGTTATGCATAAGGTAGATCGGAAGCGACAGAGGAACAAGGGGAACTCTTCTTGTAAAAGCGCTTTGCTTATTGAAATTCTGCTTGAAGATAAGGAACAGTATTGCCGCGAGCAGCACCTCAAAGCCTGCCGCCTGATGCTGAAATGCCTGATTATATTCTCCCGTTTCCACGGTCTTCAGGTAAGTTCCGATCACGATAACTCCCCATACTGCTACGGCGGAGGGAACAAGTATCCAGTTTGATATCTTCTTATTGATGCTTCCGAGGATATAACCGATAACAAAGGTGCAAAGATGTCCGCCGAAAAATTCAAGCTTTGTTATGAAATCCAGCTTGAGATAAACGTCCGCCGCAGGGGGAAGAAACATCGTTGCGATAAGTCTTACAGAAGGAAGTGCTGCAAGGACCGCCACAAAAACCTTTCCCTTCTTATCAAGGGATCTTATTCCACCGGCAATGATCGGAGAAATCAGATAAATTGCGATAAGAGTATACATATACCACATATGAACTGCGGCAGGAGTATGTAAAGACGAAAGCAGCCTGTTATAAAGAGATACGGGCGAAAAATCCCTTGCAAGAAACATTGACCAAAGTATGGCGACCACCGTCCATCCGCAGAGAGGAAGAACAAGACGAGGCAATCTCTTTTTTAAGAGAACCGATACGTCCGAGGTCTTTTCACTTGATATGAGAAGGTAGCCGGACATCATAAAAAACAACGGAACTGCCGTAAAGGCAAAGCCTGTCAGCGCGTTCATCACGTGCCAGTCCGGATCAATAGCTCCCCTGAGGGGGCCTGCCACAGCGTGCATAAAAATAACGCTGACGGCAGCGATTATCCTGAGATAATCGAAATAATATATATGCTTCTTTTCCTGCATTTTGCCTCCGAAAACATTAATTACTTTATTATACAACAGTTGTGGGCTTTTGGCAATACTTATCCCTTTTTCGGGGATCTGTGCATTACAAGGTACAAAGGGATCGCCGCAAGGGGGAAAAGCATACCCGTAAGCATTCCCGCCTTAAGGCCAAGCTGCTCCGGGGAAATCCCGATAGCGGCAGAAAGGTTCGAGACCTTATCAAGGGCAATGACCGTATCCGTAACGATCCCCACAAGCTGAGGGCCGACGGATGCACCAATGTCTCCTCCTGCCGCCATCATTGCAAAGATGAATACTCCGCCCCGCGGGAATCTCCGGGTCGCTACAACGAGATTTCCCGGCCAGAGCATAGATACGGAAAAACCGCAAAGGGCGCAGGCAAAGAGGCCTATTACGGGAATATCGGTAACTGCCGCCAAAAGATAGCACAGGGTAGCTCCCACAGTACCGAAGATCAGGACTCTTCCGATATTCTTTCCGACCTTTGAATAAAGAGTTCTGCCAAGCCCCAGCATAAGGGCAAAGAAGGCAACTCCGAAAATATCGCCCCATATTTTATCGATTCCAAGAGCAGCTTCGAGATATCCCGAGCTCCACTGAGCCATAGTACATTCAGCGGAACCGCCAAGGAATATGGCAAAAAAGCACGCCCACAGGCTTTGGCTTTTAAGCTGCTTTAATACGCCCTCCGACCTTTTCTCCGATCCGATATCGGGTACTTCACAAAAGGCAAACAGAATCGCTGAAGCAAGAGGTATCAGGCAGAAAGCAATACAGAGCAAAGGCCAGCTCTCACCGCCGAAAGCGAAAAGAAACAGAGTAGCAACGGGGATCACTCCCACAACGCCCCACGCATATACCGAATGGAGCTTGCTCATTTCCCTGTCGGGATCGGGGGCGGGGATAGCGGCGATAACGGGGCTGATAAGCACCTCTCCAAGTCCTGCTGCAGCCGAGAACACTACGGTTCCAAGGCAAAGCCCGAGATATACTGCTCGAGGAAAAAGCAGAGGGCTGAAAGAATAAAGCAAAAGCCCTGCGACAGTCAGCACCGGCATCAGCCGAACGGTAAGCTTGATATTGAATCTGTGGGAGAAAAAGGAGAATACCAGGTCCACCGCCAGCTGAGTGACGAAATTAATAAGCACCAGAAGCCCGAGCAAAGAAAATGATATGCCGTAAAGCTCCCTGAATGTGATAAAAAGCAGAGGCGGAAGGTTGCCCACCACGGACATTGAGATATTACCCGTGTAGCAGGCAAGCTTCAGCCTTCTTATTTTGAGTTCCATTAATTACGCTTTCCAGATAGATTTGAGAATTGCACCAAGCTTCGGAGGTGTGCCGTAAAGGAGAACTCCCATACGGTATATTTTTGCCGAGATCACGCCGATGCCCACAACGCTTGCAGAAAGGATGGCAACAGATGCCGCGATCTCATACCATGGCACCGTGCTCATTGCGATACGGGTGAACATCGCCATAGACGACGTAAAGGGCACGAAGGAGCATACCTTCATCAAAAGATTATCCACCTCTCCGGATGCAAAGGAGAACATTACGACCATGAATCCCGCAACGAACATCAGGGTTATAGGCATTACGGAGGTGTTGATATCCTCAAGCTTTGATGCAGTTGATCCCACGGCGCCGAACATAAAGGCATAAATGAGGAATCCGAGGATAAAGAAGAGTATCATATATCCGAAAAGCGCGGGGGGCATATCGAATATTGACGCAATTATCGGGTTTTCGCCCCAATAGCTTCGGTTCAGGCTGTAAAACAGTATTGCCGAGCCGAATATGGCAACAAGCTGGATAAGCCCCGCAAGGCAGGCCGCCATAACCTTTCCGAACATCATCGCAACAGGCTTTACGCTTGTTATAAGCAGCTCCATTGCACGGGAGCTCTTTTCCGTTGCAACACCCGTTGCCACCATCTGACCGTAAAGAAGGATGACCATATAGAGAGCAAATATCATGATATAAGTATACCAGTAATTGTCCATCTGATCGACACCGAGGCTTTCGACGCTTCCCGAAACTGCTACGGACATAACGCCTGCCGCCTCCTCGGGGGTCATTCCAAGCTCTGTCATCGCGCTCATCTGATACGCCGTTCTGAGAACCTCGTCGGCAACGGCGGTATTCATATCGTAGATCGAAAGATTGTTAACGTAGTAGGTATACGAGGTATATCCACAAAGTACGAAGGCGCATTCCGCCTCACCTGAAAGGATCGTCTCCTTGAGGGCGGAAATCTCTTCCGTATAAGTCTTTACGCAGTATTCCGGGAATGCAGTGGCAAAAAGGGAGCTGACGCCCTCTGCATCCTCTTCCGATTTGATGAGCATAATGGGCCGATCTCCGAGGTTTTCGAGGCTTTCAGCATCGTTTGTGCTCTCGCCGTCAGGAACAGAAGGAGCCTCCTCCTTAAAAAGTCCGCTCACTCTGGGGAAGAACATTACAACGGCGATCGCAATAACGAGAAAAAGCGTAACTCCGACGAACACCTTGTTTTTCATATAATTCATCAGCTCAAAGCTGAATATCTTTGAAAACTGCTTCATTCCGACACCTCCCCTGCATATTCCACGAAAATATCATTGAGCGAGGGCTCATATACTTTTATTTCGTCAATATCGTACTTCTCGGCGATACGTGCCATCGTTTCCTTTTTCTCATTTTCCGATGAAAGCTTGATAATAATAACGCCCTCTTCAAGCCTTGTACAGCTTTCGCCAAAGTCCCTTTCGATAGGGGTAGTGTCTGCAGCTCTCACCACAAGCTTATCTCTGACGTAACGGTGCTTTATTTCCCGAAGATCGCCGCTGACGGCAACCTTTCCTCCGTTAAGGATAGCGATACTGTCGCAGAATTCCTCGATATAGCTCATCTGATGGCTTGAGAAAAGCACGATCTTTCCTTGGGCTATAAGCTCCTTGACAACGTCCTTTAGAAGCATCGCGTTGACGGGGTCAAGCCCTGAAAAGGGCTCGTCAAGAATGACGATATCGGGATCGTGGGCAACTGCGGTTATAAGCTGGATCTTCTGCTGGTTTCCCTTTGAAAGCGTATCAAGGCGCTTTTTCTTATACTGGGACATTCCCAGTCTTTCAAGCCAATAATCGCAAGCCTTCTGGGCATCCTTTTTGCTCATTCCTTTCAGGGCAGCAAAATAGATAAGCTGATCGAAGATTATTTTTTGGGGGTAAAGTCCCCTTTCCTCGGGCAGATATCCGAGGCGCACCTTGGAATAGTCTACCGGTCTTCCGTCAAGGAGCACCTCTCCGCTGTCCTGAGAAAAAACGTCCATCAGAATACGGATAGACGTGGTTTTTCCCGCGCCGTTTCTGCCGAGAAGACCGAATGCCTTTCCACCCTCACAGGAAAAGGAAACTCCCGTAAGTACCTTCTTTTCTCCGAAGGATTTATTTATGTTTTTCAGTTCAAGCAGCATTGTTTTCACCTTATAATACTCTTTCCTTCCCATTCTCGGGGAGTGGGAACGTTCATAATTTCCGCAACCGTAGGAGCGATATCAAGAAGGCTCGCCTCTGAAAGCACTCTTCCCTTTTCAAAGTCTTCTCCGATGAAAAGCATGGGTATGGTCATATCCTCGGGGATATCGGCTCCGTGACCTCTTGCGTGTCCTCCGTGGTCTGCGGTGACGATCACCGTATACTCATCACCTGCCTCCTCTATAACTCTTTTAACGTTATCTACGGCAAGACTGACGTAATTGAGATATGTATCTGTCATCCAACCTGCATCGTGGCCGCCCTTCTCATCCGTTTCCACCATATAGAGGAAGACGAAATCGGGGCTTTTTTTCTTTATATAATCAAGTGCAAGATCAGTCAGAACGGCGTCGCTGTGCTCCTCGGAATAAGCCTCCACAAAATCTGCCTTTTCAAGGCTTCCGGAGCGGGAAACTTCTCTCAGATCCTCCCAACCGTAGAACATGGCGCTTCTCTTTCCCGCTGACTTCAGCACCTCAAAAAGTCCTGTTACGGGGCGGACGGGAGGGATATACGTGTTCGTCATAATCCCGTGTCTTTCAGGGGGAACTGACAAAAATATGGACATATGGCAAGGGAGCGTTACTGAAGGAATGCAGGATCTTCCGTTCATGGTATGGGTTGATATGGAGAGAAGCTCTTCCACATAGGGATTGCCGCATCCGAGAAGACCGTCCGGGCGCATTCCGTCTATAGATATAAGAATTGCTTTTTTGCTCATCGTACTGTCCCTACCTTTCATAGTATATTTTTAGTATATCAAATGGCAGGAAATTGTCAAGGATTAATACCCAAGTTGCAAAAAGCAATTGCGAATAAATTAATTCCGATTACTTTCCTGCAAATTTTGTAACACTGTTGCAAAGGTGCAAATTTTGTGATAAAATATCATCAGTAACCGAAAGGAGCACGACTATGGAAAACTCTAAAAACAAGATCATCTGGAAGGACAGAAAGAGAACGCTCTTCGGTCTTCCCTGGTCCTTTACAAGATATTCCCTTACAGAGGAAAAGCTCATTATCGATACAGGCTTTTTTAACCGCGTTGAGGACGAGGTGCGCCTCTACAGGATCCTTGACATAACTCTTCGCCGCTCATTCTGGGAAAGACTCTTCGGCGTTGGCACCATTCACTGCTGCTCCGGCGACAAGAGCCGCGGCGATTTCGATATCTTACATATCAAGAAGCCCCGTGACATAAAGGAAATGCTTTCCGAAATGGTTGAAAAGGAGCGCATGGAGCGCAGAGTCGGCACCCGCGAGTTCATCGACGGAGACGGCGACGGCTGCGACGATTCCGATGGAGACGGAATGCATATATAAAAAGAAGCGATCGCCCGAACATGGGCGATCGCCTTTTTTCTATCACTCTTTTTTCAATAGCTCCTTGAAATCTCCGATCGGATAATCGTAATACTTGAAATCACGCTGGCCGGGCTTGAAGCCTCTTACGTTCAGGCTGACGGTATCCAAAAGGTCAACGCTTTCATCGGCAGTATCCGTTTCAAACAAAAGCTCCTTTTTGATGATTCCGTCCTCATCAAACTCAGCCCTCATATAGTCCGTATCCGTTTCAACAAGACAGGGATGGAGCTTGAGGGGCATATTCTTATGGCTGCTATGCTTTTCATAATACTTTACGTATTCCTCAGTTCCGCGAAAGCCTCTCGTGCGAAGGAATGCACACCACCGACGGTGCTCAAGCCACGCAAGCCTGTGCATAAGTGAAAGATCGTGGTCTCTTCCGTAGATCAGCTTCTTATACTTTTCTCTTGCCTCTACTCTGTCCTTTATATATTCCTTATCGGTCATTCCCTCCGTATTGAAAACGCTCTTTTTATAGAGTCCGCTTGAGAAAATCTTATATTTCACGTGTCTGGATCTTGCAAGATGAGACCAGTATGCGTAGTTATCCTTGGCACGGTTATTATGAATGTCGCTCATTGCCTTTTTATAGTTTACGGAATCGTATACGACCTCAGTCTTATCAGCACCCAGCTCCAGCTCCTTCATATATATGTTTCTCGTGCTGTAGACCTCGTCAAGACTGCCGAAGGCATACATATAAACGTCGGAGCCGTCACAGATGGAGTAGTCGTGCTTTTTGGTCACGTTGAGCATATTGCAAAGCTCGCTGTTGAACACAACGTATGCAATTACCGTTCTCGGGTCCTTTTCATCTGTCAGATGGTAGATTCCCATTTCCTGGCTGAGTCTGTTTGCTACGGCTATATTTTTCTCGTCCGTTCCGAGACATACTATGAAATAATCGGTATCGTAAAGAGTTTTGCCGTTTTCCGTTTTATTCGAGAGCACACAGGACATATGATCTGAATCGATATCTGCACTAAAATAATTAATGCTGCAGTAAGGGGGAGCGCAGTCGCCCCTTTTATTATAGCGCAGAAGGCTGCTTTGCTTTACGGTGCTCTTTTTCAGATCGGGATTTATATGGTCAACGTTTCCGAAAAACTCTTCCCTCTTCATACCTGACACCATGCTCAGATTGAGGCGGACGTCCAGCATCTGACCGCACCAGTATGCCGCAAGGAGCATTTCCATGCCTATGCTTCCTGCACCGAGGATCGTTACGTTCAGATCGCGGATGCCGTTTTCATCCTTCTCCTTGTCGATGATGGGCTCGTACAGCGGAAGATCATCGAAAAGATTCGTGGCAAGATTGCGATAGCGCTGAACGGGCACGACTACGGGGAACTCCTTTTCGGGTATCCTGTCCCGGAGGAAGCTTCTCACCTGCTCCTCAACAAGCATATACATATCGTCCTGGGTGAAAAGAAAGACCTCTGCACCCTTCAAGCACTTGTACTTTCTTTCTGACGCAAGTCCGGTTATGCTGTGAAGATTCTCTACCTCGTTTTCCGCAATAAGTATGTATTTTCTCATTCCGAAAACGTTTTTCGGGATATTTATTATATCATCAGGAAGGCAGATGGCTCCGAGAAGCTTTGCTTTATATAGCCTCTCCTGACAGGTTTCGTTATCGTTATCAGGGTATGCCTCTGAAATAATGATCACCGGGCGCCTGAAAAAGGTTTTTTCAGTTTCAAGAATACTGCCTGCAAAGGCAAGAGATCTGTCGTTCAGCTCATTGAAATAATATTTGGGTCTCCAGAAAGCAAGATGGGCTAAAAAAAGCCTGAACATAGGAAAAATACTGCTGAGAATATCAAAAATGATAGCTCCTCCCGCAACGGGTGCAAGAACGTTCAGAAGCGAGCTGTATGCACCGTAAAGAAAAACCGCAAAGGCTCCCTCGCCTGCAAGTGCCGCCATCATTTTCCTGCTCTCGATAACGCAGTCCGCATAATCCTCGTCAAGGCTGAAGGTCTGCAACGAGCGGATCACCGAATCAAGTATATTCTCAAGCCAGTCATATGCACGAAGCCCGTTTCCTGCGGACACGTGCTGAAAAATATCAGAAGACAGACGGACAAAGAATATCGCCCCGAAAAGCATGACGGAAAAAGCCAGCAGCATTCTTGCAAACTGGGCGGACTGCTTGCTTTGGGACTTTTTTATTGCCGTTACTATCCTGCCGATAATCAGAGCAATAAGAGGAACTGCCACGAGCAGCACCGATATTGCCGTCATCAGCCACAAAACGAAAGCTTGTTTATCTGTCATAAAGCATATCCTTTCCAAGGAAAGACGTTACATTTATTAACTTTCATTATACTGCAAAATGTAAAAATTGTCAACGCAAGCCTGAGTGACTATATCCATATTCGGGTTTATCGGGGAGAACAGGGACGCAAAACCTTTTTTGAAAAAAAGGTTCTGCACTCCAAAAAACTTTGAAAAAGGGATTGGCAAATTCGGGTTTATAGGGATGTTTAAAACAAAAACTTGATAGGTGAAAGCGGCGATTTGCACCAAAGCCTCCCTCCGGGAGGGAGGTGGATTTTTGCGATGCTAAAGCATCGCAAAAAGACGGAAGGAGAATTGCGTAACGTGGAGTTTGCACTTGCTTTATGTTACGCAATTCTCCCTCAGTCACCTTCGGTGACAGCTCCCTCCCGGAGGGAGCCTATTTTCAATCTCCCCGATAAACCCGAATTTGAAGGTTTGGTTCGTGTTCTGATGTCCGGCGGGCAAAAGGGTTCCCTGAAAATGAGCTTGCGAATTTTTAGGGGTCCCGTCAAGGGTCTGCCCGCCCTACGGGTTATCTTCAACACACCGATAAACCCTAATTTATACCCATCCCTTTTCAAAGTTTTTTGAGAGTGCAGAGAACTTTTTTTCAAAAAAGTTCTTTGCATCCCCCGTTCCCCCCGATAAACCCGAATTTACCGGTTGCGTTTTCGTAGGTCTTTTCTTCGTCTCCACCTATTTAGATAAATAAAACCTCCGAAGCTTTTAGCTTCGGAGGTTTTATTTCAGCTGAGTCTGCATTTAAACTTCTGCTTGAAGGTCTCGTCAGTCATTGTCAGCATAAGGATCGCATCTATCAAGGCAAGAAGTATGGGAATGTAAGTCCAGACAAAGGCTATGTACAAAATTCCCTGCAATTTTTGTCCAAGATAGAATTTATGAACACCAACGCTTCCGAGAAAGAACGCAAGGATAACGGCAAGCATCTTATTCTTTACGGGATAAGTCATTTCGTTGATGTTGTTAATGCTTTCCGCGGGATTCTGGGCAAAGCCGGGATTAGGATTAAATCCGGGAGCAGTTCCGGTATTCTGGCTCTGTCCGGGATTGGGATTGAATCCGGGAGCAGCTCCGGTATTCTGGCTCTGACCGGGATTGGGATTGAATCCTCCGGGCCGGTATCCGGGCTGGCTGTAGCCTGTATTTGACGGAGGAACGTGAGGCACGTATCCTGTGCCGGCACCGTCAGTTCCTCCTGAAAGGGGAGTGACCTTAGGCTGGATCGGTGCGGGTGCGGGCTCTTCCTTTTTTTCCTCGCGGGCTTTTTTTCGGCAAGACATACGTTGATATTATTCGCCGCAAAGAGCTTATCGTAAAAGTCTTTTTCGTTAACGTAGGTATGCTTGAAAATAGACTGTAGTCTGTTTACTCTCATTGCCATTCCGGCAGGAAGCTTAACGTCCTCAAGGTATACGATAAGTCTGTCCTTTTCAAGGTCACGGGCGTAATTCAGCTCATCCTTACAGTTGCTGGAGCCAAGATAGTTGGAGGACATAAAGGCGATAAAATATCCGCAATCGTTTATGTGCATCGCGATGTTCTCGTCCCACTCTGTGCCGGGATCGATGCCCTGATCGTACCACACGCGGTAGCCCTCATCCATAAGCGCAAAGATTATGGGGAATACCTTGGCGGTGTCTCTATGTGAATAGCTTATGAAAATATATTTTTCTTTTCCCTGATAGGGTGTGGGTGCATTCATATCTGACCATCCTGTAAACGATATATGGACATTATAACAAATCTGTTTATAAAATGCAATATTATTTTACATTTCTCTTTCAAGCTGAACGTAGCGAATTCCCGCAACGTCGCCCTTCTGGTACCAGAGTGTTACGAGGAGTGTATTATCGGGGAGAACCGTTACCGAGGGCTCGCCGAAGGAGAAGTCAGTCCACTGACCGAAGTCTGTGCTGTCGCCTGTTTTTGTTGCGGTCTCAGCCTCCCATACGGGCTGATTCTCAAGGAGGATTGCCTTACCCTCTCCGTCAAAGCACTCCATTGCAAGCCAAACGCCTACGGTTCCGTATTTGCGCTGGTTATACGCGATCAGAACGGACCCGTCCTCCCACGCGCAGATACCCGTGCTCTGTCCCTTGAATTCCTGAGCGAAGGGACCCTTGAAGGTCTCGCCGTCATCATCGGAAATAAGATACTGGCTTGAATTTTCGCTGGCTGTCTGCCACGTGGAGACCATAAGACGTCCGTCGGTAAGTCTTGTGATCCAGCTTTCAGCATACTGGCTGTCTTCCCCGATCATTGCAAACTTCTTGCCGGAGAAGGTCTTTCCGCCGTCGCGGCTTCTGAGAAGCACCATACATTCGTTATCCACCTCTTCCCTCTTCTCGATAGTGGGATAGGGGGAGTAGATCATCGTAAGGGTGCCGTCGCCGTCACAAAGCATACCGCCGGGCTGCTCTGCAGATGCATAGAAAGGAAGGGCTACCATCTCGGGATCGGCAAAGGACTTTCCGTCCTCACTTTTTGCAAAGAAAACACGGTTTTCCTTCATTCCCATAGCCTCATCGGACCAGAATGCCTCACCCTCATAGGCGATGGGGAATGCCTGACCTGCAATATAATAATTGCCGTCTCCTCCCTTTCTGACAGAGCCGAAAAGGGATTCCTTGCCCTTGAGATGGGGCCACACGGCCTTTGCCTCGCCAAAGCTCAGCTCACCGTCGGAGTATGCAGCCATAGTTACAAAATCGTTGGCACCGCTTTTGGAGTTTATCATAAACGTACAGAGAACGCTTCCGTCCTCAAGAACTGCGCAACGGGGACCGCTGGTTGCGCATACCTCCTTGGTTGCAAATACGTCCCCTTCTTTGATTATACGAAACATTTTTTTACCTCGTTTTATACTTTTTCAAGCTCAGATTCTATACGCTCGTAATATGCATCATATTCGGCGAGCTCCTTTTCGTATGCTCTGAACTCACCGAAAAGCTTCTTCATATTTGCGCTCATTGAATTGATGTTCTCACGGCATCTCTGCTCAAGCTGCTTTTTCTTTGATCTGTTGGACAGGAGTAGTCCCGCTCCGTATATTGCGCCGCCTGCGGTTACTATAAGGAGGGGCAATCCCACGAAAAATGCGCCGACTGCCGCTGCTGCGCCGAGTCCGAAGCCTACGAAAGCAGGCCAGCTCTTTATGCTGCTTGCGGCTCTGTTTTTAATATCCGTATAAAAAGCACTGATCTTTGAAAGCTCCTCGTCCTCGCGCTTGAAGTTTACGGTGGTAGAGTAGTCGCCGAGAGTCACCTCGGAGGTGACCTTCATTCTGCTCTTGTAATCCGCTCTGTGTGCTTCTACGGCCTTTACCTGAAGAGCCTTTGTGAGAGTGAACATATTGAGCCTTATCTGGCCGTTGACCTCCTGATTATCCCTTTCGAAGATCCAGTCGATCATTTCGGCAATAAGATTCAGCTCGTTCTTCTTCTTAGTCTGGAGAGCATCGTACTGCTCCTTTGCCGCATCAACGTCACCAAAAAGCTTTATGACGAGCTCATTATACTCGATCTCATCGTATACGTCCTTTTCAGCAGTATTGGGGCTTAATATAAGCTCATCGATGAAGCCCTTGATAAAGGTGTTCTTTTCCTCCTCGGGAACGTTTACTGTCTTTATGATGAACTCAAGAATATTGATATTATTCTTTGCCCTCATCATAACGTCCTGCATTTCTCGGAATGCCTTACAGCTCTTCTGGAGCATTGTGTATTCAAGCTGATCTGCGGGCTGCATTCTGTTCAGGTAATGACGGATCCGGGATACTATACCCTCCTCGCTGTAGCCGGAGGACATCATATTTGCCTTTATTACCTGACCTATGAAGTTTGAGACCTCGTTCTTCGTGCGCTCGTCCACGGAATCGGAAAGAGTCTTTGCCACGAGGGAAAAAAGCATAAGGAAGGTTCTCTGGTCGCTTCCCAGAAGCTCGCACTCCTGATATGTATAGAACCATTTCAGCGCCGCCTCTTCTCTGCCCATTCTGATATTGAAAAGCATATAGAATATTGCGGCATTCTTCTTATCAAGCTTTACTGCCATTGCCATGGCGCGGTCTGCCAGGGGCTTATCGTCGTTTCTCCACGCCATTACGCTGATAAGTACGCAGGTAAGCCAGTAATCGGGGGTCTGCAGGTGCTGTACCTCAACGGATTTCGTAATGGTCTTATCGCTTACCATTCGCACGTCAAGGTTATCCATAATACCCTGAACTATCTTGCGGACGGTTCTGTAATTTGCAAAATCGTAATATTTCTTATTGTTGCAGATACGGATCTTCTTATGGGCAAGCTCAACGTTTTTGAATCTCTTATACATTCTGTCGATCTCTGCCTGCATTTCAATGGCAGCAAGAACAGTATTGTGAGAGGAGATCATAACGTTATTGCAGCTATCGAGAACGTTACGGACCTGAGCGTTATAGTTTTCAAGTCTGTTATTTGCGTTATTTACGCCGTTTTCGATGGTGCTGAGATCGTATCTCAGCTCTGCGTTGATCCGCTCAAGCCGTCTCAGCTCGCTTCTCAGCGAGTTGAGCTGCATTTGTAAATCGTAATTACTCATTATTATGCACGTTCCTTTCTGTCAGACGCGGCAACCGCTCTTTCCTCGCCCCATTTGCGGATCTTTTCCAGCATTTCGGGATTGTTCTTTGAAATGGGTACGATCTGTCTGAATTTTTCCAATACCAGCTCCATCGTCAGGACTTCCTGTCCTTCAGTCAGGCAAAGGAGTGCCGCATCCTTGATTGCATATTCGATATCCGAGTAGGAAAATCCTTCGGTGACGGCGCAAAGCTCGTCCATTTCCTCATCGGAAAAGCTGCAATGCAATGATTTTTTTGCATACTGAGAGATGGTAGCTCTCCGCTCGCTGTAGTTTGGAAGGTCGATAAAGAATATTTCCGAAAAGCGTCCCTTTCTGAAAAGCTCAAAAGGGAGGGCCGATATATCGTTTGCCGTTGCTACGAGAAATACTCTGCTCGTTGACTCCTGCAGCCAGAAAAGGAACTGACCGAGGACTCTTTTGCCCGTATCGTTTCCCGAATCGGAAACGGAAAGGGCTTTTTCTATTTCGTCCACCCAAACGATGCAGGGAGATACGTTATCAATAAATCTGAGGGCCTCTTTCATTTTCTTTTCGCTCTCTCCCACCCATTTATCGTAGATGGTTCCGAGATCGAATCTGAACAGGGGAAGCTCCCATTCCTTTGCAACCATTTTTGCGGAAAGGGATTTTCCGCAGCCGGGTACTCCGCAAAGAAGTATTCCCTTGGGAGTTGTAAGGTCTCTTTCACTGAGGGCTTCATCGGATGCAAAGAATATATTTTTCTTTTCCGAAAGCCACCTTTTGAGTCCTTCAAGACCTGAGACCGTAAGGGAGCGGCTGACGTTCACCTTCTGAATACTGGAGACGGCAGAATACAGTCTGCTCTTCTGCCCCGTCAGCTCATAGAGGTTATCCTTCGAAAGCCCTCTGTTGTTTATCAGCGCCGTTGAAAGAATGTTTTCGATCTGTATTTCCGTAAAACCGCGAAGCAGGGTCGATGCCATTCTCACGTCGCTCTCGTCAAGGGTGATCGGATACTTGAAACGGTATTTTCCTATAAAATCGGAAATTTGCGCCGTTCTCTCGTTCATATCGGGGTAATCAAGAGTCGTGAGCATACCGAACTGGCTCAGCCTTGACCACACCGTATCCGCCGTGATAAGGATAAGGGTACAATTCATTTCCTTGGCAAGATAGAGAATATTCAGAACCTCTCTTGAATACACGTTGTCCTCGCCGATACGCTTGATATCGCCGATGGCAAAGGTGGAGTTTCTGTTTTTTCTGAAGTAGGAAGCAATAAATGCAAGGGGATCCCCTTCTGCATCCTTTGATACGTCAGACCCGATAACGGACACCTGCTTTGCATCCGTATAGTATCCGATCCGGATATCAAGCTCCGTGCTGATCTCACGGAGTATGCGCTCTACCCTTTCCCGCTCGGGAGAATCCACCACCACAAGGGGCGTTCTTGCGCATATGTAGTTCTTTATTTCTGCTTTGGTTGAATTGTAGTTACCCATATTTCACCCGTTTATCAATCAAATAATTTTATCCGCTTCACCGTATAAAGCGCATCCTCAAGCTGAGAATTTGAAAATTCTACAGACTGGTCATAGAGAAATCTCACGGTCTTATCCCAGAATTCCGTCATCTGCTTTTTCAGGGAATCCGAAAGCTCCTTTACGAAATCCTTTCCGAGAAAGCTGAGACTCTCGAAAAACATAGCCTTGCGGACGTCCTTTTTCAGTCTTATGAAAAGGATATCCACCTGACAGAGATCGTTGAAGGTAATGCTGTCGTTAAGGTCCTTCACGAACCTTTTGGCTCCTCTGTCAAGCACTTTATTGACAGTTTCCAGAAGCTGCTCCTTAAAGGACACCTCCGTCATGGGAGTAAGATCCGTAAGTGAACCTCTTGAAAGCGCCTCAAAGACCTCCGGTGGGCAGTTTCTTTCGTTTTTCACCCTTACAAAAAGGGCGAGCCAGTCCTGATACACCTCAGGAGGCGCTATAGCATCGCCGTTTTTCGACGGGATCATTTCAGGAAGCTGTAGGGAGGCTCAAGGCTCCACTCGGGGAGCTTCTTTGACATTTCCTTGAGTCTTTCATCGGAGATCTCAACGCCTGCGCCGTCGGGAGAAACAAAGTTATCCTGAATGCGCTGCTTCATCATAGCCTCAAATTCCATTTCCTGATTCTTCTTATCTGTACTCATTGTTAATACCGATCCTTTCTTTAATTAAATAAACTCAACCGTGCTCATGATCTCGTCCTTGAGAGCACGCTTTTCTTCATAATTGCGTCTGAAATCTGCGATCTCTGCCATACAGGCATTGAGATTCTTTACTGCCGCCTGAACTCTGAGAGGATACTTCTTCATTGCAGAGAGCACGCGGAATGCGAGGAAGCCGACACAAAGTCCCGTTACGATAAGGGAATAAAGGGTTACGAATGCAAGACCTGCGGAAATAACGAGGAGGATCGCCGCAAGGATATTGGGAGTATTGATATACATATTCTGGAACTTATGGTTCTCAAAATGTGCCTTCATGCTTTCAACCTGCTCCTTGGCATCGTTACCGTTACTGATGCCCTCCCAGGTGTCGATATGTAGCTTATACTCCGTGGGAAATGCGCCTCTTACCTTTGCATCGAAGTTCTGGAGGGCTGACTTGAACCAGGATTTCGTGTTCTGGAAGCCGAACTTTCTTACCTGCACGTTGGTTTCATCGTTATCGTCGTAGATCGCCCAGCCTATCATCTGCTTACCGATATTGAAGCGCTCGTCCTCAATGGCGATCTGAGCCTGATAATCAGCCTCTGCTGCACGCTCGTCACCCTCGTGCTCAATAACGCTCTTGTAATAATCCTGCTGACGCTTGAGCTCAAGCTCCTCGCTGTCATAGTTTGAGATGAGATTCATAAGGATCGCATCGATACGGCTCTTATAGTTGGAATCGTCCTGAGGCTCTGCATCCACGTCGAGAGACTTTACAAACTCAAGAAGACTTACAAACTTTGAGACCTCCTTATGGGAGGCTGCAAGCTCGCTTGAGTTCTTGCAGAAGCTGAGAATGGACTGATAACTGAACTGAGTCTGAGTGGGGAGGTTTGCGATATATGTCTCGTACGCACCGAGAAGCTCGTTTGAGATCTCCTCGCTGTCGTTGATAACGCTTATCCACTCGTCGATGAGGCGGATGACCTCAGACTCAAGCTCCTTATCCTTACCGAAGATTCCGTTAAGGAATGCCTGGAGAAGGATCGCTGTTTCCTTCTGGAGCATTGTGGGATCGAGGGTATTCATATATTCGTAGAACCATCTCTTTGCGGTCTCCATTCTGCCGAATCTGAGATTCATAAGGCAGAAGAAGAGAGTAGTCTTGATGGCATCCTTACGTCCGCTCTCTGCAAGAGCGTTCTTTGCCACGTCGGGATAATTATTTACCCATGCGGTAATGGCAATAAGTGCGTAGGAGAGCCAATAGCGGGAGCTTGTGATCCAGAGCTCCTCGGAAAGCTCCTGAATGGTGCTGTTTCTTACAAGGTTGATATCAAAGTCGCGTACTACGCCCATTACCGTTCTGCGGATGGCGTTATGATTTCCGAACTGCTCCTTTATCAACTGGTCTATTCTGAGTACGTGCTCGTGGGCGATCTGCTTTGTTTCGCCCTTATACATAGCGTTTTTGAAATCCTCTATGTTCTTATAGATCTCGTTTGTTGTCGCCTGAATGCTGGATGTGGAGGTCGCCACGTTATTGACCTTGACATCAAGCTTTGATTTGAATGAATTTATGGTCTGATCAAGCTGGTTGATCGCCATTGAAGCCATTGACATCTTTTATATCCTCCGTTTTTTAGAATCTTTCAATTGCGCTTATCATATCGCCGGCAAGAGAATCCGCCTCTTTATAGGTCTTTCTCCATTCGCCGAGCTCTGCCAGTGCCTGCTTAAGAAGAAGCTTTGCCTTTCTCTTCTTCTCCTTGAGGATCTTTCCAAGATCAACGATGCGGCGCCAGAGTAGGAACGCACCGGTAACACCGAGAAGGATGCCTATCGTGAGAATGATGGGAGAGAAAAAGCCGAAAAGGATCAGCAGCATAAGGAGCGCCACCGCGCAAATGCCTGTATAAACCAGCACCTGCTTATCCTCAAATATCTTTTTAAGCTTATTCTTATCGTGATGACGGTCGAGAGCCGCGGCTCCCTTTGAATAATCGTCCTCGGAGCATTCAAGCTCGCATTCACCGATGGTGAAGCTGTATTTATCGCGCACCCTTGAGCGGTACTTATCGGGATACTGTGAAAGTCCCTTTGCGATAGCCTCCTTCATAAAGGATATGGAGAAGCGCTTGACGGATACGTCCGTCTGGGTGGTATCGTCTGCAAAGGCCCACTTCAGCATAAGGTCGCCAAGATTTTCCTTTTTGTCCTTATCGGCATACATTTCGTTAACGCTCTTCTGAGCTATTGCCGTATCGCCCTTTGCCGCTACGACTGCCTCGTTGTACTTTATGTTACGAACGACCTTGTATTCCTCGTCGTCATAATCGTTGATGAGAGAATAGAGAACGTTTTCGATACGCTGGGGGAGATCCTTCATTTCAGAAAGCTCCTCCTCTGCGATGGCGTTATAATATTTTGCGATCTGAGCATTCTTTTCCGCCGCCGAGAGGATGCTCTTGAGCTCGCTGTATTCCTTACAGGTCCTTCTCAGGGTAGTAAACTCGTGGTCGGTGACGTGAGCGTAGCTGTCGGCAAAATCGATGGCCTTACGGGTGAACTTCTTTGCAAAATCCACCGTTGAGACCTCTACCTGCGCCATCATATTCTTGAAGCAATCGGAAACGGTTTCCTGGAAAAGGGGATCCGCTCCGAAGGAGCCGAAGAGATACGCCTGCAAGAGATACTGCCATTCATCGCCGAGATCGCTCGTATCCGTACGGTCGAGGTAATTAACGAACCATTTCTTTGCCGCCTCTATTCTGTTAAAACGGAGGTTTATAAGCAGATAGAAAAGGCAGGAATTGAAATAGTTTACGGAAAGGCTCTTACTCATTGCGCGGTTTGCCGCCTCTTTTTCTTTGCTCGCCCAGAGCATAACGGAGGATATGGCATAAGCAAGCCAATAATCCGTATTTTGCAGATACGCCTTTTCCACCTTCTTTCTCATGGTTTCCGATGAAACGAAATGAGAATCAAGTCCGATAACGTATCCGAGAGTTATTCTGCGAAGCTCGTTATAGAAATAGAACTTCGTATTATATTCATCTGTAAACTGTGTGAGATTTTTGGATGCGGTGGAAAGGCTCTTAAAGGAGAGGTACTGCTCCGTCAGCTCCTTGAGGGCCATAAACACCTCTCTGGTTTCAAGCTCCGCCTCTCCGACGTGACCCTGGAGATACTGCATCTCCTCGTTTACGGCACGGTCCACCTCGCCGCAGTTGCTTGTGAGGATCCTTACGTTCTGTATCGCCACGTCAAGCTCTGCCTCAAGCTGAGCATTTTCGCTGGCAACGTAATTGATCCTGTCGATCGTATCATTGATCTCGCGTATTAATCGTTCCGCTTCTTCTTTTTCTCGCTGATACTCTTCTTCAGTCATTGAATCATTCCTCCTTAATTTTCTTCGCCATGCTCTTAAAAGAACAAGGAGTATACTTTATATTTTTCGCATATTGCCGCTGTGGCCTCGCTGAGAAGCCCTTTATTTGCGGTTGCGTATTTTTTGAATTTTACGTAGCTACCCGAAACTGCCATTTCCTCGCTGAGCTTTATTGAGGTGCCAGAGGAAATGCTCCTGCAGACCTCAAGGGCTATAACGGGCTGATCTGTAGTGGTCAGGGCGTAGGCCTGTAATAGATTACAGGAGACCGTATTCCCAAGATGCTGAACAAGGCACCGCACGTCCTCTGCCGCTCCCGGAGAGCTTTCAAGGACTCTTTTTACGTTTTGGGCCTTGACCGCTTCCCTCTCACGGAATCTGATCACGTAGTTCTCAATTGCCTTTTTTGAGAAGGTGGACGCGGGGGTAAAGATCTGAGAGAACAGCTCGGGACTGAATGCCTCCGGCGTAACGCTTTCAAGGTATGCGTTTGCGCAGTCGCTTCTCAGCTGTGAGCCGCTTCCCAACATACGGTTGATAAAGGTGATCTTTTCCATAGGATCGATTTCGGGCTCACAGACGTAGCGTGTCATGGATGCGGGATCCATTTTTAGTCCGTGACCCGTGAGTACGTCTATGACCTGAACTCCGATCTCCGCAGGGTCCTCTTCTGAATTCATATATTTTGAAATCAGATCGCCGAAAAAGGAAACGTTCAGACCCTTATCAAATATCATTCCTACGATACTTGGCTTTTTCTCGCCGTCGGTGCTGCATCTTACGACGTAGTTCTCGACAGTTGCCGTAGGGATGTGGTCGCACACGGAGAGAAGCCTGTCGATAATGATAAGCCTTACGTCCGAGGGGCTCTTATCGTAGCAGAGGTAATTCGTAAGTATTGCCTCGATACCCTTCTGATCAAGCTTGAAATCGAAGGCTCTTTCAAAAAGCTCAAGCTTTTCCTCCGTTGAAAGGGAGTCATTCGAAAGCATCGTTATGACCATTCTCGCAGGGATCATAACGAACTGACCGCTCTCCCGAAGGCAATCAAGCACCGCCCTTGCCTTTTCCATGCTCTTACAGGAATATGCGTAGCCGAGGAGGGTCAGCTCCTCCTCATCTGTCATCTTGCTTTTGCAAAATCCGGAGAGAACTTTCGCGGTTTTCTGAGAGTCAGCGTCCGGAAGGAGCCTTTCAACTATTGCACTGAGGCTTATCCGCAGTCCCCTTTCAAGGGATGCTTCAACGATCCTTACCTTGGTATCAAAGGAGTCGCCGCTTGAGGCGATATATTCCTCAACACAGCGCCTGTCCTCCTTTTTCAAAAGTCCCGATGACAAAAGCTTCTTTATGTTTTCGCTCTTTTTTTCGTTATCGGGATATTTTGAAAGCACCTCGCCGAAGGCTTTTCTCACGTCAAGATTTGAATTGTTTTTAATGACCTTATCACAAAGCTCAGTTTTTTCGTTTTTCAGTCCGTAGGAAAGAAGGTTATTGTTTGCCTCAAGGGAGAAGACCTCTCCCGCATCAAGGTGCTGAAAAACGAAATCGCGCCGCACGGTATCTCCGAGAGAATCATAAACGAGAAGAAGGGTAGCAAAGGCATCTGCCTCTTCGAGGAAATCGTAAAAAGCTTCCTCCTCATCCGTTATCCCCTCTCCCGTATCCTTCAGCTGCGAATAGCTTTTGGAAAGGAGGGAGAATATTCCTCTCATCTCCTGCTCTGAAAGAGCGCCCGGAGTTATCGCGCATATCATCTGATAGGTTATCCTTGCTATCAGCGTTCCGACGTATCTTGAATCTATCTTTTCACATTCGGAAAGATTCATCTGCGCGCTGTCAAGACGGCGGTATGCACAGTCAAGCAGGGTCTGTCTTACGACGTTTTTGATGGTGAACAGACCGTCATAGCTTTCC
This sequence comes from Oscillospiraceae bacterium, assembly GCA_015063955.1. Lineage (GTDB taxonomy): Bacteria > Bacillota > Clostridia > Oscillospirales > CAG-272 > Avispirillum. The sequence goes on along the minus strand of SVTD01000006.1, from coordinate 3,042 downwards.
TGCCGCTCTATTTCGGCGCCGCAGTACATACATTGCCACAGCTTCTTTTCCTTGATATACTGCAGCTTTCCCGCACATTGGTCACACAGGCGGGTCTTGAAACTTACTGCCATTGTAACCTCCGGCCTTACTTTGAGATCGCCAGCTTTTTATTTCTTTCTGCCCAGAGCATTTCAAGCTCACGGCAAAGGCGTGTTGCTTCCTCCGTATCGGAGGCGGCAACGCTCGTCTTGAGGGCTGTGACCCTTTCAACTATGCTTTCTTCAATTTCCTTAACTGCATCCGTAGACATGGGGTCTGAATACCTTACTGTCTCGCAAAGCTTTTCAAGGGAAGCCTTCAGCGCTTTATCGCCGGCAGAATCTCTTGCCGTTTCAACGTCGCAAAGAACGCTTTTCAGTATCATTACCTTTTCTTTTACGTTCTCTGCCACGTGCTGTGTCACGTCTCTTGAGAGTACCGTAACTGCGGCGATGACCACGAATACACCGAGAAGGAGCACCTGCAGAACGAGGGCAAGGATGAAGGGCGCCGCTCCCGAGAAGATCATAAATACAGCGCCGACGAGAAGGGCTGCTCCCAGATAGAAAACGGAGAAGGATGCAAGAGGGATGCCGAAAAATACAGCCTCAACGTCTCCGCCCTTGAAGGAAAGGACCATACAGACTATCTGAACGGCAAAGGCCGCCATCATAAAGCCGTAGCTGAGCCAGAAAACGCCGTTGCGTGCATCGCTGTTTGATACAGTAAATATAAGAAGGTTAACGATTCCTATAATAACCGCATAAATAATGGCAAGGCCCAGAGTGCTTTTTGCTTTGATGTTCTTCATTGAAATTCCCCTCCTTTAAATCTTTTCGCCGCATTCAAGGCAGAATTTTGCGCCCTGAGGGAGAGACGCTCCGCAGGAAGGACACTTCCCGGAATCAAATTTATATCCGCATTCAAGGCAGAATCTTCCCTTAGGCACCGTTTTATTACACTGAGGACATACAACGGTATCGGGCTCGGGGGGCATTATCTTTTCTCCGCAGCCGAGGCAGAATTTCGCATTTGCGGGAAGCTCCTCGCCACAGGATGCGCACTTGATGCTTCCTTTGTGTGCGGGTGCCGTTGCCCTTGCGCCGTTTGCAAAGAAATCGGTAACGTCGACAGAGGAAGCTCCGCTTCCGGGACGGACCGTAGTTCCCTGTGCGTTTTTGGGGGACTTCTCCGCGGGGATCCTTTCGGGATCGAGGGCCGAGCGGGCAATATCGGAAATCGTTCCGCCAACGGCACCACCCATCATAAAGCCGCCCATAAGTCCGCCAACCTCGCCCATGGTTCCTTCATTGCCGGCAAACTTCTCTGCGATCATCATCTGGCGCTCCTCCTGCCACGTATAACCCTCGATCATACGTCCGGTACGGCGCTCCTTAGCATCGCTGACTCTGTCATAGTCTGCCTCGGGAACTGCGATGGTCTCGATATTGAAAAAGCGGATCTTGATTCCGTATTCCTCAAATACAACGTCAAGGCGCTCCTTGATTACCTCACTCAGCTCGAAAAGATGAGCGTTCATCATAAAATAGCTGAGCATTCCGTTTATCATGATCTTGGAGATGCAATCCTTAACGTGGGATGAGATGATTCCGCGGAACTTTGAAACAAGCTCCGTTGATGAAAATTTATCTCTGAAGCCTACCATCTTGAGAAGGAATTTGCGTGTATTGTCAACGCTGAGGGAAAGGCTTCCGTTTGCCATAACGTGCATAAAAATATCGTAAAGAGGGTCTTCAAGGGTGATGGGGCCCTGTGTTCCCCAAAGAAGATCCATCTGATGCACTCGGTTTACAAAAAACACCTTGCAGGGGAATGGGGATTCGCCCCCCGTGGGGATCTCGATAAGCTCTCTGAGAAGGGGGATGTTTGCAACACTGAGAGTTCTTCTGCCGGGGCCGAAAAGGTCTGCGGCGTTTCCGTTGACAACCAGGAGAGCCTCGTGGGTCTCGTCAACTATAAGCTGAGACGCTGTATTAAAATCCTCAACGGGATACTTCCATACAAGGGCATCCTGAGGGCCTTCAAATTTAATCACTTCTGCAATTGCCATTATTTTTCTCCTTTACAGTATTGTAATCGGGGGATCTTTCATTGATCTCGTAAAGCTTCTCCTTGAGAAGATTCATCTGAGAGGCTATATGATCGGCGTTACCGAACATCATATAGCTTGATACGGCGGTTATTGCCATATAAACGTAGGGCTCGATCTCCTCCGTTCTGCAGGAAAGCTTTCCTGCAAAAACATAGGCATAATGCTTATAGCGCTTATTCAGCCCCTCTATCTTTGGAGCAAGCTGCTCTCTGTATTTTTCTGTGGCACAGACGTTTGTGAAAAAACGCATGGTGGGGGAAAGCTCGTCTGCCCTGCGTCGAAGCTTTTCAATCAAAGCCTCGGGATCTGAAAGATCGAGAAGGCAAGGAAGGATAAGATTCTGCTCAAGCATAAGAGCCGCCTCCTCGGCGCAGGCGATGACCGCATCGTCCTTGGTCTTGAAATAATAGTAAAGTCCTCCGCTCTGCAATTCAAGGGCGGCACTGAGATCTCTGGACGTGGTTTTGGCAAGCCCCTTTGTTACGAAGGTATCAAGACACTTACGTAAAACGTCCTTTCTTTTACTGTTTTCCAAGATCTCACCCCTTTAAAATCAAGCGCTTGCTCGGTTTGCTTACAAAAAATTAAGCTCTTTTACAAGAACTGCAAAAATTATCAAATATATTGTGTATTATATCATATTGTAACATATTATGTCAACAAATATTAAGTAATTGTTAATAAATATAAATCTACCCCGCCAACTAAATTCGGGTTATCGGGGAGAACGGGGACGCAAAACCTTTTTTGAAAAAAAGGTTCTGCACTCCAAAAAACTTTGAAAAGGAGATGGGTAAATTCTGGTTTATCGGGGAGATTGAAAATAGGCTCCCTCCGGGAGGGAGCTGTCACCGAAGGTGACTGAGGGAGAATTGCGTAACATAAAGCAACTGCAAACTCCACGTTAC
>SVTD01000071.1 GCA_015063955.1 Oscillospiraceae bacterium | reverse complement strand
TTAACCAAAATTCTCAGACAGTTCGCACCCAGGTAGCAACCCTCATCCGTCAGCCTTACGGCTGCCACCTTCCCCCGAATCATGGGGGAAGGACTTACTATGTTCAGCTTCCTACAGTTCGATAAACTCGAATTTATCCCACCCTTTTTCAAAGTTTTTTGGAGTGCAGAACCGATTTTTATCCTGCGAGGGTTCTGCTGTTTCGTCATACTCCTTCCCTTGTATGCATATAATGCCTTGACAATCAATTTGAAGGGACGGAACAATTATGGATAAAAGCACTTTTGAGAAAAGGGATATGCGCCTTTACACACCTGCCTTTGATATTACTCAGTCCACAGAGGTGGGCGGTGAAATGACTATGCCCGATTACTACCCCGAAATACGCAAGGTCATTGCCGTTACGGCAGAGGCGCTGCCCGATTCAAAGTATCTCTCCGACAAGAGCCTTGAGCTTGGCGGAACTGTGGCGTTCAGCCTGCTATACATCGGCGATGACGGTACTCTGACTTCAGTCCCCTACGTTACTGAATTCAGCCAGTCCATGCCCCTCGGACGTGACTTTAACGGCGGCACCTCAGACATTATAGCACAAAGCACGGCGGAATCTGTTATCTGCCGGCCTCTGGCACCGAGAACGGTTTCCCTCAAGGCAAAGGTAAAAAGCCGGGCTGAGGGAGCCGTCTTCGAGGAGTGCTCCCTCAGTGTGATCAACGAGGACAGAAGCACTGCCGCAACGGCTGTTCGCCGCACCCTTGAGTATCTCGAATCCGAGATACCCACCGTATGCAGGAGAGTTTATTCTGCTACGGGAAACATCGCGGGAGACGAAAGAGCAAGCATAAGATCAAAGCCTGTCTTTTGCCGCGGAGACGTACTTGTCCATTCAGCTGCAACGGGAACGGACGCTGTTAACGTCAAGGGCGAGGTTCTTGTAAGCTGTCTTGTTTTGGGGGATGACGGAATGTACAGGACCGTAACGAAAGCTTTGCCCTTTGAGGAACGCATCAGCGCCGAGGGTATCGGCAGGGATGCCGAAGTATCTGCATACGGACGTGCAGCATCGGTATCTGTGGAATGCGACGATGATGGCACCCTCAGCTTCGACGCCGAATACGACGTTGACGCAGTTATTGCCGACGTCTCCTCTGCATTTATTACAAGGGATGTTTATTCCCGCGAATATGCTCTTTTGGAAAACAGGCGTGAAATTAACGTTCAGAGTCTCATCTGTCTTGGAAACGGCACTGTTTCCGCCTCCGGTGAGGGCCGCAGGAGAAGCGGAAAGTGTGAGGGAGACTATCTGATATTTGCTACGGCTGAGCCGAGAATAGAACGTGCGGATATATTGGATTCAAAGGCAGTATTCTCCGGAAGCTGCACCTTCAAGGCCCTCATTGCCTCTGACGGTGATATTATCACAGAGGAGTTTTCGGTGCCGATAAAATATGAATGTCCCTCCTCCTGCGATGCCGGGGCAGGCGAGATAGTATGGCAGGCACAAGCATTTCCCGGAAAGGTGGAATGCAGGCTTGAGGATACAAAGATAAGTGCCGTTTGCCCCCTGCACGTCTTTGTTAATGCAGTGAAATCAGAAAGGCTTTCCCCTGTGACCGAGGCTGTAGCGGGAGCGAGGGAGGAAAACGCAGAGGGCGGCAACGTTATCCGTATCTGTTATCCCGAAAAGGGCGAGCTTATATGGAGCATTGCAAAAAGCACCCGTGCAAGGCTTGGAGAGTGCGAGCGCATAAACCGCGTTACCCGCACCGACACCTCCGACGGAAGCCCTCTGATAATGAAATGAAAAAGAAAAAGAAGCCGCATTTCATCGGCTTCTTTTTTCTTTATCTGTCTACTGTTTCAACCTTGAGAGTATTTGTCGTACCGTTTACGGAAAGAGGGATGCCTCCCGTGATTACCACGGTATCGCCGGGCTTGACTGCATCGATCTGCTTTGCACAGTCGATAGCGTGGCGGAAGAGCTTCTCTGCATCGCCCTGCTCAAGAGCAAGAACGGGCACAACTCCCCAGGACATGGAAAGCTGATGGAACACCTTTTCCTCAGGGGTTGTTGCAATGATAAGCTGGCTTGGGCGGAACTTAGAAACGAGGCGGGCAGTATAACCGGACTTTGTTACGGCTATGATAGCCTCGGCTTTCAGATCGCGTGCCGTTGTGCAAGCTGCGTCGCAGATAGCGTTTGTAGTATCTGCATAGTCAACCTCATAGCGGAACTTTGAATAGGACTCAAGAGCAATAGCATCGCTCTCAGCCTGACGGGCGATCTTACTCATTACCTTTACTACGTTAGGAGGATCGATACCCATTGCAGTCTCACCGGAAAGCATGATAGCGCTGGTGCCGTCAAATACTGCGTTAGCAACGTCAGAGATCTCCGCTCTTGTAGGTGTGCGGCTGTTTATCATAGATTCGAGCATCTGAGTTGCGGTAATAACGATCTTTCCTGCCTGATAGCACTGACGGATAAATCTCTTCTGAAGGCCGGGGAGCTTTTCAAAATCGATCTCAACGCCCATGTCGCCGCGGGCAACCATGATACCGTCAGCCGCCGCAAGGATATTGTCGAAATCTGCAACGCCCTGCATATTCTCGATCTTTGCGATGATCTTGATATCGTGACCGCCGTGGTAGTCAAGGAACTTACGGAGAGCCACCACGTCAGCACGGCTGCGGACGAAGGATGCAGCAACGTAGTCAACGTCATTTTCGATTCCGAAAAGAAGGTCTGCCTTGTCTGCATCGCTGAGGTATGGCATATTGAGGGGGAAGTTGGGAATATTTATAGACTTACGGTTCTTGAGCTCGCCGCCGTTTTCAACTACACAAACGATATCCTTATCGGTAGATTCCTTTACTATCATGGAAAGCTTACCGTCATCAAGAAGGATGCGAACGCCCTCGTACACCTGAGTGGGGAGATCCTTATAGGAGATGCTGACTCTTTCCTCGTTTCCTGTTATCTCCTCTGTGGTAAGGGTGAATATATCGCCCTCCTTGAGCATAACGCTGCCGTTTTCAAAAAGCCGGAGTCTGATCTCGGGTCCCTTTGTATCAAGCATTACTGCGGCGGATGCTTCCATCTTATCACGCACCGCGCGGAACATTTCGATGGTCTTCTTATGCTCCTCGTGGGTACCGTGGGAAAAATTGAGACGGGCAACGTTCAGTCCTGCCTCAAGCATTTTTGCCATAGTTGCCTCGTTGTTGCTTGCGGGACCTATAGTACATACGATCTTTGTTCTTCTCATTGTGATACCGTTCCTTTTTTTTCATATTTATTATATTAATTATACTACTACACAGCGCGCATTGTCAATTATAAATGCCCTAAATAGAGGAAAAATATACTATTATTAATCATAACGGAAAAATATCTTCCAAAATACTTGATTTTTAGATGAGAAACGGGGTATAATTAGATGATTGAAATTCTCACTAAACAAAGGAGATTTAATAATGTTAGTTAATGCAAAAGAGATGCTTGTAAAAGCAAAGGCAGGCAAGTACGCTGTAGGTCAGTTCAACATCAACAACCTTGAGTGGACAAAGGCAGTTCTCGAGACTGCTGAAGAGCTCAAGAGCCCTGTTATCCTCGGTGTATCCGCAGGCGCAGGTAAGTATATGTGCGGCTTCAAGACCGTTGCAGCTATGGTTGACGCTATGGTTGACAGCATGGGCATCACAGTTCCCGTTGCTCTCCACCTCGACCACGGTACCTATGAGGATTGCTACAAGTGCATCGATGCAGGCTTCTCCTCCATCATGTTCGACGGCTCTCACTACGCTATCGAGGAAAACGTTGCAAAGACCAAGGAGCTCATCGCAGTTTGCGAGGAGAAGGGTCTCTCCATCGAGGCTGAGGTTGGTTCCATCGGCGGCGAAGAGGACGGCGTTGTTGGTATGGGCGAATGCGCAGATCCCGACGAGTGCAAGATGATCGCTGATCTCGGTGTTTCCATGCTCGCAGCAGGTATCGGTAACATCCACGGTAAGTACCCCGAAAACTGGGCAGGTCTCTCCTTCGAGACTCTCGATGCTATCCAGCAGAAGACAGGCGATATGCCCCTCGTTCTTCACGGCGGTACAGGTATCCCTGCTGATATGATCAAGAAGGCAATCTCCCTCGGCGTTGCAAAGATCAACGTTAACACAGAGTGCCAGATCGCATTCTCCGCTGCAGTTCGTGAATATATCGAAGCAGGCAAGGACCTCCAGGGCAAGGGATTTGACCCCAGAAAGCTTCTCGCTCCCGGTTCTGCTGCTATCAAGGCTACAGTAAAGGAAAAGATGGAGCTCTTCGGTTCCGTTGGCAAGGCTTAAGCCGTAACTCATCAGTACAATAAAAAACGGTCGCTCGGCGACCGTTTTTTTCAGGCTGTCGAAAAAGGCGCAGAACAAAAGCCGCGAACAAAAGACAGATCAAGAATAGCGGTAATTGAAGATCAAATAAGGTAGAAATCCGCCGAAAAATCGGCGGATTTCACTATTTAATGCGGCTTTTTAGCCGCGATTTGGGTCTCTGCCGTACCTTTGTACGGCGACGAGCCCCAAATCGTGGCTTCTGCATCCTTCTCGACAGCCCGAGGTCAGTTTGTCGATAAGTTTATCGACAAACTGAAAAAAACGGTCGCTTGGCGACCGTTTTTTTATTTTTTATTAATCAGCAAGCATTTTTTCAAGTGCTGCGGCCTTTACGCAAAGGCAAAGGATATCTACTGCCGCTACGAGATCCTCGAAGGAGGGGTAAGTGGGGGCGATACGCAGATGGCGATCGCAAGGATCGTTACCGTAGGGGAAGGAGGCTCCGGCCTTTGTAAGGGTAACGCCGGAATCTGCCGCAAGGCGGAATACTCTCTTTGCGCATCCGTCAGGCACAGTAAGATTTACGAAATATCCACCCTTGGGCTCGGTCCAGGTTGCAATTCCCTGAAGCTCACGTCTGAACGCTCCAATAACAGCCTCGAAGCGGGGGCGGATAATGTCTGCGTGGCGCTTCATATGAGCGTGAACTCCGGCTGCATCCTTAAAATACTTTACGTGGCGCATCTGGTTGATCTTATCAAAGCCGATAGTCTGTGCAGAAAGGATGGGCTTGATCTGAATAAGGTTGTTCTCACTTGCCGCCATAATAGCAACACCGCTGCCGGGGAAGGAGATCTTGGAGGTGGATGCAAAATAGAAGACGCTGTCCTCAGTTCCATACTTTTCGCAGGTCTTGAAGATATCGAGAAGCTCTACCTTTTCATCGTAGATCTCGTGAACCGCATAAGCGTTGTCCCAGAAGATACGGAAGTCGTCAGCCGCAGGCTTAAGACGGGCAAAGCGCTCTACAGTCTCATCGGAATAGGTGTAGCCCTCGGGATTTGAGAACTTAGGTACACACCAGATACCCTTGATAGAGCTGTCTGAGGAAACGAGTCGCTCAACAGCATCCATATCGGGTCCGTCGGGAGTCATGTCAACGGGGATCATCTTGATTCCCATAGCCTCGCAGATAGCGAAGTGTCTGTCATATCCGGGGCTGGGGCAAAGGAACTTGATCTCTCCCTGCTGACCCCAGGGCTTCTTGCCTCCGTATACTCCGAAGAGCATAGCACGGGCAACGGTATCGAACATAATGTTAAGAGAGGAGTTACCCTCAACGATGAGAAATCTTTCGGGGATTTCGAGAAGCTCGGAGAAAAGACGCTTAGCCTCGGGAATACCGTCAAGAACGCCGTAGTTACGGCAATCTGTGCCGTTTTCACAAACACAGTCCTCGCTGGAGGAAATCACACCCAGCATCTCCTCGGAAATTGCAAGCTGATCGTTACCGGGCTTGCCGCGTGTAAGGTCAAGGTTAAGGCCCTTTGCGGAAAACTCGGAAAGCTTTGAGTGTATGCAGGAAAGCTCGGAGCGAAGCTCGTCTACAGTCATATTTTCATATCTGTTCATTTTATAAGTACTCCTTTTATTTGTAATTTTGCAATTAAATCTTTGGAAAAATTCATATTTTCCGTTGACATCCGATTTATTATAATGCAAATGAATTTAAATTGCAAGCATATTTCAAAAAATATTGCAAAAATTGTAGGATAATTTTTATTTTTCACTGTTGAAATAGATGGCGGGTGATGGTAGAATAAAGAAAAGCATTAATATATGAGTCTGAAGGTGTTTTAACACCGGCTTAGACTCAGGAAAGCAAGTTTTGAAAATGGGATTTTTAATAGTTTTCGCGTTTTTTTTGTTTATTTTGTTCGGCGTTACCTTTTATTGCTACTGCTTTTCGCTGTCAGCAAAGGCAGCGAAAACCTTAAAGCTCTCACTTTTAACAACAGGTGCCGCAGGTGCCTTGATATGCATCCTGTCTCTCCTCACCTTTTTTATCTCCCTGTCTTCCTCTGCGGCTGACCTCCAGATGCAGGCAGTAATAAAAAACAGCTTCACCCTGTTTCTTATTTCTGACTCCGTATTTGTAGCAATCGGACTTCTTATTACCCTTCTGTCTTCTTTTACAAAAAGCGTTTTGCGTCCGCTGATTCCGGTCGTCCTTCCCATGTGGGCGGCAATCAGCCTTTTCTGGACGGCGGCATTTACCGTTTGGTCAGTCTTCCCCTCCTTTGACAGCTCCGGCACGGTAATCGCCTTCGGAATCGGCAGTGCTGCGATTCTTGCTTTTTCCGCCCTTCCCCAGATGGTTGAACGGGAAAAGATACTTAATGATCCCGAAAAAAGAAAGGAGATCATCCGTACAAGACGTGAAAAGAAAGCAAAAGCAGAAGCAAAAAGAATGAGAAAGAGAAATCTCAGGGAAAAGAAGAGAAGACTTCGCCATCCTAAAAAATGAAATTTCAAAACAGGTCGCCTGCAGGCGACCTGTTTATTTTAGACTTTGCTATAGTATAATTATACAAGAAAAAAACTGCATACTTATTGAAAATACTATAAAAGGCGCTTGTCTTTTGTGAGAGCAATATACGGCAAATGCAGAATTTTGTCTATTTTGCACAATGACTTATTTTTCAACATAAAACGGTAAGTGTCTAAAAAGTTTTCCACAGCCTGTTGAAAACATTGTTGAAATCTCGGTTTTATGGGGAAAACTCGCTGTCGTAAAGTGCGAAAACTGTTGAAAAATGAAGCTCAGAATAATTATAACAAAATCGCCGTTTGTTATATATGTAGAAAAAAGATTTTTTTCAAAAAAGGCTTGACAAATAATATGCAAAAAAGGGTCTCCGGCACCCCGACGGGGTCAGTGCAAGAGACCCGGCGCTGAGCGCCTTACAGGGATAGTATATGCAAAAAAATCACGGGTGATACGGTGATAAGATAATTAATCTTGACATATGATTTCATGTGTGATATACTAAAAAAAGCGTTGGGATATGGTGTAACGGTAACACACGGGACTTTGACTCCCGCTTTGCAGGTTCGAGCCCTGCTATCCCAGCCAAAAAGGACGGTTTTTTAACCGTCCTTTATCTTTTCTCAAAACCGCCCGAAATCCCTTTATTTGCAGGGGTTTTCGGGTTTTTCTTATCTCTGCAAAGATTGACTTGAGGTAGCAAAAATACGCTCTGCGTTGAGGTACGGTTGAGATACAATTGAGATACACCCTTTTCGAGAGGGCAATGCTTCTGTGAGTTATAGCATTTAAAGCGCGCAAGAATTGATATACAGTCAACAGCAGAAATAAGTAGGTGCTACATAAAAGGAGGTTTACTTATGGTAGCAGGACATCTGCAAGAGAAAAATGGTACCTATTATATGGTGCTAAATTACACAAGTTCAACAGGAAAAAGAAAATCCAAATGGATAACTACAAAACTTCCTGTGAAAGGAAACAAAAAGAAAGCTGAAGCTATGCTTCTTGAAACTCGCAAAACATTTATACCGCCGGATGAACCCATTGAAGGAGTTGTTTCTAGCGATATGATGTTTACAGATTTTTTGAAGATGTGGCTAACAGTTGCTAAAAGTACGATTAAAATAACTACATATTCATCATACGCCAGTATGGTAAATAAAATTATAATTCCTTACTTTGAGCCCAAAAAACTTAAACTCTCAGAGGTAGCAGCTAAAGATATACAGCAGTTTTATATTTTACAGTTAGATAGAGTAACAGCTAACTCAGTAATACACTATCATGCAGTTATTCATAGAGCAATGAAGTACGCAGTAAGAACAGATCTCATTGCTACTAATCCCGTCGATAAGGTAGATAGGCCAAAGAAAAATTCATTCCAAGGAAGTTATTATTCTGAGGATGAATTGCAAGAATTATTTGAAATAGTTAAAGGCACAAAATTAGAACTTCCGATCGTACTTGCTTCATTTTATGGATTGAGACGAAGCGAAGTGCTGGGATTGAAATGGGATGCTATAGATTTTCAGCAGAATACTATTTCTATCCAACATACATTTACGATTTGCGAAGTTGATGGAAAAGTAGTAGAGGTAGCTTCAGATACAACTAAAACCAAATCAAGCAGAAGAACTTTGCCGTTGATACCTCAATTTAAAGAAATGCTTTTGCAACGTTGGGAGATGCAGGAAGAGTATAAACGAGTCTGCGGAAAATGTTATAACCAGCAATACATTGGCTATATTTGTGTGGATGAAATGGGTAATATTATTAAACCGGATTATTTGACTGATTCATTTGCGAAATTGTTAGTCAAAAATAATCTGCGACGAATACGCTTCCACGATTTAAGGCACACCTGTGCATCACTATTGATGAAAAACGGGGTTCCTATGAAACAAATTCAAGAATGGTTAGGTCACTCAGACTTCAGTACAACCGCAAATATTTATGCTCACTTAGACTTCAATTCAAAGTTAAGCTCTGCACAAGCTATGATGGCAGGAATGAGTGGCGCGCTTGTTTCGGTACAATAAAAAAACAAAGCCCACAAACGAACAAGCGCTTGTAGGCATAGTATTTGGCGGAGAGTTAGGGATTCGAACCCTAGGTCCCTTTCGGGACACGACTTTTCGAGTCAAGTGTCAAAAAACGAACTTGGCGGAATTTAACGGAAGATAAAGGCAATAGTGAGAACCCCGAAAACCCCGATGTTTTCAGGGTTCTTTCGGTTATTATATCAAAAAACACAGTGAAA
>SVTD01000070.1 GCA_015063955.1 Oscillospiraceae bacterium | reverse complement strand
CCCCGAAAATGAACAAGTTCATTTTCGGGGTTTTCCCGCGTTGGCTGGCGCTGTAAGCGCCGCAGGGCTTTGCCCTGCAACTTTTGCCTTGTAAACTTCAGCTACACCAATAGCTCAAAGTTTTTTGAGAGTGCAGAGAACTTTTTTTCAAAAAAGTTCTTTGCGTCCCCCGTCCTCCTCCCCGACAAACCCGGATTTGAATAGGAAAAGGACTGCTTTCGCAGTCCTTTTTATATGGTCTCTATCATTATTTCTGCTTCTACGTTCGTTTTTCCTCCGTCGCGGACGGTGCGGAAGAAATAGGTGGAATCCTCTCCCTTTGCCATATATACCTTGACGGTCTCTCCAAGAGGAGCCTCGGAAATATAGTTGATCTCAAAGGTGATAACGCGGTTTCCGGCCATCTCGGGAAGGTATCCGCAAAGAATATCTCCGTAGCGCGTATTATTGATGTGTCGGTTAAGATCAACGTCCTGATACTCAACAGTTCTCTCTCCCACAAGGGTAAGATTAATACCCGCGGGAAGGCGGAAGCGCTTTGCCATATCAAGCTCAACGGGGCTGTCGGAGCCGTATCCCCCCTCGAAATCGGAAACCCGGATAAGCTTATGAGCGTTTGTATCAACGAGGGCCCAGATGGAGTATGCCTCTGCCATTATCTCGCCGTTGCGCTTTATGGAATAGCACCGGTTGAAGGAAACGCCGCTTGACTCGCAGGCCCAGGTGGACACCTCTATCTCATCGTGAGAATAGATGGGGTGATATACGCTCACCTTGATGCGGCTGAGAACGAAGGCAAGTCCCTTTGAGAAAAGCTCATCGTAGGAGGGTCCGTCCTCTTCCATCTGGCAGTTTGCCGCGTCCTGCATATATCTGAGAATGCCTGTAAGGCTTACTATATTGTTCAGGTCTGTATCGTGAGCGTTGACCTTATAAAAACCTGTCCACTTCATGACTTCTCCGTTCTGCTTTGCAGTTAAAATACATAAAATTATCTTTAATATTTTATACAATTTAACAACAGTTTTCAAGAGAAAAAATGTTAACAAAAAAAGTTTTTTATATATGCCAAAAATATATCACCCCTTCTTGAATTATTGTGCAAATTGTGGTATCATCAAACTAACCAAATATGCATTCGAAAGGAAGTATACTATTATGGCAGAAAACAGACTTGTGGGAGCATACCCCGTTATCGGTATCCGCCCCACTATTGACGGTCGTCGCGGAGTTCTCAAGGTTCGTGAATCTCTTGAGGTTCAGACGATGAATATGGCAAAGAGTGCTGCAAAGCTTCTGAGCGAAAATCTTAAATATTCCAACGGTGAGCCCGTTAAGGTAGTTATCGCCGATACTACCATCGGCCGTGTAGGCGAGGCTGCGGCTTGTGCTGAAAAGTTTAAGCGCGAGGGTGTTGATATCACCCTCACGGTAACACCCTGCTGGTGCTACGGCGCTGAGACTATGGATATGGACAGAAACACCATCAAGGCTGTATGGGGCTTCAACGGAACGGAGCGTCCCGGCGCTGTATACCTTGCATCCGTTCTTGCAACCCACGCTCAGAAGGGCCTCCCCGCATTCGGCATCTACGGTCACGAGGTCCAGGACCTTGACGACACAACCATCCCCGAGGACGTAAAGGAAAAGATCCTTCGCTTCGGACGTGCGGCTGTTGCCTGCGCTACGATGCGCGGCAAGTCCTATCTCCAGATCGGCTCCATCTGTATGGGTATCGGCGGCTCCATCATCGATTCCAACTTCATCGAGGAGTACCTCGGCATGAGAGTTGAGTCCGTTGACGAGGTTGAGATCATCCGCCGTATGACTGAGGGCGTTTATGATCACGCAGAGTACGAAAAGGCTCTGGCATGGACAAAGGCTAAGTGCATCGAGGGCTTTGATAAGAACCCCGAGGAGCTCCAGAAGACACGTGAGCAGAAGGACGCTGACTGGGAGTTCGTCGTTAAGATGATGGTCATCATCAAGGACCTTATGAACGGCAACAAGAACCTTCCCGAGGGCTGCGAGGAGGAAATGGTCGGACACAACGCCATCGCTGCAGGCTTCCAGGGTCAGAGACAGTGGACGGACTTCTATCCCAACTGCGACTATCCCGAGGCACTCCTTAACACATCCTTCGACTGGAACGGCGCTCGCGAGCCCTACATCCTCGCAACTGAGAACGACGTTCTCAACGGTCTCGGTATGCTCTTTATGAAGCTCTTAACAAACCGTGCTCAGATGTTTGCAGACGTTCGTACATACTGGAGCCCTGAGGCTGTAAAGCGTGTTACGGGCTACGATATGGAGGGCAAGGCAAAGGAGGCTGACGGTGTTATCCACCTTATCAACTCCGGCGCTTGCTGCCTCGACGCTTGTGCGGCAGTTAAGGACGAAAACGGAAACGCAGTTATGAAGCCCTGGTACGATATGACCGACGCTGACTGCGACGCTGTTATGGCTGATTGCACATGGAACTACGCTGACCTCGGCTACTTCAGAGGCGGCGGATACTCCAGCCGTTTCTATACAGGCGCTGAAATGCCCGTAACAATGATCCGTCTTAATCTGGTTCAGGGTCTCGGCCCCGTTCTTCAGATCGCAGAGGGCTGGACTGTAGATCTTCCCGCAGACGTAACAGACGCTCTCTGGAAGAGAACAGACTACACGTGGCCCTGCACATGGTTCGCTCCCAGACTTACAGGTAAGGGCGCGTTCAAGTCCGCATACGACGTAATGAACAACTGGGGCGCAAACCACGGCGCTATCAGCTACGGCCACATCGGTGCAGACCTCATCACAATGTGCTCTATGCTCCGCATCCCCGTATCTATGCACAACGTTCCCGAGGAGGACATCTTCCGTCCCGCAGCGTTCAATGCATTCGGTATGGACAAGGAAGGCCAGGACTACAGAGCTTGCGCAGCTTACGGTCCTATGTATAAGAAATAAAAAAATTTCCCCGACTTCGGTCGGGGAATTTTTTTATTTCAGCTAAATTCGCTACGCGAGCTAAATTGACCTTCGGTCAGCTAAATGCCTGCGGCGCTAAATTGGCTTCGCCAGCTATTGAGCGAATTTAATTTAGCTTCCCGAAGGGAAATTTAGCTCTGTTATTCTGTTAATCCCGATTTTAAGCTGTACGGTGCGTTTCGATGACCGAAAAAGGTACATTTCATTATTTTTCTCCGAAAAATTTTATATAAATATACAGAGTAGATAATTACAATCTACTCTGTTCAATATTGTATCGCAAAAAAGGATAAAATCAATAGTAAAGATAATTATTATCTAATTTGGATATATAATCGGAGAGTTTTATGGCGAAAAGCTTGTTTATGATAAAGGGAAATATCTGTGCAGACAGGGTTCGACTTGGCAGGGCATTGCAAAAGCCCCCGATAACACAGGAGGAGCTGGCAAGAAGGATGCAGTTTATGGGTATGGAGATCACCCCGCTGATAATCTCAAGAATTGAGAAGAATCAACGCCACGTATGCGATGCAGAGCTGAAAATGCTTGCAAAGGCGCTTGGTGTTTCTATGGATTGGCTTTGCGGTGACGGAGAGGATATATAATAAAATACTAATATACTTTAAAACAAAAAATGATGGCAGACACTTTTGGTGTATGCCATCATTTTTTATTCAACCCTTTGACGGATCTTTTTCTTTATTCTCCGAAGAGTGCGTTGATATCGTTATATTCCGCGTAGGCGCGGTCCCAGGTCCAGTGGTTCATACCCTCGTACTCGCGGTAGGTGATCTTCTCGCCGCCGGCATCCTTGATAGCCTTAACTACGTTCTGTGTGCCGAAGCAGGGCACCACATCATCAGCGCTTCCGTGGTAGGTGAAGATAGTCTTTTCCTTTAAAATATCAGCCTTTGTAAGATCGGCGCCGCCGCAGCAGATAAATCCGCCGACAAAAAGCTCAGGATGACGTGCAAGGGCATCCCAGGAGCCGTAGCCGCCCATGGAGATTCCCATAACGAAGACCTTATTCTCATCCGCAGGGTAATTCTTAAGTGTTTCGCGAACGATCTCTACCGCGCCGGAGAGGTAGGGAGTTTCCTCTCTTTCGTCAATAAGATAGTTGCCCACGTGCCAGGGGGTGTCTACCCACAGCTTCTCAAGGGGAACCTGAGGAGCGATGATAAATGCATCGTGGAGGGGACTATTCTCGTCTGCAAGGGCGGTTCCTATACCGATTGCAAGCTGAGCCTTATTATCGTCGCCGCGCTCGCCTGCGCCGTGGAGAAACAGAACTACGGGGTATTTTTTGCTTTCATCATAGCTTTCGGGCATATGGAAAAGATATTTTCTTTCCTCCGTGCCAAAAAATGCGGTCTTTTCAACAAAGGTTTCTCTAAACATGATTATGATCTTTCCTTTCTTTGATTAACTGACATACATATCAAGTCCGGTTTTAAGCCTTTCAGAAAAACAGGATTCCGGAAATGCTTCCGAAAAGGATTCCGAAAACAAGAAGCAGGCAGATGAACGTAACGTTCTCCAGCTTATTCTTGTTTGTGCGGAGAAGGATGATAAGTCCGCTTCCCGCACCCGTCATAAGTCCTGAAAGCATCATGGGAGCGGAGATGATACCGTCCAGCCAGAATTCCGTCAGGGCAACGGATACGGCGCAGTTGGGGATGAGCCCCAGAAAGCCTGTGATTATACATCCGAGAACGGGCATTTTTGCAAGGGATTCTGCTATGATCTCCTTGTCCACAAAATGCATAACTATATTAAGAACGAGGGATATAGCAAAAACGAAGGCAAAGATACGGAGAGTTCTCACAAGACTTGAGGTAAAAAGATTGCCCTTTGCGGCGCAGAATGCATCTGAGCAGCCGCATTCCATAGCGTCGTCTATAAGCTCGTCTTCGCTTTCTTCATTGTTGTCCGCTTCGTCCTCAGCCTTTTCCTTCTTTCCTTCTCTGTGCTCTGCGACCCAATAAAAAAGTCTGGTAACACCGTCAACGAGGAAGCCGCAGATAACAGCGCTTCCAACCTTCACCGCAAGGATCTTGAGAACGGTGAGCACGTCAACTCTGTTTGCCACCATTACGGCGATCATTTCGTCACTTGTTGAAAGATAAACTGCAAGGAGCGTTCCGGTGGTCAGAAGACCTGCACCGAAAAGATTTGATGATGCGGCGGAAAAGCCGCAGGAGGGGAGGGCGCCGAGCAGTCCTCCCGCAAGGGGGCCCACCTTGTCGGCGGCGAGGATGACGGAGATCATTTTCCGTCCCGCCCCACGTTCAAGCATTCCTATGACAAGAAATGCAAGAAACATAAACGGGAGGATCAGCGCCGTTTCCTGAACGGTATGCCATAGGATCCCGAGGATATGAAAGCCTTCCTCTCCGTGGGTATGTACGTGACTAAAAAGCTGCATTAATTATTACCTTATCTTAATTTTATGATAAGATTATAGCTTAAAGTGCTTTTTATGTCAAGAGCGAACCGCCATCCCTCAGTTGATTATTCTGTAAAGTGCGTCTGCAAGGGCGAGAAATCCCCATCCGGAAATAAAAATCAGACAAGCGCCTACTGCCGTTACTACTGCGTTTTCGATCTTCTCACTCATAATATACCTCTTTTCTGCACTGCCGTGCTCTTTTTTACAAGTTTATTATAAGCGATATCTTGTACCATAATCGGGTCTGTCTCCGATATTTCGCCCTTGTATAGTCCTCTTTTTGGGACAAAGCTATTTACAAAAGGTGAAAGCTGTGGTAAGCTGTATCCATAAAAAGAACCGCAAAAAAGAGGAGCTCGAAATGGCAAAGAAATTTGATGAAAAGCTGAAAATATTCTATATTCTGAAGATCCTCCAGGAGGAAACTGACGGAGAGCACCGGATTTTCGTTCCCGAGATCATCTCAAAGCTTGCGGATATGGGAATACAGGCTGAGAGAAAATCGGTTTACCGTGATCTTGATACTCTGGCCACCTTTGGCTTTGACAT
Organism: Oscillospiraceae bacterium; assembly: GCA_015063955.1. Lineage (GTDB taxonomy): Bacteria > Bacillota > Clostridia > Oscillospirales > CAG-272 > Avispirillum. Next base: position 3,245 of record SVTD01000070.1, on the reverse strand, counting down.
CAGCCACGACAGAACGGGCTGTGCCCTTCTCAGCCGTGATTTTCAGCTTGCGGAGCTGAAGCTCCTCGTTGATGCCGTTCAGGCATCCAGATTCATAACGGGCGATCAGCAAACGGAGCTTGTGGGAAAGCTGACGAAGCTTACCAGCCGCCATCAGGCGAAGGCCCTTAACAGAGCCGTTCGTACCGAGGAGGGCGACCGCGCCCAGAACAGGTCTATTCTCAGCAACATCGACTGGATCCACGCGGCGATGACCGACAACAAAAAGCTTACCTTCCAGTATTTTGACTGGACTCCGAAGAAGGAGCAGCTTTTGCGCCACGACGGAAAGCGCTACGAAATGAGCCCCTGGGCACTGGTATGGAGCAACGAAAACTACTATATGCTTGCATATGACGAGAAGATGGACGCCATCCGCCATTTCCGCGTTGACAAAATGAAGCTTCCCCGAAAGAGTGATCTCCCCCGGGAGGGCTTTGATACTTATTCCCGCTTTGATTTTTCCAAGTATTCCTCAAAGCTTTTCGGAATGTTTTCCGGCGAGGAATGTACTGTCACCCTAAGATGCGAAAACTCCGTGGCAGGCTCAATAATCGACAGGTTCGGAACTGGTATCAGCATATTCCCTCAGAACGACGGCTGCTTTACCTGCACCGTACCCGTCATCGTTTCGCCAAACTTTTATTCATGGGTCCTCCAGTTCGGAAAGCGCATCGAAATAATCGCCCCCGCCGACATACGCGACGGAATGAAAAACCTCCTTTTGGGAGTATCGGAGCTGTACAAATGAAGATAACAACACTTTGCTATATATCAAACGGAGAACGCACCCTGATGCTTCACCGCAACAAAAAGGAAAACGATGAAAATGCAGGCAAATGGGTCGGCATCGGCGGAAAGCTTGAGGAGGGCGAATCCCCCGAGGACTGCCTTGTAAGAGAGGTGTACGAGGAAACGGGAATAAAGCTCAAGGGCTATGCTTTTCGCGGGATCGTCACCTTCGTTTCCGATAAATGGGGAACGGAATATATGTGCCTTTACACGGCGACGGCAGAGGACGAGGCCCTATGTGACTGCAGCGAGGGCGACCTTGAATGGGTGGAGAACGAAAAGCTCGATACCCTTCCCATGTGGGAGGGTGACCGTGTGTTTTTTGACCTGATAAAGAAAAACGCCCCCTTCTTTTCACTGAAGCTGACCTACAAGGGTGATTCCCTCGTATCAGCCGTCCTTGACGGAAAAGCAATATAGAAAAATCCGCCCTCCCGGGCGGATTTTTTCCATATCTCTTCACTCTTCACTAAAAAAGCTCTCCAAAGGGAGAGCTTTTTCATAATATTATACGTGGCCCTGAGCCATCATAGCCTCAGCTACCTTTTCGAAGCCTGCGATGTTAGCGCCTGCGATGAGGTCGCCCTCCATGCCGTACTTCTTAGCAGCCTCGTAGGAGTTCTTATAGATGTTCTGCATGATCTGGTGAAGCTTTGCATCAACCTCTTCTGCAGTCCAGGAGTAGCGCATGGAATTCTGGCTCATTTCGAGACCGGAAACTGCAACGCCGCCGGCATTAACTGCCTTGGAGGGAGCGATAACCACGCCGTTTTCCTTAAGATATGCAACAGCCTCAGCAGTTGTGGGCATATTTGCAACCTCAACGTAGTACTTAACGCCGTTTGCAACGATAGCCTTTGCGTTATCAAGGTTAACCTCGTTCTGTGTAGCGCAGGGCATAACAACGTCAACCTTTACGCCCCAAGGACGCTGACCTGCATAGAAGGGAACGCCGAACTTATCAGCATAGTCCTGAACCTTATCGCGGCCGGAAGCGCGCATCTCGAGAAGATAGTTGATCTTCTCCTCAGTTACAAGACCCTCTTCATCATATACGTATCCGTCGGGACCGGAGATGGTAACTACCTTACCGCCGAGCTCGCAGATCTTCTTTGCAGTACCCCAAGCAACGTTACCGAAGCCGGAGATAGCAAAGGTCTTGCCCTTGATGTCCTCGCCGAAGGACTTGAGCATCTCAACGGTGTAGTAAACAGCGCCGAAGCCTGTAGCCTCGGGACGGATGAGAGAGCCGCCGTAGGAAAGGCCTTTACCTGTAAGAACGCCTGTGAACTCGCCCCTGAGTCTCTTGTACTGACCGAAGAGGAAGCCGATCTCGCGTGCACCAACGCCGATGTCGCCTGCGGGAACGTCTGTATCGGGACCGATGTACTTCTGAAGCTCTGTCATAAAGCTCTGGCAGAAGCGCATGATCTCGCCGTCAGAACGGCCGCGGGGGTCGAAATCGGAACCGCCCTTACCGCCGCCCATGGGGAGAGACGTAAGGCTGTTCTTAAAGGTCTGCTCAAAGCCGAGGAACTTGATGATAGATGCGTTAACGGAGGGATGGAAACGAAGACCGCCCTTGTAGGGACCGATCGCAGAGTTGAACTGAACTCTGAAGCCGCGGTTAACCTGCGCCTTGCCGTTGTCGTCAACCCAGGGAACACGGAAGGTGATCATTCTTTCAGGCTCTACCATACGCTCGATAACGCCGCTTGTGATAAGCTTTTCGTTCTGCTCTACAACGGGCTCGAGGGACTCGAGAACCTCTTCTACTGCCTGAAGAAATTCAGGCTCTCCTGCGTTACGCGCCTTGACTGTGTCAAGCACGGAAAGCAGATATTCATTCTTGATGCTCATTTATGTATCCTCCAATGGAAAAAAATTCAAGTATAGCTGCACGCTCTCGTGCATATACCCAAGTTTATCATATGTTCAATGCGCTGTCAATAATATTTTGAAAGATTGACGCCTTGAAATTTCAAATTTCGCCACTTTTTTTACATTTTGATACCAATGTGAATAATGCAATTGAATATTTTTCAAAACTCATCTTTCAGATTGAGATTTACAGATATACTCACACTATGTTTGTCCCTACGGTGTGGACGGGGGACGCAAAACCTTTTTTGAAAAAAAGGTTCTGCACTCCAAAAAACTTTGAAAAGGGATGGGAAAATTCGGGTTTATCGGTGTGTTTGCACTCACGATATCGTAGGGGAGCGGCTTGCTGCTCCCGCCATCTGCACGCGAACCGGTCTTCAAATTCGGGTTTGTCGGGGAGATAAAGGTGAACGTTATAAAGCCTTCCCCCATGATTCGGGGGAAGGTGGCGCTTTGCACTTGCGTTGAATTTAGAGTAAAGCTTATTTCCGGAGCTGAAGTATGAATTATCGCTATCGAACGGGGAGCGA
>SVTD01000069.1 GCA_015063955.1 Oscillospiraceae bacterium | reverse complement strand
TGTGCAGATATTCAACCCTCTTCCGTCGCTCCCCGTTCGATAGCGATAATTAATACTTCAGCTCCGGGAATAAGCTTTACTCTAAATTCAACGCAAGTGCAAAGCGCCACCTTCCCCCGAATCAAGACGGATCCCCCCGCTACGCGGGTCCTTCCATCGGGGAAGGCTTTATAACGTTCACCTTCAACTCCCCGATAAACCCGAATTTGAAGATCGGCTCGCGTGCTGAGGGCGGCGGGCAAAAGGGTTCCCTGAAAATGAGCTTGCGAATTTTTAGGGGTCCCGTCAAGGGTCTACCCGGCCTACGGGTTATCTTCAACACACCGACAAACCCGAATTTATACCCATCCCTTTTTCAAAGTTTTTTGGAGTGCAGAACCTTTTTTTCAAAAAAGGTTTTGCGTCCCCCTCCCCGACAAACCTGAATTTGAAGAGTTCGTAAAAATTTGTTTAAATCCTTGCTATGACAGGAGAATTGTGGTACAATAGTTATATCTATGACAAGGTACGGTCTTTAAAATGGAAAAAAACAAAAAAATTCAGATATACTGCCTCTTTGGGGCATCACTCATTCTCGGTCTGTTCGGTGCGGTCTGTCTTTTTCTCGGAATCCGCACAGAATACAACGACGCCATGGGCTATTTTAACACAGACTCGCTTTTTGCCCCCGTTCTTTACCTTTGCATGGTTGCGGGTCCCGTTTTCGGGCTCGTAGGCTGGGTGCTCAACAGAAAACACGAAGCCCCCGACAAGGCTCTCCCCGGTGGGATCGCTACCGTTATTGCATCAATAATTGCGGCTTCTCTCGTGCTTTACCGTTCTTTTTCGGAGCTTTCCGCATATTTCAACGCTCCCCCCTCTGCCAAGGATACGAAAGCTCTGATCCTTGCCCTCCTTGCCCTGCTTACGGCGGCAAGCCTGATACTCAGCGCCCTTTCGAAAAAGGATAAGGCTGTAAACCCTTGGGTCTCCCTTCTTTCCTTTTTCCCCGTCATCTACTGTGCTTGTTGTGTTCTTTTCCTCTATTTTGACCAGACGGTAGCTGTAAACAGCCCCATCAAGTTTATCAGCCAGCTCACCTATCTTGCGTTTATGCTGGTCTTCTGTGCCGAGGCAGGTCTTTCTCTCGGCAGAGGCGGAATCTATCCCCGCTATTTTTTCGCTCTTTGCTGTGCTGCGGCTGTTGGCGGTGCAGGCGCCGTGGGTGCTTTGATGTGCAACGTAACGGCTTCTCCCTGTGCAGGCTTTGCAGGGGCGGACAGCTTTGTTAAAGCAGGATTCTTCATCTATGCCTGCGTACGCTTTGTGTATTTTGCAGGGATCGAGGCGACGGTTGGAGAAAAAGAGATAAAAGCAAAAAAGACCGAAGCAGAAGAGCCTGAGATTTACGAATCTGAAGAATAAAAACTACTGCCTGCTTTGAGCAGGCAGTATCTTTAAATGGAGAAAAAATGATTTCACTTTCAGTAAGTGGTATTACTTATACGATAGGACTTAAAGAAATTCTTAATAACGTTTCCTTTGCAATTGAGGACGGCGACCGCCTGGGCATCGTCGGCGTGAACGGAAGCGGCAAATCCACCCTTCTTCGCATTATTTGCGGCAAGATCTCTCCCGATTCCGGTGAGATACATATTGCCAAGGATAAAACGGTGGGAATGATGGAGCAGAATGACGCCTTTGACGACGGCGACGTTGAAGACGAGACCGTACTCTCCCGTATGTACGGAGCTTACCCTCAGCTTTGCCGCGACGAAGCCCGTATTGCCGAGCTTGAGCGCCTTCTCGCTACCGCAGTTGGCGACGAGGCGGCAAGGCTTTACTCTGAGCTTGAGCGCACCAATACAAGATTTGCCGACGGCGGAGGGCTTCACTACAAATCAAGATGCCAAAGCATCCTCGCACGCCTTGGATTTGACGAAAGCACCCACGCTCTCCCCGTTACCGCCCTTTCCGGCGGACAGCGCACGCGTCTTGCCCTTGCCCGTCTGCTTTTTGCAGAGCCGGACGTCCTTATTCTGGACGAGCCTACGAACCACCTTGACACTGATACTATGATCTGGCTCGAGGAGCATCTTTCACAGTACAAAAAAACGCTCCTTATCGTCAGCCACGACAGATATTTTCTCGACAGAGTGACCAACAAAACTCTCGATATCGAAAACTGTGAGGCAGAGCTTTATCGTTGCCCCTATACCCGGTACGTTCAGCAAAAAAAGGAAAAGAGAGCGGCGGAGGCGAAAAAATACGAGCTCCAGCAAAAGGAGATCGCCCGACTCGAAGCCTATATCGAGCAGCAGCGCCGCTGGAACCGTGAGCGCAACATCATAGCGGCAGAAAGCCGCGAAAAGGCTATCGCCAGAATGGAAAAGGTGGATAAGCCAAAGGACGCACCCGGGGCGATCAATTTCAGCTTTGACGAATCGGGAGAATCGGGCAATGACGTTCTTTCGGTAAAGAACCTTAAAATGGGCTTCGGAGAGAAGATTCTTTTCGATAATCTTTCCTTTGACGTAAAAAAGAAGGAGCGAGTTTTTATCGCAGGCCCCAACGGATGCGGAAAATCAACTCTCCTGAAGGTGCTTCTTGAGAAGCTTATGCCTATCTCCGGCAAGGTGGATTTCGGATATAACGTGCAGATAGCATATTACGATCAGGAAAACCAGAATCTTGACGATGAAAAAACGGTGCTTGACGAGATCTGGGACGCATACCCCGCCATTACCCAGACTCAGCTGAGAAGCGTTCTTGCATCATTTATGTTCCGCGGAGACGATATTGAGAAAAAGGTGGCGGTCCTCTCCGGAGGCGAGAGAGCAAGGCTGACCCTTGCAAAGCTTATCCTTTCCAAAACCAACCTTCTCATCCTCGACGAGCCCACCAACCATCTTGATATACCCTCCCGCGAGGTTCTTGAAAACGCCATCGCTGAATTTGACGGAACGGTGATCGCCGTCAGCCACGACAGATATTTTATGCAGCGCCTTGCGACGCGAGTCATCGAAATGGGCAACCCAATGCACGACTGGCGCGGCGGCTACAGCGAGTATGCGAAAAAGCGCGAGGAGCGCGAGCTCGAAGCCGCAAGGACGGAATCGGAAAAGATCTCCGCGGGCAAGGAGGATTATCTGAAAAGAAAGCAGAGCGCCTCCGATAAAAGACGTGAAGCGGCAAGACAGAGAAAGATCGTTTCTGAAATAGAAAAGCTTGAGGCACAGCTTGAAAAGATAACCGAGGAGCTTTTCGGCCCCGCGGCATCTGATTACGTCCGCGCCGCAGAGCTTGATGAAGAGAAAAACGCCCTCGAGGAGCGCCTTATGGAGCTTTACGAGGAGCAGGAAAGCTTTGAGCAGTAATAACAAAAAAGAGGGCTTTTTCGAAAAAGTTCTTTGCATCCCCGTCACCGTCTCCCCTGACAACAGCGGTTTTTCAATTTTTATTGAAAATTAAAAAAAGAAATTGTATTTTTATATATACGGTGATATAATAAAACGATTAATGGCGGACTGCCTTTAATATAATTATTTATGAAAGCTTGGTGACAGAAATGGATAAAAGAGTACTTATCGTCAGCGACAGTACTTCCGACCTCAATGGCGAGCTTATTGAGCGCTACGGAATAAAGATCCTTCCTCTAGGAGTAAACCTTGGCGAGAACCTTTACTCTGACGGTATTGATATCACCCCTGACGATATTTATAAGCATTACGAAGAAACGGGAGAGCTTCCCAAAACGAGTGCTGTCAATATGGCGGATTTTGGCGATTTCTTCGAAAAGGCTACGGCTGACGGCTATTCCGTCGTATGCTTTACCATAAGCTCCGATATGTCCTCCACCTTCAACAATGCAAGAATGGCGGCTGAGGACTATGAGGACGTATACGTTATCGATTCCCGCAATCTTTCAACGGGAAGCGGACTTCTGGTGGTTAGCGCCTGCGAGATGGCAAAGGCGGGAAAGACTGCCGGCGAGATAGCAGAGGCTGTCAACGGTATGAGAGACCGCGTTTCTGCATCCTTTGTTGTGGATGACCTTGAGTTTCTTCATAAGGGCGGCAGATGCTCTGCCCTTGCGGCGTTCGGCGCAAATCTTTTAAGGCTCAAGCCCTGCATTACCGTAAAGGGCGGCAAGATGGGCGTTGCAAAAAAGTACCGCGGTAGTTTCTCTCAGGTGCTGAAAAGCTACGTTGCCGATCAGATAGGCGATGGGAGCGATATTGAGCTTGACCGCGTTTTCGTGACCCATGCAGGTTGCGATCCCGAGATCGTTTCTGCCTGCACGGAGCAGGTGAAGTCTCTTGCCCCCTTCGGCGAGGTGCATATCACCCGCGCAGGCTGTACCGTTTCCTCCCATTGCGGAAGAAACACTCTCGGCGTTCTGTTTATAAAGAAAACACCCGTGGAATAATATGATGACTATAAAAAGATCATTGGTGCTCCTCCTTTGCGCGGTGATGCTGCTTTCGCTCTGCGCCTGCGCTCAGAGCAAAGAGAGCTCAGATGCCGAAAGCACCGCAGATACCACGGCAAATGAAAGCGAAAAGCTTCCCGATTTCACCGTTTACAATATGAACGGTGAGGAGGTCTCCCTTTACGAAAGCTTCGGCAAGCCCCTTGTGGTAAATTTCTGGGCGACGTGGTGCCCTCCCTGCAAGGCTGAAATGCCTGCCTTTGACGAAATGTACGCAAGGTACGGTGAAAGCGTTGATTTTATGATGGTGAATATGACGGACGGTCAGCGGGATACCGTTGATATCGTCAAGAGCTTTATCGAGGGCAACGGCTACTCCTTTCCCGTATATTGCGACAGCGATATGGATGCGGCGTACAGCTACGGAGTTCAGAGTATACCTACTACACTTTTCTTCAGCGCAGAGGGTGAGCTGCTCGAATATAAGGTCGGCGCAATCTCTGAAGTGCAGCTTGAGGAAATGCTCAGAAAAATGATGGAGGGAACAAAATGAAAATAAGCTACAATCCTGACAGCGAGGTCGTTAAAACAATTAAAGAGGGTCTTGAAAGAACAGGCGGCTACTGCCCCTGCAAGCTTGAAAGAACTGAGGAAAACAAGTGTATGTGTGACGAATTCAAGGCTCAGATAAAGGATCCTGAGTTCGAGGGCTATTGCCACTGCATGCTTTATTACAAATCACTTGAAAAATGAGAGGTAAAAACAATGGCTGAAATTATTCTTACAGACGTAACATTTGAAGAAGAGGTGCTTGACAGCGATATCCCCGTGCTCGTTGACTTTTTCGCAACCTGGTGCGGCCCCTGCAAGATGCTTGCACCCATCCTTGCCGAGATCGCAGAGGAATACGAGGGCACCGTTAAGGTATGCAAGATCGACGTTGACCGGGAGCCCGGCCTTGCTACAGCCTTCGGCGTTGCAAGCATTCCCACCGTTATCGCCTTCAAGGACGGACATCCCGTTGCCACAAGCATCGGCTACACAACAAAGGAAAAGCTCCTCGGTCTTGTAAAATAAGATGAAAAGCAAAATAAGAATATGGCTCGGTCTGTTTCTCAGCTTTCTTAGGATCGGTGCCTTCACCTTCGGCGGCGGATACGCAATGATCCCCCTCATCCAGAAGGAGGCAGTCGAGAAGAACAAATGGGTAACGGACGATGATATTCTTGAGATCGTGGCGATTGCAGAGTCCACTCCCGGACCTATTGCAATAAACGCCGCTACGTTTATCGGCTACAGGGTGGGCGGAATTCTCGGAGCGTTTTTTTCGACCTTCGGAGTGGTTCTGCCCTCTTTTGTAATAATTCTGCTGATCTCACACCTTCTGAGAGAGTTTCAGGAATACAGAGCCTTCCGATATGCCTTTGAGGGAATACGCGCAGGCGTGCTTGCTCTGATAATCAAAGCGCTTTTCGGAATGTACAAAAAATGCAAAAAGGGGCTTTTTGCCTATATCGCAATGGCTGCCTCCTTTATACTTGCGGCTTTTTTTGACGTTCCCGTATATTTTATCATTATAGGCTGTGCCCTTTTCGGGCTTGTAACCTCCCTTTTACATAAAAGGAGGGCCGAAAAATGATATATCTTCAGCTTTTATGGGCGTTTTTCAAGATAGGCGCCCTCACCTTCGGCGGCGGACTTGCAATGCTTCCTCTTATAGAGGACGAGGTCTTATCCCACGGATGGATAGACCGCGAGCTTCTCGTAAACTTTATCGCCGTAGCAGAAAGCACCCCGGGACCTATCGCCGTAAATCTTTCAACCTACGTAGGAAGTGAGGTTGGAGGCTTCTTCGGTGCCCTTTGTGCAACGCTCGGAGTTGTAACTCCTTCCTTCATAATCATCCTCATAGTGGCAAGATGCTACGAAAAATTCAAGGAAAACAAGATAGTCAAGGGCTGTATGTCGGGACTCAAGCCCTGCGTTGTTGGCCTTATAGGAGCCGCGGCAGTTTCCGTATTCTGCACGGTGTTCATACCCGACGGATTCAAGCTGTCCCTGTTTTCGGAAATCGGAACCTATACATCCCTCGGAATTTTTGCCGCAGCACTTTTTATGTCCCACAAAAAGCTTCACCCGATTTTTGTGGTCTGTTTTTCTGCGATTGCGGGCATTGCTTTCGGATATCTTCTTTAAAAAATTCGGCGCTTAAAGCGCCGAATTTTTATATATATAAATAACTTTTTATCGGTTGACAACATTCACCAATCGTGATAAACTTGAATTACAAGGAGCAGTATGTCGGCAGTTGCAGAGTGCGGCTGCAGTTCTTTGGCATATCTGTACGGCGTGAATATGAAAAAAGCAAACAGAATACCGGCATTGATACTGATACTTTCCCTCGTTTTCAGTCTTTTTGCCTGCAATGGGAACAGCAAGGAAGAAGAAACCACGATTCCCCCGGAGACGGAGGCATCCTCGGACGCTCTCGAAAAATTCACCGATGCGGCAAAGGAGCTTTCTGAAAGGACCTCCCTTTTTCAGGATATATCCATTGAAACAAAGCGCTCCGTAGGTAACCACAGCTACAAGGAAAGAACGGAAAGAACTGCAGATTTCATAGATCTCGGCAGCGAGGCTATGATGGTGTCAGTCAGCGAGAAAAGGACCCTTGACGAGCTTGAATTTACCGTCAGGGAGACCTACAGCGCAGGCAAGGTATACAGCGAATACGGCGAGAGCGGCGATGCCATCTTTTCGGCGGAGATTCCTGCCGAGGATTATCTTTTCCGCTGTCTTCCCTCTGTCATCATCGATCCCGAGCTTTACGGCTCCGTGGAATATGCTAAGGACGACAAAAGCACCGTTATCTTCAGCGATCCCGACGGTCTTGAAGATTGGCTTGCTCCGGAGTATGCAAAAATGATCTCTGCCAAAGGAAAGGTAAAGCTTTCCGGGGATAATACAGTAGAATCCATGTCATACACCGTTGAATACAGGCAGGGGCCTGCGCTCATAAGCTCAGAATACACGGTCAAGGTGGGCGAGAGCACCGTAAAGGCCGAGGATATAAGCATTCCTGCGGATGAAGGCTGTGTCAGCGTTCCCGATATTGACGCGCCCCTTTACGTGTTTTACGCCCAGAACGGAATTGCCGGCTCACCCACAGTTATGGGCAGCTCCTCATGCGAGATCGTGATTCCCGAGGGGGGATTAGTTTATTCCGAGGACATCGGAATCGACCTTTACAATAACGAGGGCGTGTTCGTTTCAAAGATCGAGCAGAGCATCACCGTCCACGACAGCACAGGCTCTCAGGACTACGAGGTCTGCGAGACCTACAAGGACGGAAAGGCCTCCTCTACCGTAAACGGCGAGGAAACGGAGTCTGCCCTGAAGCCCTCCGACTTCAAGAACTTCGCCAAAAACGAGCTTTCGGCATTTCTTTTTGCTCCCTCATACTTCTCCGAGATAAACGTCACCCACGCGGATGAGTTTGTCCTTATCGACTATACGATCCCTGCGGATTCCGGAGTCGGCGAGTATTATGAGGATCAGATCTGCCAAACCCTTTACAACGACTCCGATTATCTTGACGGGCATTCCGAAAAGTACACCACCCACTCCGTTTGCGGCTATCTTGCCGTGGATAAGGATTCTCTCCTTCCCACCTCCGTTGGATTCAATTACTTAGGAAGCCACGTGATCGGTGGCGAGACCCTGCAACTGATATACAACGCAACTCAGGCCGTAACTCTGTCATCGGACGAGGCGTACACCAACGTGACGGACAAATACGTACCCGAAAAAGAGCCTGAAAACAAGGCAACTCCCCTGCTTTACGAGGTGACCTCACCCGAGGGCGCGAAGATGTATATGCTCGGCACCATCCACGTGGCAGACGAGAGAGCGGCATATCTTCCCGATGAGCTTTACGCGGCCCTTGACGAGGCTGACGTTCTGGCAGTTGAAATAGATCCCAACGCCTTCGAGGAGAAGCTCCTTGCAGATGAAGCTCTTATTGAGCTGGCGCAGAAGTCCTACTATTATCTTGACGGAACCGGCATTAAGGATCACGTAAGCGGGGAGGTTTACGAATACGGCGTTGCGGCAATGAAGATCGCAGGTCAGTATTCCACCTACTCCGATATGATGCGCCCCAGCCTCTGGAGCTCCACCATTGATTATTTCCTTATGGATACCTCAATGGAGCTTTATTCCTACAAGGGTATCGACGAAAGACTTCTGAAAATAGCAAAGGACGCGGGAAAGGAGATCAGGGATATAGAAACCGTTGAGGGCAGGCTCTCAATGGAGATATCTTACCCCGAAAAGGCCCACGAGCTGATGCTGGAATCCTCTCTTGCATTCAACCGCGCAGATACCTTAGAGTCAGTTCGTGAGATGTACGATCTTTGGTGCGAGGGCGATGAAAAAAAGCTTATCGAGTATATGCGCAAGGAGGATGAGCTCTCCCCCGATGCCACCGAGGAGGAGATAAAGGCTTACGAGGAGTACAACCGCATCATGGTCACCGACCGTGATGCCATAATGCTCGAGGCGGCAAAGAGCTATCTTGAAAACCCCGATGAGGTAGTGTTCTACGCCGTTGGAATGGCACATATCCTCGGAAAGACCGGTCTTCTTGACGGACTAAGAGACGCAGGCTATACCGTAACCCCTGTGGAATACGAATAAAAAAGGACAGCCTCGAGGCCAATGTCATTAAGTTAAAAAACAACCGAGTTCAAAAATGGACTCGGTTGTTTTTTTGAAAAATATTAGAAAAAGGCTTGACAAAAAGCAAAAAATGTGCGGTCGATTTTATTAGCTCGCTA
>SVTD01000005.1:25936-65866 GCA_015063955.1 Oscillospiraceae bacterium | reverse complement strand
CGTTCATATGAGGATAGAGAGCATAGTTCTGGAATACCATCGCTATGTTTCTGTCTTTGGGCTGAAGATCGTTTACTACAATGCCGTCGATCTCGATGGTACCCTCGGTGATCTCCTCAAGTCCTGCGATCATACGGAGGGTCGTACTTTTTCCGCATCCGGAAGGGCCGACGAATACTACAAATTCTTTATCGGCGATCTCAAGGTTAAAATCGGATACGGCAACAACCTTTTTATCATAAACCTTTTTTACGTTGGTCAGTTTTACACTTGCCATAATTAACTAAGTTCCTTTCTTTCTGAGCTTAACCCTTGACAGCGCCGCCGGTAACGCCCTCAACGTAATACTTCTGCAGGAATATGAACAGAAGGGCTACGGGAAGTGCTACAAGCACGCCTGCCGCGCAGAACATCGTATATCTGCCGTCTATCATATCCTTGTTCAGCCAGCTGAACAGACCGACGGCTACGTTCATTCCGCTCGAAACGTTCATTGATACGTATCGTGCAAATACGAAGTCGCCCCAGGGCGCCATAAATGCCGTGAGGATAGTATAGATAACGATGGGCTTTGCAAGGGGAAGGATGACCTTTGTAAGTATCTGGAGTCGGGTAGCTCCGTCAATACGGGCTGCCTCGTCAAGGGATTTGGGGATAGTGTCGAAGAATCCCTTTGACACGTAGTATCCCATACCTGAGGAGGCTATGTATACAAGAATAAGTCCCGGTACTGCGTTTGCCTCGGTCATACCGATATCCTTGAGAACACGGTAGAGAATGATCATTGTGAGCATTCCGGGGAACATTCCGAGAATCAACATAAAACGCATCAGAAGCTTTCTGCCCTTAAAGCGGAAGCGGGAGAGCGTATAGCTCATGCAAAGAACGATTACAGTCTGCAAAAGCGCAGTTATTACCGCAGTAATAAAGGTATTAAGATACCATTTGGGGAAATCTGTATCAAACAGAGCTATGTAATTGTCAAAACCCCATTCCTTTGGGATTACGTATCCTACCATGTAGCTGGACTCGCAGCGGAAGGACTGAAGTATTATGCATACGAAGGGAACGAGCCATATAATGGTGATAACTATAAGCAAAATGTGGATAAGAGTATTGCTTATAGCGTTTCTCGCCTTCATACCCATATGTTGCTTTGCCTTCGGGGGAAGCTCGGGGAGCTGTGTTTTTTTCTTTTTCATTGGAAGTCCTCCTCGTTTTTGGTAGAGGGCAGGAGATTATAAACCACGAGTGAGATCAGCGCAACTACTACGAACACCAGAATTCCGATTACCGATGCCATATAGTATTTTGCCTCTTCAAAGGTCGTCAGCTTGAACAGCCAGGTGATCAGCAGGTCCGTTTCACCCAGATTTCCTCCCGGTGACGGTAAAGTTGAGGTAGGTGCACCGCCCGTCAACAGATAAATAACGTTGAAGTTATTCATATTGCTTGTGAAGCTTGTAAGAAGATAAGGTCCCGTAACGAACAACATATAGGGAAGAGTGATCTTCGTGTACTGCATAACGGGGCCTGCTCCGTCAACCTTCGCAGATTCATAAAGGTCCTTCGGGATATTCATAAGGATACCCGTTGCAATAAGCATAAGATAGGGAATACCTATCCAGATGTTAATGATAATAACGGTTATCCTTGCCCAGGTGGGATCTGTCCAGAAGGGAAGAGCCTTCTCGATAAGTCCCATATTTTTAAGGAAGCCGTTTATAAGACCGTTCTGGGCAAACATTTTTGAAACGTAAAGAAGGGAAATGAACTGGGGAACTGCAATTGTGAAAACAAGGCAGGTTCTCCAGAATTTTTTGATCCTGATGCCCTTTTTGTTTATCATCATTGCAACAAGCATACCCAGGAAGTAGTTTGTAAAGGTTGCAAAGAACGCCCAGATAAGTGTCCACGTAAGAACCTCGCCGAAGGTTGCCGCATATGAAACGTCGCCCTTTGACCAGGAAAGCAGGGAATTGAAATTATCAAGTCCCACCCACGTAAACAGGTTATTGGAGTAGCCGTTATGGGCGCCGTCGTAGTTTGTGAAGGCTACGAGGATCATAAATATGATTGGCATCATTGTGAATACGATGATACCTGTAAGGGGAAGAGCGAGAAGTGTTTTATGGAACTGGTCGTCTACCAGTGAGCGGAGGTCGTCCTTTCCGCTCTTAAGCTTTTTGCCTGAGCGGAGGATCTGCTCAGATATCTTATTCTGCTTGATATTAAGACGCCAGGTGTAGATAAGCGCGATAATGAAAAACAGAGTAAGAACTCCGTAAAGAAGGATCTTAAAGGAGTTATCAAAATACTTGGTCACATATGCGTCGTATATTGGATCGTATACGACCTCGGGGCCTCTGTGACCGAGGCTCGGCAGCATGGAGAGCCAGTAGCCGCCGGCAAAAATCATATAAACGATAAAGGCTACTTCAAAAAGGAAGAAAAGAAGACCTCTGAGTATCTGTCCTCTTGCTATGCTTCCGAATCCCATAATGAAAAAGGAGATCTTTGTTTTCCAGTCACCGTTTGCGAATGTGGTACCGATATCAACAAATTCATCCTTTATCCCAACAAAGAAGCCGACAATGCCCGCACCTATCTTCTTCAGAAATGCCAGGATGCCGCCGGGGATGCCCACAAAGAAGCAGAGAACAGTATACAGAAATCTTTTAAATTTAGGTAGCTTCAGATATTCAAGATCGCTGTATTTTTTCATATTATTTCCTCTTTTGAAAAGGGTCGGAGCCGATATGACTCCGACCCTTACGGATACTAAACTATTAATACTAAAGACGTATTATGCAGCTACGAGCTCAACTGTCTCAGCAGCGGGATCGAATACGATGTAGTATGTGCCGTCAGCTTCAACCTTGAAGTTATCAGCGGGGTAAGCAACGTCCCAGTTAAGACCCTGGCGAACCTTGAACTCGTCGCCTGCCTTAAGCTCGAAAGCGTCCTTGGATGTCCACTTGCCATCGTCGCCCTTAACCATCTCGAAGTCCTTATCCCAGTTGGAGCCGTTTACTGCGCCGATAACTGTGTAAGCGTTCTTAACTTCCTCGGAGAGAGAGAAGAGACCGTCGATAGCTGTCTTGTATGTATCGAGAGCTGCCTGGAGACCTGCGTCGTCAGTAGCAGCCTTGATGTTTGTAGCAACTGCCTTACCGATATCCCACCAAGAACCGTGGATCTGGCCCTGAGGAACAGAGTAGGGAGCCTGAGCGAGAAGAGCTACGAGAGCAGGGCTTTCCTGAACCTTTTCAGCCTGCTGAGCCTTGAGGTTAGCGGGACCCCAGGAGAGTGTGTCAAAACGCTCCATCTGAGCCTTTTCGCTTGTGAGGTACTGAGCGAGCTTGTGGATAGCAGCAGCCTTCTTAGCATCAGCCTGAGGCTTAACGCCCATAAGCTTGCAACCGTTGAAGGAACCGAGGTGGTAATCCTTACCGTCTACGTTGAAGGAAGGAAGATCTGTAACGCCGAGGTTATCGCCGAGGATGCCCTTAACTGTCTCGTAATCCCAAGTACCGGAAATTACTACTGCAGAGGGGATAGCAGCTGCGAAGTCAGCGCCTGCAGAGGAGTTGTTGTAGCAATCGGAAGCGAGGAGCTTCTGCATTCCCTTAGCAGCGATAAGGCCGTTAGCGGAATTGAAGTCATCGTCAACAGCGGTGAAAGCACCGTCGTTATCTACAGTCCAGTCAGAGTGGCAGCCTGTAGCGAAGAAGAAGGAAGCGGTGTACCAAGCAGAGCCTTCAAGCTCGTAAGAGAAGTTCTTGCCTGCAGCTTCGCAGTCAGCGATGATAGCCTCAAGGCTGTCAATGCTTTCTTCCTTAACAACTGACTTGTCATAGTACATGAAGTAGCCGTTATCAGCTGTGAGGGGGTAAGCGTAGAGGTCGTCTCCGGACTTTGCAGCAGCAACTACGCCGGAAGCGTTATCTGCGGAAACCTTTTCAGCAGCGGCAACGCCGAGCTTGGAAAGTGCGCCGGACTGGATAAGTCTTGCAGCCTGGTCCTGAGCGAAGCAGTAAAGGTCAGCGCCTGCTTCGATGTCAGTTGTCATGGAAGTAGCAGCGTCGCCCTCACCAACGGGCTCGATTGTAGCTTCGATAACGATGCCGTCTTCGTTGGAATCGTTAAAGTCTTTGATCTGCTTTGTTGTAAGGTCTACTGCGTTTTCAGCAACCCACACCTTGATCTTGTATGTACCTGCGAGAGTGGTTTCTCCAGCATCGCCTGCATCGTCGCCAGCAGGATCGTCTGTCTTCTTGGCACCACAGCCTGCGAATACGCAAAGGCACATGCAAAGAGCGAGAAAGAGAGCTAAGAGTTTCTTCATAGTATCCTCCTGAAATTTACCGTTTTACGGCGTAAAATTTGATTTCCTTTCAGTTGCGTTGCGAAAGGAGATCTTGACGGTCTCGTTATACAATAATAAGTACATTTTGTCAATATGATAACAAATATTTGTAAAAAGTGCACAAAATAATTTTGTTATTATTGTTATCAGGACTCGCGGTTAAGAAGGGCATCGTCGATCTTACCCCAAGCACCGTTACCTTCACCCGAGCATTTTACGTATATTCCCACCGAGATCTCATCGCCTTCTGTATATTCTATTCCTTCGATCGTTGCAGTATCCCAGTTTCCGTATGAAGTGATCTCCATTGGCTTTTTTGCGACGGTCTCACCGTTTATCTTTACGTATGCGTAGATGTCAGATTCGCCGCAATCTCCGCCCATTATAGATATGGAGTATTTGTACGTATCGGACTTAAGATCTACAACGGTCTGCTCAAGGGAAAACTCAACGGAATTCTGTGCGGCACTCCAGAAATGCATATGCCGGCTTCCCGTGAGGGAGTCGGTCAGCTTATCCTCAACGAAAAGCTCGTCTGCCTTTCCAATCTCTTTAAGACTCCAGCCGGTAAGATCGCCGTTCTCAAAGCTGTAGTTTTCGAGATAGTTGAATTCTATGACAGAAACGTAAGCCCTTGCGCTCATACCGTCGGCTTTTCCTGATATTTCGTATTTTCCGCTTCCCGACTTTGACATTTCCGAAAGCTTTTCATCCGTTATATCCCAGGTAACGGGGACCTCGCTCTTTGAGGAGTCTGTCATTATGGCATTTACGGTTTTGGGAAGAGTTATCTCAGAACCGATATCAAAGGAAAGAATGACGTCCTCGAGAGCATCTGCCCGGGGGTCAGGCTCGTTTCCGTAGCGTACGAGGTTGAAGACTCGGAGAGATTCAAGGGGCTTGCCTTCGGCATCGAACATAGCCTGATTGTCTACAGCGCTTCCGCCGTAGTATTTTCCCGCATCATCGGGATCGTAGACTGCGGCATAGGAGGAGGCCCATCCGGAGCCGTACTTTTCCCACTTTTCGCGGTTTTCCTCCCATGAGGACGTACCGACGGAGATCCAGGTACCCTCCCAGTAAACAACGCCGATTCCGTTTTTGATATTTGCTACTGTATCTACAACGTCGCGAAAGCTCGTTGCCTGGCCCTGAACTGTGTAGGGATAGCTTTTCGTTACGGCACTTCCGTCGGAGATCGTATTTCCGTTAAAGTCGGTGTCCTCGGGGGTATACGCGTAGGACGTTTCCATTACCATTACCTTTTTTGCGTAGGTTTCGGAAACGGTTGTAAGCACCGACGAAAGGTTTTCAAGGGTACCGTGCCAGAAGGGATAGTATGACGAGGCGAAAACGTCGTAATCTATTTCGTAATAATCAAGCTTTGAGGCATAGGAGGAATAGCTTCCTGCCTTTTCAGGATTTGCAAAATGAATTGCAACAAGGGCATCGGGGAATATCTCGCGTACAGCCTTGGAGCCCGATTTCCAGAGATAGTGCATATTGAACCAGGTGGTCTCACCGCACATTTTTCCGTTGGTCTCGTTACCGAGCTGTACCATACCGACGTCGACCTTTTCTTTTTTCAGAAGCTCAAGGCATTCCTTTGTATAATTGTACAGTGCTTCAGACTTTTCTTCGATATCCATATCCTTCCATTCAAGGGGGACCATCTGCTTTCCCGGGTCTGCCCAGAAATCGGAATAATGGAAATTCACAAGAAGCTTCATTCCGTATTTTGTCGCACGCTTTCCTATCTCAACCGCCGTATCGATAGTGCAGTTTCCGCCGCCGTATCCGTTACCGTTTTCGTCAAAGGGATCATTCCAGACACGGACTCTGATATAATTAACGCCGTTTTCGGCGAGGGTCTTGAACACGTCCTGTTCCTTGCCGTCAAAGCCGTAATACTTGACTCCGCTCGCCTCCTCGCTGAGCACGCTTGAGGCGTCCATACCGAAAATAAAGTCCTCGGGGATATTATCTACTTTTTTTACGTAGAGGCTGCTGCCCTCTATTTTCTTATCGGGAATCACGCTTTTTGGGGTGCATGAACAGAGAGCAGAGGTGGTCATAAGAGCTGCAAGGGCCAGGCCTATAATTCTTTTAAGTTTCATAATAATACCTCCTTTTTGTTAATTGTAACATCTTTTTGGCATTTTGTAAATCACAAATTGTATATTTTGGTTGATTTCGGGTGATGGTTTGTGTTAGTATAAGGTGTAATTATTATGATTTGGAGATTATTATGAAGAAGATCCATCCATGCGAAAGCTTTCCTCATTTCATTCACGGAGCAGATTATAATCCCGAGCAGTGGCTGTACGACAAGTCTGTCTGGGACGCGGATATGCTTCTTATGAATAAGGCTCATACCAACGAAATGACTGTTGGAATCTTTTCCTGGGCAAAGCTTGAGCCACGGGAAGGGGAGTATGATTTTTCCTTCCTCGATGAAATAATCGAAAAGATCGGAAAGAACGGAAAAAAGGTCATTCTTTCAACGCCCTCAGGCGCCAGACCTCATTGGCTGGCAGAAAAGTATCCCGAGGTTCTTCGTGTCGGGCAGGACGGCATTCGCGAGCATTTCAGAGCACGGGAGAATCATTGCTTTACCTCCCCCGTTTACCGCGAAAAGGTAAAGGCCATAAACAGAAAGCTTTGCGAGCGCTACGGGAATAACCCCACCGTTATTGCATGGCATATTTCCAACGAATTTAACGGAGAATGTCATTGCCGGCTTTGCTGCAAGGCATTCAGAGACTTTCTTAGGGATAAATTCAATAATGATATAAATGCTCTTAACCACAATTACTGGGCTGATTTCTGGAGTCATACCTATGACAGCTTTGATCAGATCGAGCCTCCCGGAAAGAACACGGAAACGGGTATCCACGGTCTGAATCTTGACTGGAAGCGGTTTGTGACGCATCAGACTAAGGATTTTATAAAATGCGAGCTTGAGCCAATAAGAGAGCTGACTCCTCATCTTCCCGTTACGACCAATATGATGTTTGAGTTTTACGATATCGATTATTATAAGTTTACTGATATCATAGACTTTGCATCGTGGGATTCTTATCCTGAGTGGCACAGCTGTGACGATGCTATAATTGCATCAAAAACTGCTTTCTGGCACGATCTTTACCGCAGTCTTATGAAAAAGCCCTTTCTTCTTATGGAAAGCACTCCCAGTCTCGTCAACTGGAAGCCTTACAATAAGATGAAAAGACCCGGCCTTGACGTTCTTTCGTCTATCCAGGCTGTAGCTCACGGCAGCGACAGCGTTCAGTATTTCCAATGGAGAAAGAGCAGGGGATCTTCGGAAAAGTTTCACGGTGCAGTTGTTGGTCACGACGGAACGGAAAATACGAGGGTTTTCAGGTCTGTCAAGGCTACCGGCGAGATACTTGAGAGGATAGACGAGGTCTGCGGCACCCTTGTGGATTCCAATGCTGCGATCATTTTCGATTGGGAAAATATGTGGGCTCTCGACGACTGTCAGGGATACGCTAAGGACGATAAAAAGTATTTTGAGACCTGCTACGAATATCACCGTCTTTTCTGGGAAAGAGGCATAAATTGCGACGTTGTGTCCCCAAAGGCAGATCTTTCATCCTACAGGATCGTAATTGCTCCGATGCTCTATCTTTGCAGCGGGGAAACCATTAAAAATCTGGAGAGGTACGTCAGCGACGGCGGTATTCTTTACGGAACCTACACTCTCGGCACCGTAGATGAAAACGATCTGTGCTATCTTGGCGGAATTCCTGCGGGGGATCTTCGCAGAGTGTTTGGCATCATCAGCGAGGAGGTGGATACTCTTTATCCTCACGAGCGCTGCTACACGGAATTTGGCGGAGTCCGCCACGAGCTTCATGACTTCTGCGAGGTTATTCATCCTGAGACTGCCGAGGCTTTGGCCGTATATACGGAGGGCTTCTATAAGGGCAGTCCTGCCGTTACGGTCAACAGATATAGCAAGGGCAAAGCCGTATATCAGGCGGCAAGAGACACCGGCAGCCTTAAAAATGCTGTTATTGATATGCTTATCAAAGAGGCAGGGCTGTATTCACCTGTAGAGGCAACAGGTGCGCTACCTCACGGAGTGACCGCACATACAAGAACGGACGGAAAAACCACCTACGTCTTTATAGAAAACTATTCCGCTGAAGAAGGTGCTGTAATAAAGCTCCGAAAGAAAATGACGGATATGCTTTCCGGTGAGTGCTGTGACGTATGTGAGCTTATGCCATACAGCTTCAAAATATTCAAATCAGATAACTGATAAACAGAAAGAAGCCAACCGACAGGTTGGCTTCTTTTACTTCTTTTTAAAAAGAGCTTTTAAGGTGTTTTTTATCATTCTCCGGTTTCTGAAGGGGGCGCGCACCGTTCTGAATATGACGAAGAACGGAATGAAGATGCGGTATTTATACAAAAACGGATGCATCTCCCGATAATATTCAAGGGGCGGGAAGAGCATAGACAAAAGATAACGGAGCTTTGTTATGAGACCGGGCTTTTCGTCTGTCTTATTGATCTTTCTAAGGCTCTTGGAAATAGCGTTCTGTAAGGTTCCGAAGGTTCCCGACGATATATAGAAAAGCAGGAGCTCGTGCTCCTCGCGGCTGAGTTTATCAGGATCAAAATCACAGTCAAAGATCTTTTCTGAAAGGGATCTTACGGCGATCTCGTAGCTGTCAGCATTGAGCTTTTTCAGCTCTTCTGATATATAAGAACGGTCGAGCTCATCACGAAGACCTGCGTTCATAACGTATACGTCCATAAGGGAGCGTATTCCGTTTCCGCCGTTTTTATGGTGCTTGAGCATATGAGTCAGAATATAAATGTACAGGTCGTTTGATTTAAAGCTTCTGCCGTAGGAATCAGCCTCGCAAACGAGCTTTTTATCTATATCCTTATAATATTCGTACCATATTTCATCAACGATGGGGCTGTACAGAGAAACGTGCATCTCAAAATTAAGCACGGGTGCTTTTTGATATACGTCATGGGTGGTTCTTCCGCCTGCCTGATAGCTATAGCCCCGGCTTACCATATACTCCGAAAGCTCCCGGCGCTGATCGGAATCAAACAGGATATCGTTATCTGTGATCTGACGCATACCCAGCTTCGGGTAATACTTTTGCAAAACAACACCCTTCAGCGGCATATGCCAGATTCGGTGCTCGTTCATAAATGCAAAAATATGCTCCCGCTCGGAATCAAAGAGGATAATCTTTCTTACTGCTTTGTTTTTTGCTTCCTTCCAGGATCTCAGAAGCTCCCCGTCGATTTTTATATTGTTTTCAGGCTGGATGAGAGCTTTTTCAAGGGCATAGAAGGTAACAGCCTGCATGGAATGGAGTGAAGAGAGCTTAAAAACTGATGGAAGATCCATGGCGGCTACGCGTTTTACGTCAGGGGTGGCAAGACGCAGGGCGCAGGATGCGAGATATATCATATCTGTACCGCAAATAAACATCTTTTCGCTTTCCACGACTGCCTCCTTATTTTTTAAACGTTCTTTTCAGCCTTGCTGTGACTCCCCGCCAGATGCGGCGAAGCGGGCGGCTGCAGTGCCAGAAGCGGCAATAGAGCTTATAGGATAATTCGTTTACCGAATGTACTTTTCCCGATCGGGTAAACTCGGTGACAACTGCGATCATTTGGGAATGGGAGAGTCCCTCTTCCGCTGCAAACTGATTATCACCGATACAGGTATACGTTTCCCCGGCTTTTACTATTCTGTGAAGGACGTATTTGCCGTCCTCACGCTGATAGAGGGGAATATCGTATTTTTTCAGGCGGGCAGGGAGGGGAGAGAGAGTAACCGTATCTTTCCCCTGTCGGAGCATGGGGAGCATGCTTATCCCGCGGGGAGAAAAGGTTACGGACTTGCCCTCTGCCAGCTTTTCCTTTATCAGCGGCATGACGTCGTCAAGCCTTACGTTTTTTGAGTTATTCAAGGAAACCGTGACCTTTCAGCTTTTCTGTGAAGCTTACGGCGGCTTTCCTTGCCGTTTCCTCGTCAACCTCGTATTCGTCTGTAAGGGCCTTGACAAGGTCGGAAAGCTCGGCGCCCTTCTCAAGGCAGAGCCAGAGAGTCTTTGCAGTTTCGTTAAGTGTGATCATACCGTTGAGGTCGATATCGCTTCCTGTGGGAACGGCAACGCATTCGCCGCCGATATCGCGCAAAATAAATCCGTTTTTAAGTTTCATATTTCAATTCCTTATTTATTATTTTCAAAGCCCTTAGACATTGCGTTATAGGATACCAGTGCGGCCTCGGGCTCCATATTGCATTCCAGCTGCCAGACGGGAACGGAGATGAAAAGCTTTTCGAGAAGATCCAGAAGCTTTACCGTAAAATCGGCGTCCTTGGAGCGCGCAGTCTGTTCAAGAATTGCGTGAAGAGCCATGGCGCCGCCAAAGGGCTTTATTTTGTTTTCTGTGCCGCGCCTGAGCATACATATACCTGCAAGGGGAACACGCATATTGATATTAAGGTCAGTTTTCCCGCTCCAGGGGGTGCCGTAAGCAAAGAATTCTCCGTTTTCAAGCCTTACAGCGGGCTTGTCGTCGTTGAGGATACGGGCGCGCTCCCGTCCGAACACCTCTTGCCAGAGAGCAGTATGAGTGGATTTACCGGTGCCGCAGGGGGCAGAGAAGAGATAAGCCTTTCCGTCCATAACGACTGCAGAGGAGTGGATAAGGAGTCCGTTATGATCGATGAGCTGACGGTAGAAGCTGTTTCCCGTTGACAGATACTCACAGCTGTCCTCACCGAGATAGGGGCATTCGCTCATAAGCTTTTGCCGGTTTGACACTATTTGAATATCAGGAGTAGGGGGATCATTTTCGGTGATAAGATAATCCTTTGCCTGCTTTTCGGTCTTTCCGAAGGAATCCATAGCTACGCAGAGCCCTGCGATCCTGTAGTATTTTTTCATACGATCTCCTTTCAGCCGAAATTTTATATTCAATACATTATAGCATATATTTTTCTATTATCAAATAGAAAATACGAAAAAAATGAAACATAAAAGGGAAAACCCCCGGCGGAATACCGCCGGGGGAGTTATGATCACTTTGTTGGTTAATTAACCAATAGGAGTCCAGTCTTCATCGTAGTCTTCATCACCAGGAAAACTTTCCGTAATAATGTCCTCTACAGTGAATTTTTCAATTTCGATTTCAGGTTCCATAAAAAACTTTTTCATGATTTTTTATACCTCCTTTCTCATTTGTCGTTTCTGTGCAGATATGCATGCGCTGCGTCAGAGAACTTAAGTATAAGCTCGTAGAAGGGCTTCTTAGCTGCATTACGTGCTACGTAGCTCTCTACGTTATCGGAAGCGGAGCTGATGATGTTACCTTCTGCATCATAGATTGTGCAAGAGATAAGCTGGCGTCCGTCTGCCACTCTGGGAGAGTCAACATATACAAACTTAACACCGGAAACACTGGTCTGAGTTACAAACTCAGATGCATCGATCTTGAGCTCTACAGCCTTGCCTCTGTGATCTGTATAGTTAACTATTGCGTAAGAACCATCTGTAATAGCCTCATCGCTGAACGCGAATGCTACTACAAGTGTGTTCTTAAGAACAAGGGAAGTACCGATATAGTAATCATTGCCCTTGATCTGGTTGTTAGTATAGTCGCCTTCTACGTATACTGTTGCGTAAGACTGATAATCTGCAATATTTGCGTTTGCGAGATTAGCTTCTACGTTGTTGTACTTGTAGAATGCCTGTGCACCTGCACCGTAGTTAAGCATATCAACGTAAAGTGTCTTTTCTTCATCGCTGGTTGCCTTAGGAAGCATACGCTCTGCGTAGAGACGTACACTGTCTACCCACAGAGTACTTACTATGTCGTTTGTGGAAGCATCGAATACCTGAACGGAAATAATATCGCTCATTTCCTTCGCTGCAAGGCCTTCAAATGTTACATAGTACATATTCTGCTTTGTTGCATCCTTCCATTCGGACTGAGGAACTGTAATTACGAGATCATCTCTACCGTCAGCGTAAGTCTTGGTGATTGTGAGGTAATATTCACGACCTTCGATGATATCAGACTTCTTGATGAAGAAGTTCATATCAAGTGAGTTACCGAGGTTCATATTAGCACCTGCGATATTGAAGAGCTTAACAACCGTCCATGTACCGTCGCCGTTGTTCTTTGCGTAGTAGCCATCTGCACAGTAAGCGTTTACGTCCATAGTGAACGTGCCGCCTGTGAGTGTGCAAGTGGAAGCGTCGTTAATAACAAGGTCGCCTTTGTAGTAGCCTGCACCGATTGTGATGGTGTTAACAGTATCGCCCTGAGTCTGAATGGAGCCGATACCGCCGTTAACTACTACGTTCGTAGCATCCTGAGCAACCTCAAGCGTACCTGTGTTGAGGTTGATAGCGTTAGCCTGACCGCCGGAGGTGATAGTGATGTTATCACCGAGGATAAGCTTACCGTTGTAAGTAACGTTGACAGTACCGCCTGTGGAGTTACCGCTGACTGTACCGTTCGTAAGTGTAACCACAGTGTTGATGCGGAATACGTTAAGAACCTTGTCTGTAGAGCTTACTTTATGGCCGTTAAGATCAATGGTGATCTCAACTGCGGTAGAATAACCGATAGTAACGCCGTTAGCAGTTGTATCCTTGAGAACTACGATCGTATCGCCGTTCTTAGCTGCTGCAACTGCATCTGCAAGGGAAGAGTAAGTAACATTGCCGATCTGAGCTACCTTTTCAGCTTCAACCACGGAGTATGTGCCGTCAGCGTAAGCTACTTCGTAGCCTGCAACAGATGTTGTAACGTTGAGTCCTTCAACGCCGAGAACTGTTGCATCAACGTTTGCAAGAACGATGCCTGCAACGCTCTTACCGTTTGTATCGATCTCAACATCCTTATCAACTGTTACGCCGGATGTGAGGTCTGCAACGAGAGTAATTGTTGCGCCGGTCTTTGCTGCAGCGTGAGCCTCAGCAAACGTAGCGTAGCCGACATTACGAGAATAGCTGTTTCTGGAGGTAGCGATTTCTTCAATGTATGCAACTGCATCAACTACAGTCCAAGTGCCGTCGCCGTTGTTCTGGAGTGCGAGAGTTTCGGGAACGAATACTTCGTTTGCCCAGAACTGGTGGTTAACGTCTGTGTTGAACGTACCGCCGTTAACAGCAGTGTAGCCGTGATTCTGTCCGAGTACATTGAAGATCCAGGGAGATGCGTTTGCACCTGTGCCTGTGTTTCCAAGGTAGAAATCACCGCCGTTAATTGTAATACCGCCCTCGTTCTTGTCCTTGTCAGCGGTTGCGCCGGAGTAGATGAGGGAGTCTTTTGCAGCGTCAAGCTTGAATGTACCGTTCTCAACCGTGATAGAGCAGAGTTCCTCGTAGTTTGCGATGAGAGAGTAAACCGTGCTTGTAGCTGTCAAGTTTACAGTACCGTTACCTGTGATTGTAAGGTTACCCTTATTATCTGTAGAGAATACGCCAACGAGCATACCGTTACCGGCATATTCGCCGGAGAGTGTCTTGCCGTTAAGGTCGATAGTAATTGTCTTACCCTCTACAAGGAAGTAGGTATCGTAAGAGTTGTCGAGAAGAACTGTAGCTGTTTCGGAAAGGTTGATATCCTCAAGAACTACGATCGTATCGCCGTCCTTTGCTTCTTCGATTGCTGCTGCAAGGGAAGCGTAGTACTTATCTGTTGTTTCGTTCTTTACGAGAGCGGCAGCAACGTAGTATGTGCCGTTTTCGTATTCAACAACAGAGCCTGCAACGTTAGTAGTTACGTTGAGATCTGCGATGGCCTTGAGTGTAGCATTTTCAGCAGCAAGAACGATATTTGCATACTCGCTTATAGCTGCTGTGCCAAAGTCATTGTTGCCAAGTGCATTGCATGTAATAGATTTGTCACCATTGGAATGGCTAATAGCTGTGACAACATTTTCCATTGTACAATCAATGATTGTAAAGGTTCTGTTGGCAGTGTTATTAATTAAGAAGCCACGATCAGAGTTCTTAACCTTAAGTCCTTCAATTGTTGCGTTGGTTACACCGGATGCGAAGTAAATTGCATAGTTGGGACAATTTTCCACTGTAACATCCTTTACAGATACTGTGTTTGTTGCGGATGTGATATAGAGGAATGAATAACGATAGTCAGCTACAGTACAGTTCTCAACGATAACTGTATCCGCTCCCTTGAAGCGGAGAGGATAGTTGTAGCTATTGTCACCATCAAATGAGCAATCCTTGAAGGTGTACTTGCCTTTGGCTGACTTAGTGCTCTTATCGAAGCCACCATTTACGAAATTCACTTTCTGTACGGTTACAGTCAAGCCACTGTTACCGGTCATTGTACCGGTGTACTTGAAGTCTGCACCGTCGATTGTGAGATTCTCGTCAATAGTAACGTCCTCAGTAATGTTAGCAATGAAGGTGATCGTATCGCCGCTCTTAGCTGCTTCGATTGCTGCTGCAAGGGTGGGGTAGGTAGTGTCGCCGATCTTTGCTACTGCAAGCTTAACGAGCTTATACGCGCCGTTTTCGTAAACAACGTCGTAGCCGCTGACACCGGATGTAACGGTGAGGGCATCATTCTTAGGAGCTGTGAGAGTTGCATTTGCGTTACCGAGAACAACGTTACCTGTGATCTTTCTGTTTTTTACATTTGCAACAGTGTCATTGATGGTAAGTGTATCGATAATAGATACGAACTCTTCTGCACTTGTCTGACCACTCTTGGTTCTTACATCCTCACAAGCTTCGAGAGCTGCTTCGAGAGTTGCATAACCAACCTCGTTAGTGTACCATCTGCTGGACCATTCCTGTTCGTTTACGTATGCTACTGCGTCAACGAAATACCAGATGCCGTCAGTGCCTTCAACGAGAGCCTTTTCACGGGGTGCCATTACCTCGAAGGGATAGTACTGGTGAATGATATCAGCATTGAACGTGCCGCCGTTTACGACAATGTTCTTTTCGTTCTGGCTGGAAGCATTGAAGATCCAGGGAGAACCGTTGGAAACTGCACCGATATTGTAAAGACGGAAGTTACCGCCGTTTACTGTAATGATCTCATCACCGCGGGAGTCGATCATACCTGAGCCGTTTGTGGAAGCGTCCTGAGTGAAGTTACCGTTTGTGATAACCATCTTGGCATCAGCTTCAACGCGGATAAGGTTGGAAAGGTTGCCGTTAGTATTAACAGCGTGGATTCCGCCTTCAGCGCTTTCTGTGCTGTCAAGGATAGTAAGCTCACAGCCTGTTACATAGATAAATGCTGTAGTTTTTTCTGTAAACGTACCGGTTACGGTGTGTCCGTTAAGGTCAAGAGTGATCTTTCCGGATACGTTGACTGTTACTACTTCGTCTGCAAGCTCAATGTTCTCAATAAGAACGATCGTATCGCCGTCCTTTGCTGCTGCGATTGCTGCTGCAAGGGTGGGGTAGGTAGTGTCGCCGATCTTTGCTACAGGCTTAAATTCAACTGTCCAGTAGCCGTCAGTATTCTCTACAGAAACATATCCGTCAGCAACGAAGTTAGCCTTGGGATTCTCAGCCGCGTTATCTGCAGGGTTGAACTTGTAGAAGGTACCGCCGGATACGGAGATCTTTGCGATGCCGTCCTTGTAGTTCTTGTCGATGCAGTTGAGAGTGAACTCGTGTGCACCATTGTATTCAGTAGCTTCGAAGTAACCGCCCTGAACGTTAAGCTCACCCTTTGTTACGGAAGCAACTGTTACGTCGCCGTAGTAGTTGCCGTCAACGATTGTAAGCTTGCCTGCAGTTTCAGCGTTGCCTACGATAAATGCATAGCAGCTTGCACCGTCTCTGCCGTCTACTTTACCGTTCTTAACAGTTACGTCTGCAAGAACACGGATAACGGGAGCACCGTTTACAGTAGCAGCTGCGGAAACAGTCTTGCCGTTGAGATCGATCGTTACATTCTTATCAACAACAAGAGTGCTTGCACGAACAACGTTACCGATGAGAGTGATCGTATCACCGTCAGCAGCTGCAGCTACTGCGTCGAAGAGGGAAGTGTACTTAGTATCACCGATCTGCGCTACATAGTTATACTCTGTATAATCTGTGCCTGTAGCCCATTCGTTGTAATTAAGAGTTTCCTTAAGTTCCTTAACCTCACCGTCAACTACGAATATAGCGTTATTAACAGTATTGTTTTCGGTAGCAATGGTATGACCGTTTGCGGAGTTACCGAGAATACCGAATACGGAACCTCTGATGCTTGTGGTTGAGAGGACAACGTTTTCAACGTCACAATTCTTAACAACAGTTGCGCCCTCGACACATCCAACTGTGATCGCACCTGCATACTTGCAAGTTACAGTGGAATCCTTAATATCTACGTTATCAAGGGTGAGATTGTAGGAGAATCCTGCAACAACACCGTAGAAGTGGTTACCGCCGGTTGCATTACCGTTGTTTACATTTGCGTTTACAAACGTTACGTTCTTAACGGTTGCGCCCTTTCCGAGACTACGGAAGAAGCCGACGCCGCGGTAGTAGTCGCAAGAGAGAGTCATGTTGCTGATAGTATGATTCTGACCGTCGAAGGTACCGGAGAATGCATTTGCACTACCGTTACCGATGGGAGCAAAGCCGGAGCCTGCAAGGTCAAGATCAGCAGTGAGAACGACTGTAATTTCGGGGTTAGCAGCAACCTTAACACCCTGATACTTAGTGTTACCGGTTACAGCTGCACCGAATGCAAGGAGGTCTTCAACAGAACCGATGGTTACGCTTGTTTTTTCTACTACTGCCCATGAACCGTCAGTATTCTCTACTGAAACATATCCGTCAGCAACGAAGTTAGCCTTAGGATTCTCAGCTGCGTTATCTGCAGGGTTGAAGCCTGTGAAGGTACCGCCCTTAACTACGATGGAGGCTGAGCCATCCTTGTAGTTTGCATCGATGCAGTTGAGAAGGTAATCGTAGCTGCCCTCGTAAGGATCAACGGAGAACTCACCGCCGTTTACAGTAAGTGTACCCTTTGTAACGGATGCTACTGTAGTATCGCCGTGGAACTTACCGGACTGAATTGTAAGGTTACCTTCGCTTGAGCCGTCGGATGCGCCGAGTACGAATACGTAATCGCTGTTAGTTACTTCGCCGCCCTTAACGGTTACGTTTGCACCGTTCTGGATACGGAATGCGGGATATACGCCGTTGCCGTCTACAGTAATGTCTGTAAAGTCAAGGGTTGTGTCCGCGGTAATAACTACGGGAGCAAGAAGCTCGATCGTATCGCCTGCCTCGGCAGCCGCATAAGCATCAGCGAATGTAGCAAAGTACTGGCTCTGCTTATTTGCGCCGCTGACGATTGCTGTGATGTTTTCAATTGTGAAGACATTCTTAGCTACGTCAATGTTTTCGATCTTATTACCGTCAGCGTCCTCGGTGAATACCTTGAGCTGGAGAGTAACCTTGAGATCGGGGTTCTTTGCGAGGAATTCGGGAGTGAAGTATACGCCGCAGTCAAAGTTCTGAACGATTGCCGCAACCTCTGCGAGAGTGAAGCGGAGTCCGCTCTGACCCATAAGCTTTGCAGCGTATTCCATAATGTAGAGGCTTTCGCCGTTTTCAATAGTTACGTCCTCGAAGGGAACAGATACCCAGTTCGCGCTCCATGCATCATACTGGCCTGCAAGATATCCGTCTGCATCGCCGTTTGCATTGAAGGTTACGTCTGCATCTGCAAGACCTTCGATCGTGAGCACGTAGTCAACGTAGTGACTGCCGTATGCACTCATAAGATCCTCAAGATAATCCTCAGAGAGCTTATCGATATCCTTGATTGCGAAGTTAAGCGCAAAGGTAAGGTCGGGATCTGTGCCTGCGAGATCACCCTTGATGTCTGTGATAACAACCTCGGGAAGCTCAACCTTTACGCTGTACGTGCCGTCGCCGTTGTCCTCAGGCGCATAGCCATCGGCACAGCCGTCGGTTGTGGGCTCGGTCGTTGTATCAAGCTTGTTATCAGCCGTCTGGTTGAAGTACTTGAGCTCTTCAGGGTTCATACCAACGAAGGTACCGCCTGAGATCTCAACCTTTGTCTTGGAGTAGTCGATCACGGAGTTTGCATATGCGCCGCCGTGTTCAACGATAAGGTAGGATTCGCCCGCGCCGTCAAGAGCCTGGTCAAAGTAACCGTCCTTGATATAGAGCTCACCGCCCTGGAGAGGATAAAGGAAGATATTTGTGCCGCCGCATGTAGCGCATCCTACATTCTTCCAAGTACCGCCTTCGATAGTGAAGGTTGTATCGGGGGATGCAACGTATGCACCGGAAGCAAGACCGTATACAGTTACCGTACCGGACTTATCATCAGAGGAGTCGATGACTGTGAAGTCAGCGCCTGCATTTGCATAGAAGAGACCGTGAGCTACTGTACAGGAGTTGTATGTCTTTCCATTCCACTGGAAGTCCTTATGACCGTTGTAGGTAATGGAGTGACCGTTAAGGTCAAAGGTTACGTCGTAATCGCCTACGATATTGAAAATGCCGTAGTTGGGATACTTGCCGTTTCCGTTTGTGGGAGCGGGGATAGACTCGATCATAGATCCGTCAACAACGATATCCTTTTCGAGCTTTACATTGTGACCTGCAAGGAGCTCTGCCTTGATGATCTCAATGTAATTATCAACGCCGTATGTGCCTTTTTCTTCATTATATATAGATATGAAGTTTTCAGCACAGCCGTCAACAAACTTAATGTCCTCGATGGAGGATGCGCCGTTGTCATCTCCAACCTTTCTGGGATCGAAGCCGTGGAACGTACCGCCGCTGATGGTTACGGTAGCCACGCCCTTGATGAAGTACTTGGAGTTCTGACGGTCCTTTGTATTAAGCATGATGAGAAGGGAAGCGTCAGCTGCTGTAGTCTTGAACTCACCGCCGGTGATAACGAGGTCACCGCCGTGAGTTACGTGAATTACGCCGGTTGCGCTGTCAGTCTGGAAGAGACCCTTTTCGATAGTAACGAGTGTCTCTGTACCGACTACCCAGAGTGCAGGAGCATCTGCGTTTGCAATAACCTTACCGTTGCCTACGCTATCAGTAAACGTAAGCTTTGTGTTATCCATAATAAGGAAGAGATATGCGTCTGCAGTGCTTGTGATCGTATGACCGTTAAGGTCGATAACAGCATTTACTTCACTGGGCTTGTTTTCAGCATCGGTTGCACCCTTAGTACCGCCCGTGTAGATGATGGAGGGGTTGGGATAGTTACCGAATCCGGTTGCGCCGCCGATAGCATCTACAATATCATCATTGCTGTAATTGATATCAGCGATGATCTTTACAGTCTCGCCGTTCTTGCAAGCATTGATAGCTTCCTGGAGAGACTCGTACTTAACACCGTTGACTTCGGCAACGTAATTAAGCGCGCGAACAGTGTAGTAGTCGCCGTCAGCCTCAGCAGTATATGCATCAGTTACGAAGCTTGTTCCTGTGCCTTCTGCTGCGTTATCAGCAGGGTTGAACTTATAGAACTTACCGCCGTTTACAACGATGTTTGCAGTATCTGCGTTATAGTTTGCATCGATGCAGTTGAGAGTGAACTCGTGTGCACCGTTGTATTCAGTAGCTTCGAAGTTACCGCCGTTGATAACAACGCTGCCGAGTCTGTTATTTACTACGGAAGTTTCACCGTAGAAGGTACCGTTCTCGATAGTGAGGTTACCTGCGTTTCCGTTCTTATCGCCTACATAGAATGTATAGCCGTGTGAAGAACGTGCATCAACTGTACCGTTACCTGTGACAGTTACGGCTGCAAGGATCGTGAATGCATCAACGTAATCACCGTCAGCAGTTGCTGCTGTCGTGATGGTATTTTCGTTAAGGTTGATGGTCATGGGATAATCGATGGTAACTGTCTCGTCAAGCTCCCAGTCGCCAAGGATTTCGAGAGTCATGTTGTAGTAATCTGCATAGAATGACTTACCTGTTTCCACAACGGTCTTAAGATCATTGCCTTCAATGTAAGGAATAAACGCGGGTTCGCCGGTTACAGGATCAACGATGTGAAGCTTGAAGATCTTGTTTTCGGTTACCTTCCAAGTGCCATCTCCATTATCTACAGGAGCATAGCCCTTAGCGCACCATTCGTTAGGATCCTTATCGAATGTACCGCCGGAAATCTCGGCCTTGAGACCGTCAGTTACAACAAGGTCGAAGTCTGTGAAGTTACCGCCTGTGATCGCAAGTGCGCCGGGGTTTGCGTTAACTGCGATGGTTCCTTCAATAGTCATGCCTTCGCCGATAACAGCAGGGCTGCGGAGGAATACGGAAGCACCGTTCCAGCCGTTAGCTGTATCAGCCGTGTTGCCTTTGATCTCACCTGCATTAAGAATAATGGAGGTTTCTGCGTGCTGACCGTAGTTGCCGCCTACCCAACGGGAAGCGATGGCACCGGCTCTGCCGCCTACGTTATCGGAGATAGAGCCGCCGTTCATTACGAACTGAGAAGCTCCCTCGAGAACGATCATAGCACCTGCAGTGTTGGAGCCAACACCGATGTGCTTGTTTCTGTCCATTGTGGAGCCAGCACCAAAGGTAACCTCAGCACCGTTGATAACACCGAGGATAGTAGCACTTCTTGCCATTGCCTTGTTGTCATCGATAGATGTGCCTGTGATTTCCATTGTGCCGCCGTTTGCAATGATGATACCGCCCTTATTGCCGCAACCCATGTTGCCATCGATTATTGCATTATTAAGAGCCGTTTCAGTTTTGATTGCATTAAGTACAAGACCTGCGTTGCCGGTGATATTTGCACCGTCAAGGGTTACCTTACCGCCGTTGGACTTGATAAGGGCAAGGTCGTCGTTGTACATAAGGTAGAAGCCGCCGGATGCGGAGTTTTCGGTCTTGCCGTTTCCGGAATCGGAAGCGATGGTTACGTTCTGGATGGTAGTGCCGTTAAGAGTAAGGTTACCTGCGTTAACGATCACGTTAGCGTTTACAGCCTTATCCTCTTCGCCTACGTCAACAAAACGAGTGTACCAGTTCTGACCGTTTTCTACTGTTGTAGTATCGTCGTAGAATGTGAATGCGTTCTCACCGTCGATAGTGAGATTCTTCATTTCTACTGTTACGCCGCTCTCGATATTGAAGAGAGTGCCTGTATATCCGTCAGCCCAAGTTACGGTATTGCCCTTGCCGTTTACGGTAATGGCATACTCAACGGGCACCTGGAAGTACTTATTATAGAAATTGATGGGAGCATCAAGCTCGATATCGGAATAAAGGTTCATTACGATGCTTTCAACGTCTCCGTTAGCAACGCTTGCGAGCATTTCGTTCTGATCTGCGCCAAGAACGAAATCTGCATAATCGTTAGTTCCGATAATATGCTGGATGCTTGAGAATCTCTCGCTGGGGTACTTGAGAGTAACAGTTTGGCCGTTATTAAGAGTGATAACGATATCTGCTACAGTTTCAAGCTTATCCTTGTTCTGACGAACGGTGTAGTAGTCGCCGTCAGCCTCAGCAAGATATGCTTCTGTTACGAAGCTTGTTCCTGCGCCCTCTGCCGCGTTGTCAGCAGGGTTGAACTTATAGAACTTACCGCCGTTTACAACGATTGCAGCGCTGTCGTCCTTATAGTTTGCATCAACGCAGTTAAGTGTGTACCCGTAGCTGCCCTCGTAAGGATCAACGGAGAACTCGCCGCCGTTTACAGTAAGTGTACCCTTTGTTACGGATGCTACTGTTGTATCACCGTGGTACTTACCGCTCTCGATAGTGAGGTCACCTGCGCTTGAGCCGTCAGACGCACCTACTACGAATACGTAATCGTCATTGTTGATAGTACCGTTCTTAACGGTTACTTCAGCACCGCCCTGAACGCGGATAACGGGATATACGTCAACGCCTGTGAGTGTATAACCGCCAAGGTTGACAGTCATAGGATAGTCGATGACGATGGGGTCGTCGATCTTAGCGTTGGAAAGCACCTCAAGCTCCATTACGTAGTAATCATCGTAGAAGGCCTTACCTGTAGCTACAAGAGAAGCGGGATCGTTACCCTTAAGGGGGCCTACGTAGGGAAGCTGCTCGCCTGTAACAGGATCACGGAACCAAAGATTATATACGTGATCTGTGATACCGTATGTGCCTGTTGCCTCATCATAAACGAGACCTGTGTCGGGAGCGAGCCATTTGCTAACGTCCTGAGTAAAGGTACCGCCTGTGATTTCCATAGAGGCTGTTCCGAGCACGTCGTAAGAAGAGCCGCCGCTGCGGGAGATGTTATCAAGAACCTCACCGCCGGAGATCTTCGCAGTACCGTTGTCGTAGGGAGCATCGATACCGCCTCTGCCTCTGCCGGAGTTGTGGCAGACCGTGCCGCCTGTCATTTCGAAGGTGTGTCCGCTGTGGAGGTAGATAGCAGCATTACGTCCGTTGGAGGGACCGTATACACCTACGTTGGAGCAGATCTTACCGCCCTTCATATTGAAGGTAGCCCAGTATACGCCGACTGCAACGCCGTTGGAGTTCCAGCCTGTGTTGTTTGTGATCTCACCGCCGTTCATGGTGAATACTGTTCCGGAGTATATCTTGAAGATACCGTGGTTACCGCCTACGTGGTTACCGTCGATAACAGTACCTTCGTTCATATTAACCTTGATGCCTGCACCGGAAGCGTTAACGGCAATACCGCTGTTCTGGGTAGCAGCTATGTGAGTGATCTTTGCACCTGTAAGGTTAATTGTAGAATTTGCGCCTGCAGATACAACGCCGGAGCCTACAGAATAGTTGTTCTGAACAGTTACGTTATTAAGGTTAACTGTACCGCCGGTAGTTGTGATCATAAATGCTGTCGCAACGGGTGCGCCTTCCTCGGGGGTGAACCACTTGGCGCTGTCTTCCTTTGCGATAGACTTGTTCCAATCGGCAGCATCTGCATCAAATGCAGCTCTGTCGAATTCGTAATTGTTACCGCCGTCAATTACGAGGCCGCCGTCAAGGGTGAGGGTAGCGCCGGAATTAACTGCGAAGAATGTGCCGGTATATGTATCAGCGCGGGTGATGGTATAAGCACCTGCGATAGTAACGTTACCGGAAATTGTAAGCTTCTCGCCGAGAGTTACGTCCTTAATGAGGGTAACTGTTGCGCCGCCTTCAACTGCATTTGCTTTTGTGATAGCTTCTTTAAGAGTTGCGTATCCGGTTTTGTCTACGATTGCAACACTATTTGCATCTGCCTTAACAACGTTATCAGCAACAGATGCCCAGTTGCCTGTGAATTCATCGTTGCCGGTGTAGAAAATAGCGATGTCCTCGCTGAGACCGTCAAGCGCGTTTGAGTGCTCGATAACGGGGATGTTATCGCCAACGATAATGATAGATTCAAGAGCAGTACAGTTTGCGAAGGAGCCGTGTCTGATACGCTCAAGAGAGTCGGGAAGCGTAATGCTTGTAAGAGATGAGCAATTCGCAAATGCGGAGATGTTGAGTGTTTTAACGCCTTCGCTGAGCGTTACGCTCTTGAGGTTTGAGCACATATTGAACATGCTCTCGCCTACGGTCTCCATGGAGGAGGGGATTACAACACTTTCAAGTGCTGTGCAGCCCTGGAAAACGTATCCGCCGATGGTTCCCGCAAATCCCTCTTCGATAGTGAGGTTTTTAAGAGAAGTACATCCGTTGAACGCATTGGTAACGAGGTTAGCAATGTTCTTGGAGATCGTTACGGATTCAAGAGAAGTACATCCCTGGAAGGAATAGTTACCGATTTCGGTAAGAGATTCGGGGAAGTTGATCGTCTTGAGAGACGTGCAGTAACGGAAGGTTCCCTGAGGGATGGACTTGAGACCTTCGGGAAGTACTACCTCTTCAAGACCGTCGCACATCTGGAATACTGTGGTGCCGAGAGAAGCAGGTACACTGTTGAATGTTACCTTTTTCAAGGTGTCGATGTCCTTGAATGCATCCGCACCGATGCTTTCAACGCTTGCAGGGATATCAAGCTCGGTAATTGCACTGTAAGCAAATGCAGTAGCACCGATCTGTTTAAGCGTTGAGGGAAGGGTAAGGTTTGCAAGCTTGGGGCAGGTTCTGAATGCGAGATCGCCGATCAGAGTTGCGCCCTCTGCTATAACAACCGTTTCAAGCTCATAGTTATTAACTGCGAGCTTTGAGCCCCATAAGGTTACGCCGTTGCCGATAGTAATGGACTTAAGCTTATCCATATTGGCAAAAGCAGCTCCGCCAAGAGAGGTTACGCTATTGGGAACTACTACGGAAGTTACCTCGTTAGCATCATTGAACGCGTTTGCGGCAATAGATGTAACAGGGTATTCCGTTCCCCCTATCGTAACTTTTTCGGGAACAACGATATCGCCTACAGCAGACTTGCCGTCGGTGACCTGAGCATTACCGTTATCAACGCTGTATACGATGCCGTTTACAGTAGCGGTAGACTCGGTTCCCGAATCTTCGGCTGCAAATACGGTCATGGGTATCATCGACAATACCATGCACGCAACAAGCAACCAAGCTAATGATTTTTTAAACATTTGCATTTTCCTCCTTATATGTGATTTCCGAACAGGACATGGAAAATGCCACACCCCTATTGGCGTTCTTGCCCTGTTCCGGTATGCAAAATGCATCATGTTCAGTATTATTCCTACTCAAATGTAATAAATAGGGATAATACTACCATTATGGAAACATTATATCATATATTTCTTGAAATTGAAATCCTTTTTAGAAAATAATTGTTGTCATATTGTATAAAAATTTCAATGTTATTTTTATTGTTTTACATATAAATATATATTATATTATAACAGACGCCCTTGTTGAAACAGGAAAAATTTTTCGGTTCTCTGTTGATTTGAGAACTGAAATGTGATAGAATGCAACTGCGGGTGCGAAATCCTGCAAATTTCGAAAAAAGGGAAGGGTTCTGTTATGAACAAATTTAAAGCCTTTTTAAAGAAAAAGAATGTTGATATTTCGCCGAAAACATATTTTATCACGGCTATGGGTGCTATGGCTCAGGGCCTTTTTGCATCCCTACTTATCGGTACTATTTTCAAGACCATTGGCGAGTGGATACATCTTGACTTTTTGCTTGAGCTTGCGGGCTTTGCCATGAACGGATACGTCTGCGGTGCGGCAATCGGAATCGCAGTGGCGGCAGCCCTTAAGGCAACGCCTCTGGTGCTTTATTCCTGTGCTGCCGTGGGCGCTGCGGGATATATGATGGGAACGGGTATTTCGGGGCTTGAAACTCCCGTAACTGCAGGTCCTGCCGGTGCGTTTCTTGCAGTTCTTATTGCCTGCGAGCTTGGAAAGCTTGAGTCCGGAAGCACTAAGGTCGATATAATTCTGACCCCTGCCGTTACCTTACTTTCCGGCTTTGCCGTTGCAAAGCTTATATGTCCCGGTGTAGCTTACGTAATGTACTATCTCGGTCTTTTCATCAACACTGCAACTGAGCTTCATCCCTTCGTTATGGGTATGATCGTGTCTTGCGTCGTGGGCATCATTTTGACGCTTCCTATATCAAGTGCTGCAATTTGCTCTATGATAGGTATAGCGGGAATTGCCGGCGGTGCGGCTCTCGCCGGTTGCTGTGCACAGATGGTCGGATTTGCTGTTATGAGCTTTCGTGAGAACCGTTTCGGCGGTCTTATCGCTCAGGGACTCGGTACCTCGATGCTCCAGATGGGCAACATCGTCAGAAAGCCCGTGATATGGCTGCCTGCCATACTTTCCTCAGTAATTACGGGGCCTGTAGCTACTTTGGTGTTCAAGCTTGAATGTGTCGGCGTCTCTGCCGGAATGGGTACCTGCGGCCTTGTCGGACCCCTCGGAGCCATCACGGCGACCCAGGAAAAGGACGCAATGTTCTGGGTAGGACTCCTCCTTGTATGTATAGTTTTGCCTGCCGCTCTGACTCTTCTTTTCAGCGAGATCATGAGAAAGCTCGGACTTATCAAAGAGGGCGATTTGAAGCTTGATCTGTGAAATTATGCAAAAAAAGCAAAAGCCTGTCAAAAGCTTTTGCTTTTTTCTGTCTGTAATACGGATGATTCTTTTCGTGTATCTGCATACGAGCCTTACCTTCAAATTCGGGTTTATAGGGGAGATGATGCAAAGGACTTTTTTGAAAAAAAGTCCTCTGCACTCCCAAAAAACTTTGAACTATTGGTGTAGCTGAGGTTTACAAGGCAAAAGTTGCAGGGCAAAGCCCTGCGGCGCTTACAGCGCCAGCCAACGCGGGAAAACCCCGAAAATGAACTCGTTCATTTTCGGGGTTATTCCTGTATAGCGTTGGCTTTTGCCTTTTCGCTATCTTTGTCTTGTTGAAGTTTTTTGCGGAGCTTTTTTTCAAAAAAGCGACCGTTTCCTTTTATTTGTACAGTTCGACAAACCCGAATTTGACGTTTTTTATTTTTCAGCGGAATCTTACTACCTTGCTGCTGTATTTTTGCATGAGCTTTTTATCAAAGCCTACGGCGTAGCATATACGGTCCTCTACCGTGTAGGTTCTTGTGTATTCGCCGAAAAGATCTGTTACGGCTATGCATTTTGTATATTCCGTATCGAATATGTAAAGATTGAAGGGAAGTATACCCTTATAAGTTTTCTCCCGTTCCTTTGGGGGGATGCTGAAATACAGTCGCCATTCGTATATTATCCGGTCTGCAAGGGCGTTGGGCTCGCAGGTGGCAACGAAGCCCTTTTCTTCGGTGCCGCCCAGCTTTATCCCCTCGCAGCTGTCACAGCTTTGGCTCTCCGACATAAATAATACGCTTTCTCCCATTGACCGCAGAAGCTTCATAGCCTCCTTGCTGTACATATCTACGTCGTCCCTGAGCTTTATCACCATCGGACAGTGGAGGTATTCCTCGTAATTCAGCCTTTCCGACGAGGCATTTTTGCGGTTTTGTGAGTACTCCTCATAGCTCATAAGAAACTTTTGCTCAAATCTTTTTCTTGCCGATCGTGCTTCGTCCTTGGAAAGGAGACCGACGTCGAAATGCTTTCGCGTTCTCGTTCTGAAAAACTTATCCTTGATCCTGTCGTCCATGGCTACTCTTTCTTTGTTGTTTATTCTTACTTCAATTATATCAATTCAGCGTTAAAAAGCAAACAATAACAATGTTATATTTTTCTTTAATGAAAATCCTCAGATTTTTTATTGCAAAAATACTATTGATTTGATATAATATCTCAATAATACCAAAAATACCAAAGCAAAATACGAAAGGAAATCGTTATGAAGCTTGATCCTATTATTATATCCTTGCTTGATACTGACCTCTATAAGTTCAATATGAACCAGGTCATCTTCCACAAGCACACTGATCTTTGCGGCGAATATTACTTTAAGTGCCGTAACAAGGGCATTGTGTTTACCGAGGAGATGGTAGAGGAGATCAACTACCAGATCGAGCATCTCTGCAATCTCAAGTTCTTTGCAGACGAGCTTGATTACCTCAGATCCATCCGCTTTATCAAGAACGACTACGTTGAATTTCTCCGTCTCTGGCGTCCTCTCCGCGACTACGTAAACGTTTCTCTTGATGAAAACGGCGAGCTTTCTATTATCGTAAAGGGCCCTCTTTTCTCAGCAATGCAGTTTGAGATATATCTTCTTGAGATCGTTAACGAGGTCTATTTCCGTATGAAGTACGACTACGACGTTCTCCGCAAGTCTGCCGAGGAGCGTCTTGATTCAAAGATACGTGACTTTAACGATGGCAAATACAACTTCAAGTTTGCGGAATTCGGCTGCAGAAGACGTCTTTCACGTGAATGGGAGGACGTAGTCATAAGAAGATTCGTTAAGGAGACTGAAAACTGTGTGGGTACCTCCAACGTTTACCTTGCAAAGAAGCACGGTATTACTCCCGTCGGTACGTTTGCACACGAGTTCGTCCAGATGTATCAGGGTGTTGATTCCATTCCTCTTGCGTATACGAATCACCACGCTATGAACGACTGGTACGATGAGTACAAGGGTGATAACGGTACTGCTCTTACGGATACTCTTACAACGGATCTGTTCCTCCTTGACTTTAACCGCGCGATGGTCAATAACTATGCAGGCGTACGCCACGATAGCGGTGATCCTTATGAATGGGGAAACAAGATTATCGGGCACTATAAGAAGTACGGTGTCGATCCCAAGCATAAGCAGCTTCTTTTCAGCGATAATCTTAATTTTGACCGAGCGCAGGAGCTTTACGATTATTTCAAGGATAAGGCAAAGGTTGCCTTCGGTATCGGAACCTTCTGTACGAACGATACCTGCGAGGAGCCTCTCAATATCGTTATCAAGCTTCAGTACGTAAACGGCCGTCCCGTGGCAAAGCTTTCCGATACTCCCGGAAAGTCAATGTGTCAGGACGGAGAATATCTTGAATACCTCAGACGCTCTGTTGATTTCCGTCTCAACAGAGAAAAGGATAAAAGATGATCCTCGGTAAAGGGATCATTGAAAAAGCGCTTTAGCTTTTGAAAAACCTGAAATTAAGCCTTTGCGGACTTCGGTTCACAAAGGCTTGTTTTTTTCAAGATATCCCATTTTTTTGTCTATTATGAGCATAAGATATCCGATGCCGATATAGAAAAACGTCATTACTGCGACAACGAGGATAAGCATGGGGATGCCCATCTGCTCGTAATTGAGAAACGGATAGGGAAAGCGCAAAATCTCGTCCTTATCCATCGTTACCGATGTTATCATGATAAATGCAAAATAAATATAAGGCGCTGTGAGCCACCAGAGAAGGGAAGTTGTCTTAAAGCGTCCCTTGGTATCAAACAGGAGCCAGTCTGCCATTATCAGTACGGGAGTTACGATATGGAGAAGAACTGTTGCGATTCCCTCGGGAGTGTGAGCGTCAAATTCGCTTGCTACGATTGCCGCCGCAACGATGCCCGTAAGTGTTATGGACATAGTGCAGACTCCTTTAAGCACGGGGACGGGGGACTGACCTCCGTCTCTGTTTTTATCAAATGCAATGACCGAGGCGCACACTGTAAAATATATCCCGCATCCCAGGTTTGAAACGTTCGTAAACATTCTGAATATCCCGAGATCAAATCTTCCTTCCGTCAGTCCTGTTTGCAGCACTATCCCCGTCATAGCAAAAAAGGCTATAAGCACCTTGAAGGCAACCGAGTATCTTTTCGTTCTTATCAAGCAGCACCCCCGACATAATTAATGCCCCCGTTTCGGGGGCATTAATATTATATCCTGAATGAATGTTAAAAAACTTAAAAGATCAAGAAAAAACTGCCTCTTTATGGATATCTGTAAGCTCGTTGCAATCGTCACAGGACAGGCTGTTGAAATCGTGGCATACACCCACAGCGTAGATGCCGTTTTCCATTGCGGCTCTGAGAGTGGGTGCAAAATCCTCGAAGATCACGCATTTATCCTGAGGTACTCCGAGAAATTTTTCTGTATCGGAAAGAACGTCACGCTTTGAGTAGGGCTTGTCGGCAACGGAAATAAATTCCTTGATCTTTCCGTAGTTGACAAGCTCACGAAATCTGTCAAGAACTGAGACTCTCTGGCTTGTAAGGGCAATAAAGCGTCTGTCGGGATAGAGTGCCTCAAGCTGACGGTAGAAGGGGGCGCAGTCAAGGGATCGCTCCTTGACTATTTCAAAAAGATTTTCGATCCTCGTTCTGAAAAACAGACCGTCGTCAAAATCGATGGACTTGTTTTTCTTGAGAAGGCTGTAGATCTCGGTCTCGGAGTGACCTACGTAGCAGGAAAGAAACTCCTCGGGGGGAATGGTGTTTCCCGGGCAGAGAGACTCTATCGTGCGGACGTATGCTGCGTGGTGGCAGGGCTCAGTATCGCAAACGGTGCCGTCAAGATCAAATATAAAAAGCTCTTTTGTGTCAAGTATGTTTTTGTTCATCGTCAGTCGTTAAAGGAAAGGGTCGTGGTGGAATCAAACTTTTTACCGGGGCGGAGGATAACGCTTTCAGCCTCGGGAGAGTTGATGGCATCGGGTGCGTACTGTGTCTCAAGGCACACGCCGCAGTGGAGGGTGTGGCGTGCTCCGTCTGCAAAATCGGGTGCTCCCTCGTCAACGGAGTTTGTAGTGTAGAGCTGAACGCAGGGAAGGTCTGTAATGACCGTCATGCAAAGACCGTTTTCGGGGTCTGTAAGGCTTGCAATGGGGGCAGCCTTACCTGTGTAGTCCTTCTTATAATAGTTCGTATCGTAGCCGTTGAAATAGGAAAGAAGCCTGTAATCGCAGCCAATATCCCGGCCTACTGCTTTTGGGGTGGTGAAATCGTAGGGAGTGCCGCAAACGTCAAGAATTTCGCCGTTGGGAATAAGCTCCTTATCTGTGTCTGTCATCTTATCGCAGTCAAGCCAAAGAAGGGATTCGAGAGTTCTGCCGCTGCCTGCGCCCGTTATATCGAAATATGCGTGGTTTGTAAGGTTCACAACGGTGGGGGCGTCGGTCTCCGCTTCGTAGCGGATGGAAAGGGCTCTGCCACGGAGGGAGTACGTAACCTTGACCTGCAGATTTCCGGGATAGCCCATATCGCCGTCGGAGCTTTCAAGATAAAGGGAAAGGGAGCCGTCGGCGTTTTCTTTCGCTTCCCAAACCTTGCGGCTGAAGCCCTCGGGACCTCCGTGGAGCTGATTTGCCTTATCGTTTTCGGGAAGGATGTATTCCCGTCCGTCAAGGGTGAAGCGGCTTTTTTTGATTCTGTTGCAGCATCTTCCGACGAGAGAACCGTAGTAAGCGCCGCGCTTTTCGTAGTTTTCAAGATAGCTGTAGCCGAGAACAACGTTCTTCGTATTACCGTTTTTGTCGGTTACGAGAAGTCTGTTCAGAACACCGCCGTAGGTAAGGACCGTGGCAGAAACGCCCGCGCCTGTGTCGAGAGTATAGGCATATACATCCTGTCCGTCAGAAGCTTTTCCAAAGAGCTTTTTTGATATAGTAGTCATAATATAATCCTTTCAGTCATTATATAAAGAATTCTATCACATCTCGCCTTTTCAATCAAGAGGGAAGGGAGAAGTTTTGATAAACACAACGAACGCTCTGCGTCTTTGTGCCATGCTTCAGCAAAAACATCGAAAAGGGAAGGGTAAATTCGGGTTTATCGGTGAGACTGTATTGGTGTACTGTAGGGACCGGCGTCCTCGACGGTCCGCCCATCTGCACGCGAACCGCTCCTTCAAATTCGGGTTTATCGAGGAAGGTTTACCTACTTTCTTTAGAAAAAGAAAGTAGCAGAGAAACCTCAAAAAAGACAAAGATATCTAAAAGGCAAAAGCCAACGCATTATGGGAATAAACCCGAAAATGAACAAGTTCATTTTCGGTTTTTTCCCGCGTTGGCAGGCGCTGACAGCGCCGCAGGGCATTGCCCTGCAACTTTTGCCTTGTAAAGTTCAGCTACACCAATAGTATGAAGTTTTTTGCGGAGCTTTTTTCAAAAAAGCGACCGTTCCTCCTCCCCAACAAACCCGAATTTGAAGACCGGTTCGCGTGCAGAA
This sequence comes from Oscillospiraceae bacterium, assembly GCA_015063955.1. GTDB lineage: Bacteria > Bacillota > Clostridia > Oscillospirales > CAG-272 > Avispirillum. Next base: position 33,949 of record SVTD01000005.1, on the reverse strand, counting down.
GGGCGGGAGCAGCAAGCCGCTCCCCTACGATGGGGTGAGTACGAACATACCGACAATCCTTATATACCCCTCCTTTTCAAAGTTTTTTGGAGTGCAGAACCTTTTTTTCAAAAAAGGTTTTGCGTCCCCGTCCCCGTTCCCCCCTACAAACCCGAATTTGAAGGTTGGGGTGGGGGCGGAAAGGTAAGTAATATGCGAATCCACTCTGCGGATTTGTACGGTAAAGCAGCTCTTGTAAGGATTTATGTATTATAAAACACTTATACGTCGGCGGCTTTAGCTTAAAGAATAAAAACTCCTTACATATCCTTGACAAAAAGCACAAAATATAGTATTATAGTCTATATTTAAAACTATTTGTATGGAGGTTTACAAAATGACAGACGAAATGAGAGAGGTCCTGAAGGACGCTACCGTCAAGGGCAATTATCTTATGTATAAAGACCGTCCCCTTGTAAGAGAAGGCAATACCATCATCTACGGTAATATGGATGACGAGTACGTACTTCAGCTTATTATCATGACCGAGAAGGAATATAAGGGTCAGTCCGTTCCTGATAAGATCATCGTTCAGATCACAAAGACTGATACGGCACTTTCCGACGGTGAGAGAATCGTCAAGCAGGATCTTAAGAGCGGTCTTAACGAGGCTCTTGAGCTTGGCATAATCTGGCTTGAAAGACTTATCGGGGCATAATTTATGAAGAAAACAAGAATTGCGCTCCTTATCTCCTTTTTGCTGGCGGCACTTCTTATTACGGGTGCCTGCAAGGGTAAGGACAAAGAGGCTGATACTACCGCAAAGGATAAGGACAGCGAAAAGATCGAGGATACTACCGCGAAGGACAAGGAGACCGATGCTGATACGACTGCCAAGGAGGACGAGCCCTTCGTTATTCCCGAGTTCGTAAATCCCCTCACGGGTCTCGGCACCGAAAAGGACCTTTCAAAGAAGCGTCCCGTTTCCATTATGGTCAACAATATCGGAGTGAGCCTTCCTCAGGAGGGAATCTCTCAGGCAGATATTCTCTACGAGTGTCTTGCTGAGGGCGGTATTACCCGTCTTATGATGATAACAACGGATTACGATGATCTCACAAAGGTGGGCTCCGTAAGAAGCGCCAGAGATTATTACATCGATTATGCAGACGGATACGACTGCATCTTCGTTCACGCAGGCGGAAGCACCTATGCCTACAATACCTTCAACGCCCGCGGAACGAACCGTATTGACGGAGTAAACGGCCCTGCAGCCCTTTACTATACTTACGCTACCTTTGAAAGAGACCCCGAGCGACTCAAGCAGTTTGCCACAGAGCATACTCTCGTTGTTAAGAACGGCGAGGGTCTCAAAAAAGCTATCGAGTACTACGGCTACCGTACCGAAAAGAATGCCGGGTATGAAAAGCCCATGAATTTTGTGGACTTTGAAAAGACTGCGACCCTTGCAAACAAGGCAACTCACGCAAAGGTAGTAATGTCCAACTATCAGACCGTTGACTTCGTTTATTCCGAGGATACGGGGCTTTATTCCCGCTATCAGTATAACGGTCAGAAGCATATCGACAACTCAACGGGCGAGCAGCTCGCATTTAAGAACGTTTTGGTACTCTTTACCTATACTGCAGCCATCCCCGGTGACGATAAGGCAAGGATCGATATCGGAACCACCGGAAGCGGAAGCGGCTGGTATCTCACAGAGGGTACATATCAGAAGATCACCTGGAAGAAGGAAAGCTCAGGTGCGGTTCTCAAGTATTATTTTGAGGACGGAACCGAGGTTCAGTTCAACCGCGGAAAGACGATGATAAACGTTGTCCCCACCTATAACGAGTCCGCCGTTAAGTTTGATAACGAGTGGAAGGATAAATAAGAAAAAGCACCTCTTTGCCAAGCAGAGAGGTGCTTTTTGTAATAAGGAGATCATTCTCCTGCGAGGATGGCTTTTGTAATACCGTCAGTCGTCAGATATACCGTTACGCAGCCTCCGTTATAACCTTTGGTTGAAAAGGAAACTGCCCACATTTTTTCGTAGCAGTCGTATGCTGTGGTGACGGTATCGTAGGTAAATTCCCGGTGAAGCTCCTTTTTTGCAAGCTCTGCCGCCTTTTCTTCTGATTCTGCGTCTGCAGATTCAGTGTTTACAAACCCGTCAAAACGAAGCCCCGGTTCCTTTTCATCGATAAAATACAGGAAGTCTGAATATGAAAAAGCGTTGAGCTTTTCTATTTCTACTGTAATATCCCCGATGCTTTCGGGAGCGTGCTCACGGCTCAGCTCTATGAAATGAGTCCATCCGGAGCAATCGTCTGTGTAAACCACGGGGCAGTATTCCTCGATCACGATGTTAACATTGACGCCGGAGGCTTCAACTGCTGAAACTTTTCGTGTGACGCTTCCGCTGTGGGCAAAGTTGTAGACTATTATGAGAACGCTGTCCTTGAAAAAATCCCCGTCATAGACCGTTGCAGGCTCAATGATAGTGTACTCGTTTCCTGATTCCTTATAGTACTCACTCAGCTCGTCTGTGTCGCCTATCAGGTACGTCTTGCCTTCGGTGGAGTCGCTTGAGTATCCTTTTTCGTAATCGTGAGCCGTGTAGGGAATGCTGAAAAATGTATCCTTATCGGATGGGGATTTTTCTGAAGAACCGTCCTTTCTTTCAAGCCAGCCGAGCTCTGTCAGTGAGCTGATAACGCTTTCGGGAATATCTGAAATGCTGCCGTCCTCAATCTTCTTTACGTAGTATGCTCCCGTGCCGCCGGGGTAGGATTCCTCAATGCCGTCGTGAAGAAGGAGGATCTTATCACCGTCGGAAAGACCATCGAATAGATCGTCGTTTTTCGTACAGTTTCCCATAACGACAGGGCTGTTATCAATGATTATCAGGCTTTTGCCGTCAGCCTGAAGGTAGTACCCCTCGCTCAGAGAATAGCCTTTATTTATAAACACGACAGCAGCCGTCAGCAAGGCAAGAATAAGGGCGAGAACGACGGTTATTGGAATAATTATTCTTTTTTTCATATTTCCTCCTTTTCTCTGTGTTTTTAATTAAATCCCGTGTATGCACGGTGCTTTTTTTAGCTTATCCTACCAGCTTGAGCCTTAATGCGTAAGAATCTACGGCATTCAGCTTACCGTCGGCGTTCATGTCAACTGAGAAGGGATTCACCTTGCAATCGTTTCCGCTGAGAATCCTTCTCATAAGATTTGCATCGATACTGTTGAGTGAACCGTCTCCGTCGCAATCTCCTCTGATAGGTTCTTCATGAGACGTACCAATGAATCCGCCGCCGTAGTATGGACAGTCGTTCGACCAGGAAACACCTGCTACCTCCTCATTATTTTCTACGTTCATCAGAAAATTAAGTATTACCGTTGTTCTTTCAACACCGTCAAGAGAATTTACGTATTCAACGAAGCCTTCTGCAAGCTCCACTGACATTACCTTGTCTCCGACGTCACCTATCAAAAAGTCATAATTTGCGTTTGAGGCCGTTGTAACACGGCTTGTGCTTGTCAAATATTTGGGGCTCTGCTCGGAAAAGCCAACCTCCAAAACGTTAGGTATTCTGCCTATATTAGTTCCCGATCTGTGGATATGAAAGGTTGGATTGAATAAACCTAAAGAGCATCCGCAAAAAAGACCCGTGAAGAGGGAAGACTGTGGATCGCGGCTGATATATTCAACCATTTCCGAAAGTGAATATTCCTTATAGTCACAAAACAGCTCAGATAACTCATAGCTGTCGGTGCTTTCTTCAACGGCAAAAACCGGTGCGGTGCAGAGAAGGATCATTGAGCATACCAAGAGGATAGATAAGATTTTTTTCATGATAAAGCTCCTTTCTTGCTTTATGAGATGATAATTTTATCGGTCGGGACGGTTTACTGTACCTACGAACAGGGGGAGACCCGAGTCGCTCGTGATAACAAATATGAAGGGTCTGTCTATTCTGAAATTAACGAACGGAGCAGCACCGTAGCCTCCGTCCCACGTGTTGACTGCGGCGGCCTCACAGCCGTATTCGTCAATACGGACTCTAACGGACGTGTTTATATCCTTAACGTAAACCTGAGAATCCGTCAGAGAGGAAAAGTCTGCTGCCAGGGGATCAAAGACCTCGGTAACGCCAAGGCTTTTTAGGTTTTTTTCAAGGTCAAGCTCCGTTGTAATGTCGAACTTAGGTACGTATAAAAGAATTCTTGAAGTATTGAAGGATGCGCCTTTCAGAGCTGATCCCGTGATAAAGCCCATAGCCTCGGGATCGCTGAAAAGGCTCTGCAGTTCCACGTCCTCATCGGGAAGGATAAACCACATCGCTCCGCCTTCCTCGAATTTCAAAGAAGTAGCGCTGAAGCTTTCACCGTAATAGAGCTCACCGCTTTCATCCCTGAACATAAATTCTGTCTCTATGTCTCCGTCAGGAGAGTGGAACACTCTGCTTTGGGTATGCTTTTTTTGGAACGCTGTGGACCAATCTGCCTTGAAATACAAGGTCGATATTACTGATATTACCTCTTCGGGGTCAAGAGAGCTACCGTTTACAGTGTTTTTGAGCATATCCTTGGTTTGCTCGTTGATCCACGATCTCATAAGCTCGTCATATTCCGCATCGCCGAAATCTCCCCAAAAAGAGGATGCATAATAGTTTTCTGCGATAATATCCGTCGTTTCTGTGTTGGGAACGAAGGAATCGTCAAACCACATAGAGTTTCCGAGAACAGAAGTAACTATTCCGTCATCCCGGTAGCAGCAGTTCCAAAGATTCTTAGCACTTGATCTGATACCCGTAATGTCATTTTCGCCGAGCAGGCTGAGAAGCTGTGCGCGGCTGACTCCTGCCGTAGCCTCTGCAAGCATTCCGAGGGATAGGTAGGTATTAACGGGGGAAAATATAAGGTTTTCTTTTTCGGAATTTGAGAAAAACTCCCGAACCGTGCGGTTCATAAAGTCATCGGTATTACCGATACCATTGTGATAATAGTTTATCCTTTCGTTCTTCTCGTTTCTCCATTGCTTGAGGGTCGATAAGGAGTATTGCGTCTGCTGAGGATAGGATGCACGGGAAAGGACTGATGGGCGCTGCGGTGTGGGGACGACGGGAGTGGGGTCTGTCGGTTTATCGGGAGGAAGGGGGCCTGTGGTCTCCTCTTCGATAACAGGTGTATCCTGATCCTTACCGCTTGGATTGTAATCGGTAGTGGGTCCCGTTGTGTCGGGGATCTGAATGTTTTCAGGCTGCGGTCCCATGGTATCGGGGATCTGAATGTTTTCAGGCTGTGGTCCCGTTGTGTCGGGGACGTCCGTCTGGATCTGCTCTTTATCGGGTAAGGAATCCTCGTGAGGGGTCTGAGTGCTGTCATCGGGGGGGATAACAGCAGGGCCTTGAGGGGCTTTTTCGGTATCGGGTGCGGTGGTATCTTCGTTTTTCAGGACGTCCACAGCCTCCTCAGGCTCCGGCGGGTCGTTTATCACAGGGCCTTTATCTGAGAACAACGTTTTCCAGGGAATAAGCACTACGGTTAACAAAATGCAAGCCGCAACGAGTGCAAGCTTATAATAGGGAAAGGGCTTTTTTCTGTTTCTGAGGGCGGCCGTTTCTTCAATGAGGCTGTCATCGAGGTTGCCTATGGCATCGATGAACTTTTCTTCTTTCATATTTCGTATCCCTCCTTTTCAAGATAGGCTTTAAGGTCGAGTCTCGTTCTGTGGAGAACGGTTTTGACGGTTGCTTCCTTCATGTCGCAGTACCGCGCAATTTCCTTTACGGAATCGAGATAGTAGTATCTTCCGATAAATACGTTTCTCGTTCGCGCGTCCTGAGTTCTCAGAAATTCCGAGATCTTTTTTGAAAGAAGCTCGTTTTCCATTTTTTCGTGGGGAGAAGGCTCGCCGGATGCAATACAGGAAAGCTCTGAGAGAGAAAGTGCGTATTGTGAGCCTTTTCTTTTATCGCGGTTTTTCTTTCTGAAAATATCAATTGATATTCTTCTCGTAAGCTTTCCGAGATAGGTCGAAAGGTTCTTCGGGCGGTTTGGAGGAATGGAGTCCCATGCCGCAAGAAACGTATCGTTTACGCTTTCCTTGGCATCCTCTTCATCGCTCAAAACGTTTTGTGCGATCCTTGTAAGATACTTACGGTATTTTTTATCGGTCTCGTCTATAGCGCGCTCGTCACGGTCCCAATATAGCGTAACTATCATTTCATCCGTCATAGCTCCCCCTCCTTTCTCCTCTACTGTATAACTCGTCAAAAACCGTAAAAGGTTTCAAGATTTGAAAAAAATAGGTTATTTTTCTCAATTGTATCATATATTACCTTACGAAGTAAAGGGAGGTATATATGAAGCAGATAAAAGCTGTTTGAGGCTCTAATTGCGAGAGCACATATCGGAACTGATAAAAGGCACATAATGCAATGAGGGAAAACAAAAAACTTTATGATGGAATAAAACCATCATAAAGTTTTTTTGTTTTTTGATATTTGTACGGGATTAAGAAATTTGAATTATTGGCCTGCGATAGTTCTTTTCAGAAGGTTAGAATCAATTGCATTAATGGCTCCGTCTCCGTTAACGTCCGCTGAGGGAGGTATTGAAGATAATATATTGGCAATAATTCTTTTCAGCAAATTTGAATCCATTGCAGTAAGTATACCGTCTCCGTCGATATCACCGAGAACAAAATCGCCTTTAACAGTATAAGTGCAGGTGACAATTCCCGTATAATCATATATTCCGCGAATAAAGCAAGTGTAAATACCGGCTGTAGCATAGTCAACACTACCCAGAATTATGTAGTCAACTCCTTCTGTAAGAACCGTGCCGTCATATGATACTGTGGGGCATACGGCTTCTTTTTCGCCAGTTGCTTCCATATCAGGGAATACTATTTCTGCATTGGATAAATCTTTATTGGAGGGACCGCACGCCATAACGTATACTAAATCTGCTTCCTCCTTTTTAGAATAACGGAATGTCAACGTTCCGTCTTCAGAGGCTGTACCCTGGGCAATATAAAGAAGATTCTCGTAAGAGAGTGTGTCATCTACGTTCATATCAGCGAGTACAAGAAGAATGTAGCTTTTTCCGGGTACAAGTCTGTCAAATGAAGAAGTGCTTATAATATGATCCTCTCCAATTTCGTTATCTTCGTTATCCTGTATTGTACTGTCCCCGGGATAAACGGACATAAGAGATATTCCTGATTCTTCGGTATTATCTGGATAAGTTACACTGTAAAACGTTCTTTCAGAAGCGTTACCGGAGTATGACAACCATGTTAAATTGCCACCGTAATCGTTCATGACATCGTCAGTCCAATACAGATTGTTAGAAGGGTAGTACACAATAGCGGTTACATTTTTAAAGGCATTTGAGCTTATTGTGGGCGCTTCGCCGCGGAATGTTATACTTTTAAGATTATCACAGTATTCAAAAGCATAGGATCCAATTGAATTAACCGAAGCGGGAATCGAAACGGATGAAAGACTGTCACAAGAAGAAAACGCTTCATAACCAATACTGTTGAGACCTTCATTTAGAGTAACTGATTTAAGATTATCACAGTATTGAAATGCGTAGGATTCAATTGAATTAACGGATGAAGGGATAGTAATACTTGTAAGATTTTTGCAAGAGATAAAAGCACAGCTTTTTATACTGGTGATACCTTCCGCAATAGTAACGTTGTTCAGACTGGTGCAACCTGAAAACGTACGCTCATCAATGTAAGCCAGGCTGGAAGGAATATAAATGCTTAAAAGGGAGGTGCAATCAGCGAATGCATAGCTTTTAATACTGCTAATACCTTCATTAAGAGCGACAGATTTCAAGTTCTCGCAGTATCGAAAAGCTCTTGAATCGATTGAATTAACCGAAGCGGGAATTGTAATGGATGAAAGACTGTCACAAGAATCAAACGCTTCATAACCAATACTGGTGAGACCTTCATTGAGGGTAACTGATTTAAGATTATCACAGTATTGAAATGCGTAGGATTCAATTGAA
>SVTD01000005.1:0-25926 GCA_015063955.1 Oscillospiraceae bacterium | reverse complement strand
GGGAATTGTAATGGATGAAAGACTGTCACAAGAATCAAACGCTTCATAACCAATACTGGTGAGACCTTCATTGAGGGTAACTGATTTAAGATTATCACAGTATTGAAATGCGTAGGATTCAATTGAATTAACGGATGAAGGGATAGTAATACTTGTAAGATTTTTGCAAGAGATAAAAGCACAGCTTTTTATACTGGTGATACCTTCCGCAATAGTAACGTTGTTCAGACTGGTGCAACCTGAAAACGTACGCTCATCAATGTAAGCCAGGCCGGAAGGAATATTAATGCTTAAAAGTGATATGCAATCTCTGAACGCCCTGGAACCAATTGAAGAAACAGTGGAGGGAATTGTAATGGATGAAAGACTGTCACAAGAATCAAACGCTTCATAACCAATACTGGTGAGACCTTCATTGAGGGTAACTGATTTAAGATTATCACAGTATTGAAATGCGTAGGATTCAATTGAATTAACGGATGAAGGGATAGTAATACTTGTAAGATTTTTGCAAGAGATAAAAGCACAGCTTTTTATACTGGTGATACCTTCCGCAATAGTAACGTTTTTCAGACCGGTGCAACCTGAAAACGTATACTCATCAATGTAAGCCAGGCCGGAAGGAATATTAATGCTTAAAAGGGAGGTGCAATCTCTGAACGCCCTGGAACCAATTGAAGAAACAGTAGAGGGAATTGTAATGGATGAAAGATTGTCACAAGATTCAAACGCTTCATAACCAATACTGGTGAGACCTTCATTGAGTATGACTGACTTAAGATTGTCACAGTATTGAAATGCGTAGGATTCAATTGTAGTGACGGAAGCAGGAATGGTTACAGCTTTGAGGCTTTTACATGAACTAAAAGCATTAGATCCGATGACGGAGATGCCATTATTGATTTTTATCTTTGTTACAGTAATGCTCCTATCATTCCAAGGCGCATTACTGTTGTGGGGGATCTTTCCTTCTCCTGAAATAACCAACAGCCCATAGCTGTAAAGCTTCCAATGTAAGTTTTCACCTAACGTGCCTGTGCTGACGGGAACTCCGTATTCTGCAAAATCTTCATCGAATTCCGTGTTGTCTTTAATTATATTTGAGTCATTTTGAGAGCTGTCTCCGGAAACATTTAGCTTATCGTTTTCATAAATCGCTACTTTCTGACTGCTTTTTGACACATTGAAAGATTTTTCTACAGTTGAATTTCCGAATGTCGCACTTACTGTATATTGTCCGTCTTTAAGATAAAAAGTTGCGATTCCGTTTTTGTTTGTATTTGCGGTCTTATTGTTTGATATGACTACTGATATGCCCTCACGGGTATTATTATCACGGTCGTATGCGGCAACTGTTACCTTGTACTCCAGGTATGGACAAGTTCCCATTCCAAACACGCCTGAGTCTGTAGACCAATACATATTTCCTAGTGGTACAGACCAGGAGCCTATTTCAATGGGTATGGTAAGCTCATCTATTTCAAGGAAATTGATACTACCTTTTACGTTAGCTTTAAACGTTAGCTCAAAAGAAATACACTCTTTACAGCTGTGCCGTATGTCTCCGCTGTTATCGGGCTTTTGGTAGATGCTGCCGGTTGCGGTAGCCTTTAGACCAAAACCTACCTCCGTGTTTAATTGTATCTTGGCTACCCATTCCCAAACTGAAAGCTTGGGCCGGAAATCAATACCAAAATAAACTGTGATTTCTGCTTTGATATTGTGGTCTATAACCGGTTCAGTGGTCAGGTTCTTAACGCCTGTACCGTTGTAGTATCCAAAGCCGAATGTAGTTGAAAATGTGACAGTTGCATCAACTGTACCGTCAAACTCCATTTTCAGGCAAGGTTCAAAGCCTACAAAAACACCTGCAACAGGAACAACTCCAAATGTGCCAATGGGAATATTTGCTTTAATATTTCCATTTACGTAAAGATTTGCGGTAGCCGTGGGTGTCGCTTTAAACTCAATATACTGCCTGGATAACGAAATATAGTAATTGACACTTACCGTAAGACGCAATTTAAGACTTCCGGAAATAGTTACGGAAGCGGAAACATAATCTCCGGATGCTTTTTCTTCATATTTGAAATCGTATGAATGACAAAGTGATTTACTGTCTCCGTCTTCCCATGCTTTGCTGGCATTTCCATCGGTAACCAGTCCGTTATAAGTAACACATTCATCCACTGTGTTTGTGTCTACAGTAATGTCGGGAGTATAACTTTCGGTCTCAATTTTAACCTGAGAAAAGGCATCGTCTATTTCTAAATCTGAGCCAACGATCGTGACAGTGCTTCCGTTTACCGCAATACTTTTCACTTTACAGATAATGATTTTTCCGTCCTCATAGGGATATGCGAAAATATCATCCTTTTTAAGGCTTTTTACGGTGCTGTCAGCATTTTCAATTACGTAGGTAAGGTTATTGTCATCAACACCGGTAACAGTATTGGTATTATTTCCACCTTTGATCAGAATAGTGTTTTCTTTGTATACGGCAAAATTGGTCTTGCTGTTGTCATCAAGGTTTAATACTCTGTTTGCATCGTAGTTGCTGACGGTTGAGTTGAGAAGATCCTGCATGTCCTTTGTATATAACGGTGTATCAAATACAGGGCAAAGCGGTGACATATCATATCTGTCCATAAGATATGCTGCCGCCATGAAATATTTGGGCATTTCTTCTTTAAAAACAACCTGGACTTCAGTGCTTTCGGGTGATACAACTGTGTTGGCACTGCATAGCAGTTTAACCATATCTTCTGAATAAAGTGCCACTACAAGGTTAGCAGTTTCTAATGTACTATATGTAACAGTTGCTATATTATCTTCAATCAGAATGTCAGTTACAGAATAACGCTTATCGTAATTGTTGTCGTAATTGTACGATTCAACTTGGTTTTCAATTAGGTCCTGTGACAGCAGATTGCCAAAACCATTAGTGCCTTTTATTATTAATGAATCGTTATTTGAATCAATATTGAGATTATCTGAGTTGTTTGCGTATATAGGAATAGCTGTGAAAACCATATTCACAAGTATCAGTAATGCTAAAGAAATTGATATAAGCTTTTTCATTTGCTGTTCCTTTCTGATGAACAAAATTAATAAATACATTCTAACAAACTTAACATTATTTGTCAACATACGCCATATATATTTACACTTCAACCGTAGCTTGCCAAAAAAATGTATTGATTGTATTATTTACTTTTGTAGAGTCATATATTTTTAAAAAAACAGAGGTGATTGTTATGAGAAAAAAGATGTGGTGGTTTTTTGGATTTATTATATTGTCATTTGTTATGGTATCTGTTGGTGGTATCGTCGGTAATTTTGATTTTTACAGAAAGGATATAAGTGCTGTTTCTGTTACGAGGGAACAAAAGCCTATTACCGTAGTTATCGACGCCGGGCACGGTGGGGAGGACGGGGGATGCGTGGCAGCGGACGGAACTCTTGAAAAGGATTTGAATCTTGCGGTTGCCCTTGACGTATACGAGATGCTGAGGGCGGCGGGAGTCAGCGTTGCGCTTACGAGAAGCGGTGACGGGATGGTATACGATATGTATTCTGATCTTGACGATTACGAGGGAGTGAAAAAGACCTACGATCTGAAAAACCGTGTGCGCTTTGCCAAAGAATCGGAGTGCCTTTTGTTTGTAAGCATACATATGAATAAGTTTTCCGATGAACGGTTTTCGGGTCTTCAGGTATATTTTTCGCCAAATGACAGCGACAGCATAACTGCGGCGCTGAGGGTTCAGTCCTACGTTACGGACTATCTTCAGCCCGATAACGAAAGGGAGATAAAGAGAGCAGGGAGCAATATCTACGTTCTTCACCGCTCCCAGATGCCCGCCGTTCTTATAGAGTGCGGATTCCTTTCAAATCCCGAGGAGCGGGAGAGACTCAAGGACCGTGAATATCAAAAAAAGCTGTCCTTTTGCATTGCCGCCGCAGTTGTTGATTCTCTTGCTAATTTCCAAACATAATCCTTGCAATGGGGGGCTTTCTGTGTTATAATTATTTTGTATTATTGTGTATAAATACCGTATCACAGCCACGAAAGGAGTGACCTCGTATGAAGGCTCCCAAAAAAGTATACGTTTGCTCGGAGTGCGATTCTCAGTTTCCCCGTTGGAGCGGTCAGTGTCCCTCCTGCCGTGCGTGGAACACGCTCTCAGAGGAGACCTTCATAGCTCCCGCAAAGCAGAGCATTGCGTCAGTCCGCCCCGAATCCCGAGAGCGGGCAATGACCTTTTCTAAAATGGAGGACAGCGAGTCTTCCCGTATAGTTACGGGCATCGGCGAGCTTGACAGGGTCCTTGGCGGAGGTCTCGTTCCCGGCAGTGCCGTGCTTCTTGCAGGAGAGCCCGGTATCGGTAAATCCACCCTTCTTATGCAGCTTTGCGGAAGGGCGGACGACAATTATTCCGTGCTTTACGTATCGGGAGAGGAATCGAAGAATCAGCTTAAAATGAGAGCTCAGCGCCTCGGCGTTGCCGGGGCGGGGGTGCTCGTTCTTACTGAAACGGATCTCGACTGTGTTGTCAGCGAATATGAAAGAGTCAGCCCCGACGTCGTTATCGTGGACTCCGTTCAGACTATGGTTTCAGCGAACGTTGATTCCTTTTCGGGAAGCCCTACGCAGGTGAGAGAATGCTCCTCGCAGCTTATTACCCGTGCCAAGGCCGACGGCTGTGCCATCGTTCTTGTCGGACACGTAACGAAGGACGGAAACATAGCCGGCCCAAAGACCCTTGAGCATATGGTGGATGCGGTGCTGAACTTCGAGGGCGACCGCAGTCAAAGCCACAGAATAGTAAGAGCTATCAAAAACCGTTACGGCTCTACCAACGAGATCGGTGTTTTTGAAATGACGGATGCAGGTCTTGAGGAGGTTGATAACCCCTCGGCAATGCTCCTTGCAGGCCGTCCCAAGGGAGTATCGGGAAGCTGCGCCGTTTGCGTTATGGAGGGAACCCGACCTCTTATTGCAGAGATCCAGGCACTTGTTACTCCTACCGTATATTCATCACCCAAAAGAATGGCAGACGGTATCGATTTCAACCGTATGTGCCTGCTCCTTGCGGTGCTTGAAAAGCGTCTCGGCTTCAAGTTTTCTCAGTGTGACGTATATTTGAACGTTATCGGCGGTCTTCGTATCGACGAGCCTGCCGCCGATGCCGCCATTGCAATGGCCCTTATATCGAGCCTCAAGGATATTGCCGTCCCCTCTGACCTTATAGTTGCGGGAGAGATCGGACTTTCCGGTGAGGTTCGTGCAGTTTCCTGTGCCGAGCAGAGGGCAAAGGAGGCCGAGCGTATCGGCTTCAAGAGGATCGCGCTTCCAAAGAGAAGCGTTCAGAAAAAGCAGCCGAGGCTTTCCGACGGTGAGGTGGTTCCCGTTACGGGAATTTACGATCTTGCCGCCATTCTTGCCGCCTCCGCTAAAAAACAGAATAACGATGACTAAGGAAAAAACAAAAGAAATATATAATAAGATCCTGAAATTCATTTACGTATTTTGCGGTCTTTTCGGCTTCGTTGCCTACGTTTCATATCTTATTAAGCTTATTTTCTGGCCCTCCAATAAGCTTGAGCTTATAGCGGCCTTTCTCGGGATCGCGGTAGCGGGAATACCCGTGTTTTTTCGCAGATTCTTTGAAAAAAAGCTTCCGAAAAAGCTCTTCAAGGTTCTTGAAAGCATATTTGCCTACGGTATGCTCTTCTATTTTATCACCTTTCTTTGTCTCAGCTCCTTTATCCTCGGGGCAGGGGCTCTGCAGTCCGATGCGGACGAGCTCTCAGAGGACTGTGTTTTCATCGTTTACGGTGCGGGGCTGAAGGGAGATCAGCCGGGCGTTACTCTTAGAAAACGGCTTGATAAGACCGTTGAATATATGGAGGAGCTTCCCGATTCCGTTTGCATAGTTTCAGGAGGACAGGGACCTGACGAGGTCCTTCCCGAGGCCGAGGTCATGAAGAATTATCTCGTGGAAAAGGGAATTGCCAAAGAGCGTATCTTTCTTGAGGACAAGTCGAGAAACACTATACAGAATATTAAAAATTCATATAAAATAATCGAAGATGAGGGACTTAACGGAGATTGCATAGTTTCGATCTCAAACGCCTTTCATATACCGAGGATCGAGCTTATATTCTCCCGTCTCGGTATTGAAAGCGAGTTCGTTCTTGCACCCGACCCGAACCCCTATTCAATGTTTTCGGTGCTGGTTCGGGAGTATATGTCCTATGCCAAGCTTCTCATTTTCGGAACGGAATAAAGGTAGAATATGAAAAATATTTGCTATATAATCGGTGCATCCGTTACTGACGGGATGTACATAGATAAAAGAGCGGGAGATTTTGTTATCGCCGCAGATGCAGGGCTTTCTTCCCTTGAAAAAATGGGCGTTGAGGCTGACCTTGCAGTTGGAGATTTCGATTCTCTCGGCCATATCCCCGATTTTGAAAATAAGATATGCCACCCCTCGGAAAAGGACGATACGGATACGGCTCTGGCTCTCGCGGAGGGTATGAAGCGGGGATACCGTACCTTCGTGATCTACGGCGGTCTCGGAGGCCGACTTGACCATACGATGGCAAACCTCCAGAACTGTGCAGGCGCCGCAGACCACGGTGCCGTATGCTGGATATGGGGAGAGGAGAACGCAGTCTGCGTTTTCGGCGACGAGGAGTATATTACCTTTGAGGCTGAAAAGCGGGGAATGGTTTCCGTTTTCTCGCCTGCAAGAACTACGGGTGTGGATCTTGAGGGACTCAAGTATTCGCTCTCCGATGCCTGCCTTACAAGCTCAGTTCCCCTTGGAGTCAGCAACGAGTTTATCGGCGTGCCTTCACGTATCAAGGCAGAGAACGGCGTTCTCATCGTTATGTGGAACGAGGACGCAGAGACCTTTGTAAAGAGAATAAGATGATAAGAACTGCAATATTTGACGTTGACGGAACCTTACTTGATTCCATGCAGATGTGGATCAACTTCGGCACGGATTATCTTACGATGAAGGGTGTGGATTTCCCGCCGGACATTGACGAGATAATTCAGTATTTCTCCCTGCGTGAGACTGCCGAGTATTTTTCGGAAAACTTCGGACTCGGCACCGCCGATGAGATCGAGGAGGATGCAAGAAGGGTAACGAGAGAGTTCTATTTTGAGAAGGTTCAGCCAAAAGCAGGAGTTAAAGAGCTTCTTGAAATGCTTAAAAAGAACGGTGTGCGTATGTACGTTGCAACGGCGACCTACAGCTCACTTATACGTCCCGCCCTCGAGCGGACAGGCCTTCTTTCTTATTTTGAGGGCATTGTGACATGCTCGGACGTTGGACACGGGAAAGACCGTCCCGATGTGTTTCTGGCAGCTCTGGAGGCTCTCGGCGGTGATCTTGAGGGTGCCTGGGTGTTTGAGGATGCCATGCACGCTGTAAAGACCGCAAAAGCGGCAGGCTTTCATGTTTGCGCTATCTACGATCTTACCGAGGATGCAAACAGAAAAGAGCTGGAAAAGCTTTGCGACGTTTACTGTGACAGCTTTTCGGCTCTCACTGTGAACGATTTTGAATGATAAAATAATTCGAAAGGAATTACATATATGAAATTCGGCTATTTTAACGACATTGACCGCGAATACGTCATTACGAGACCTGACACTCCTTACCCCTGGATAAACTATCTGGGCAGCGAGGATTTCTTCGGTCTTATTTCAAACACCTCAGGCGGCTACTGCTTCTACCGCGATGCGAGAATGCTCCGTCTCACCCGTTACCGCTACAACAATACCCCCACAGATGCGGGCGGACGTTATTTCTACATTAACGACGGCGGCAACGTATGGACACCCGGCTGGATGCCCGTTAAGGCTCCCTACGAGTCCTACGAGTGCCGTCACGGCATGGGATATACGAAGATCTCCTCAAAGGTAAACGGTCTTTCAGCTGAGCAGACAGCCTTCGTTCCCCTTGGCTACACCTGTGAGGTTCACAGAGTTAAGCTCAAAAACGAAAGTGCAGAAAAGAAATCCGTAAAGCTTTTCTCCTTCGTTGAGTTCTGCCTTTGGAACGCATGGGATGATCAGACGAACTTCCAGCGCAACTTCTCCATCGGTGAGGTTGAGGTCATCGGCAGCACTATCTATCATAAGACTGAGTACCGTGAGCGCCGCAATCACTATGCTGTGTTCTCCGTAAACGCGCCCATCGACGGCTTTGATACCGACCGCGAGACCTTTATCGGTCTTTACAACGGCTTTGACCGTCCTGACGTTCCCTTTGCAGGCGAGGCTAAGAACTCCGTAGCGAGCGGCTGGGCTCCCATCGGCTCTCATATGATAAACGTAGATCTCAGCGCAGGAGAAGAGAAGAGCTTCGTATTCGTTCTCGGCTACTGCGAGAACCCCAAGGACGAGAAGTGGGAAAGCCAGGACGTTATCAACAAGGCTCCCGCAAACAAGCTTCTTGCGGCGTTTAAGACAGATGAGCAGGTCGATAAGGCTCTTGCAGATCTCAAGGCTTACTGGGAAAAGCTTCTCTCTATCTACTCAGTAGAGTCTGCCGATGAAAAGATGAACAGAATGGTCAACACCTGGAACCAGTACCAGTGTATGGTAACCTTCAATATGTCCCGTTCCGCTTCTTACTTTGAATCAGGTATCGGCCGCGGAATGGGCTTCCGTGATTCCACTCAGGACCTTCTCGGCTTCGTTCATCTCATTCCCGAGCGTGCAAGAGAGAGGATTTACGATATTGCCGCAACTCAGATGGAGGACGGCAGTGCGTACCATCAGTACCAGCCCCTTACAAAGAAGGGTAACTCCGACATCGGTTCCGGATTTAACGATGACCCGCTGTGGCTCATCTTCGGCGTTGCCGCATACATCAAGGAGACCGGCGACTACTCAATTCTTGACGATATGGTGCCCTTTGATAACGATGAATCAAAGGCGGCTACCATGATGGAGCATCTGAAGCGCTCCTTTGACCACGTTACGAACAACCTCGGTCCTCACGGACTTCCTCTTATCGGACGTGCTGACTGGAACGACTGTCTTAACCTCAACTGCTTCTCCGAAACACCCGGTGAATCCTTCCAGACCTCCGGCCCCTCCGAGGGTCCCGTTGCGGAAAGCGTATTTATTGCAGGTATGTTCGTAGCTGTGGGCCCCGATTACGTTGCACTTTGCGAAAAGACCGGACGGAGCGAGGATGCAGAGAACGCAAAGAAGGCACTCAAGGCTATGTACGATGCAGTTCTCACCCACGGCTGGGACGGAGAATGGTTCATCCGTGCATACGATGCCTTCGGCAATAAGATCGGTTCCTCTGAGTGCGAGGAGGGACAGATATTCATCGAGCCTCAGGGCTTCTGCGTAATGGGCGGAATCGGCGTTGAGGAGGGACTGGCAGAGAAGGCTCTTGACTCTGTAATCGAGCGTCTTGATACAAAGTACGGTATCGTTCTTAATAATCCTCCCTATACAAGATATCACGTTGAGCTTGGTGAGATTTCCTCCTATCCCCCCGGATATAAGGAGAACGCAGGTATATTCTGCCACAACAACCCCTGGATCTCCATTGCAGAGACAGTTATCGGACGCGGAAACCGCGCCTTTGAGGTTTATAAGAAGACCTGTCCCGCATATATCGAGGATATCAGCGAGATCCACAGAACTGAGCCCTACGTTTATTCTCAGATGATCGCAGGCAAGGATGCAGTCCGCCACGGCGAGGCTAAGAACTCCTGGCTTACGGGTACTGCGGCGTGGACCTTCTATAACATCTCCCGCTTTATTCTCGGAATCATGCCCGTTTACGAGGGACTGAAGATCGACCCCTGCATCCCCGATACTCTCAAGGAGTTTACCGTAACGAGAAAGTTCCGTGGTGACGTTTATAAGATCCACGTAGACAATTCTCGCGGCATTTGCAAGGGCGTTGCTTCTGTGACGTTTGACGGTACACCCATTGAAGGAAATACCGTTACACCCGTGGGAGACGGCAAGGAACACACAGTTCTTGTTGTAATGGGCTGATATGAGAAGGCTTTGTGCTTTAATCCTGCTTCTTTGCACCCTTTTCTCCCTTACGGGATGCGGTATGGGCGAGTTTCTTGCAACCCTTGGCTTTGATACCCACGATTACGAGGGAGAGGCGGTCATAGCAACTCACGAGCCCGACAGCGAAATTGCTCTTGAGCTTTGCGATATGGTATCTATCCTTTCGGTTGATACTGCCGAGATCCCCGAATTCAGAGGCACCACAGAGGGAATCGAGTGCTGCCGCGACGCTGTTCTTAACAGTATGTACAGCCGCAATTTTGCAAAGTACGCCGGCAACACCCAGCTTTTCCGTGAGGCTATGGAAATGTATCCTCATATGGACTTTTCCGTTCTTATCCCTGCCGACGATTTTGAGAATATTGCTTACAAATATTTCGGCGGAAAAGAGAAGATCACCAATGAAAGCGGAAATATTTACGAGTATATAGAAGATATAGACGCGTATATCACCGTTGCAAAGCCGGTGGGCTCTGAAATCGAGGTCACTGTCCTTTCCGTTGAGGAAACTGAAAAGACCTACCGTCTGAGATTCGAAACGAGTCTTGACGGAGAGTCGGCAGGTCCGTACTTTGCGCTTCTTATCAAGCGTGACGACGATTCCCTGTATTTTAAATACGTTAAGAAGACAAATGAATAAAAATATCCCCCTGCAAACAAGCTTTGCAGGGGGATATTTTTAATTATTCAAGATTCATGAGATCTTCTTCTGTAGGCTCGACGTCCTCATCGTCAAACTCGCCGTCGTCTTCATCGAAGTCGTCGTCGGAGTAGTCGCTGAATTCATCGTCCATTTCATCGTCGAAGTCGAAGCTGTCTGCTTCTTCGAACTCATCCTCGTCAGCATCGTCGAAATCCTCATCCTCGGGCTCGGTGTATGCAATGGAGCCGTACTTTTCGTAGAACTCATCGTCCTCTGCGGTGTTGAGCTTCTTTACCTCAACGTCGTTGTAGCAGGGCATACCTGTACCTGCGGGGATGAGCTTACCGATAAGAACGTTCTCCTTGAGACCCATAAGATGGTCAACCTTGCCCTTGATAGCAGCCTCTGTAAGAACCTTTGTGGTCTCCTGGAAGGATGCTGCGGAAAGGAAGGACTCTGTCTGGAGAGATGCCTTTGTGATACCGAGGAGCACGGGCTCTGCGGTAGCAAGACAGAGGTCACGCTCGCCTGCGTCGATACGGCGCTGGATCTCCTCGTTTGCATCGAGGAACTCAAGCTTCTCAACGTTGATGCCGGGAAGCATTTCAGTGCTTCCGGGATCGTCGATCTTCATCTTTCTTGTCATCTGTCTTGTGATGACCTCGATGTGCTTATCGTTGATTCCGATGGACTGGCTGGAGTAAACCTTCTGTACCTCGAGAATGATGTAGTCGTAAACTGCATCGATACCGTTGATACGGAGGATGTCGGCAGGGTTCTTATATCCTGCGGTCAGCTCCTGACCTGCAGCAACGTAGTCACCCTCCTGAACTATGATCTGAGTACCGTATGCGATGGGATATTCCTTTTCCTCGCCGGTCTCGGGATTCTTGATGATGATATTGTGGATCTTCTTGACGTCGCGGATGGATACGATACCGGCAAAGTCTGCAACGGTTGCGGTCTTCTTGGGCTTTCTTGCCTCGAAGAGCTCCTCAACTCGGGGAAGACCCTGTGTAATATCGCTTCCCGCAACACCACCGGTATGGAAGGTTCTCATTGTAAGCTGTGTACCGGGCTCACCGATAGACTGAGCGGCAATGATACCGACTGCCTCACCGATGTTAACTGTTCTGGAGTTAGCAAGGTCTGCACCGTAGCAGTGCGCACATACACCGTGACGAGCCTTACACTGAAGAACTGTACGGAGGTGAACCGTCTTGATTCCCGCAGCCTCAACAGCCTTAGCCTGAGCCTCGGAAACCATAGTGTTATCAGCTACGATAATCTCGCCTGTTTCGGGATGAACAACGTCACCGATAACGTAGCGGCCGAAGATTCTGTCGGAAAGCTTCTCGATAACCTCGTTACCGTCCTTGATCTCGGAAACTGTGATACCGTGGGTAGCACCGCAGTCCAGCTCGCGGATGATAACGTCCTGAGAAACGTCAACGAGTCGACGTGTAAGGTAACCGGAGTCCGCAGTCTTAAGCGCTGTATCGGAAAGGGACTTACGCGCACCACGTGCAGCGATAAAGTATTCGAGGATGTTAAGACCCTCACGGAAGTTAGACTTAATAGGAAGCTCCATAGTTTTACCTGATGTAGCAAACATAAGTCCTCGCATACCTGCGAGCTGTCTCATCTGAGTGATGTTACCTCGTGCACCGGAGTCGGACATCATCTTGATAGGATTGTAGCGGTCGAAGTTGGACTGGAGGGCGGCGACAACGTCGTCAGTTGTCTGGCTCCAGGTATTTACGACTGTCTGGTAACGCTCCTCATCGGAGAGCTTACCGCGCATAAATTCCTTATGGATAAGGTCTACCTTCTTCTCGGCCTCAGCAACGAGAGTATACTTTTCAGGGGGGATCGCCATATCTGCAACTGCGATGGAGATGGAAGCCTTAGTGGAGTACTTATAGCCCATATCCTTGATGTTGTCAAGCATTTCTGCAGTTACCTCGAAGCCGTGGTACTTGATACAACGGTCGATGATCTGGCCGAGCTGCTTTGAGCCGCAGTTGAAGGTGATCTCAAGATCGAAGAACTTTTCGGGATCTGTTCTGTCAACGTAGCCAAGGTCCTGAGGGATGGGCTTGTTGAAGATGAGAAGACCCATTGTAGCGTCGATGATCTTGGACTCCATCTTGCCGTTTCTCTCTTTGTAGTTACGGACCTTGATGGGAGCGTGGAGACCGATAACGCCGTTCTGGTAAGCCATCATAGCCTCGTCGAAGTCACGGAATACCTTGCCTTCACCGGGCTCGCCCTTACGGTCGAGGGTGAGGTAGAAGGAGCCGAGGACCATATCCTGGGAGGGAACTGTGATCGCACGTCCGTCAACGGGCTTCAAGAGGTTATTTGCAGAGAGCATGAGGAATCTTGCCTCAGCCTGAGCCTCTGCAGAAAGGGGTACGTGGATAGGCATCTGGTCGCCGTCGAAGTCGGCGTTGAAGGCCTTACATACCAGAGGATGGAGCTTGATAGCGCGACCCTCAACGAGTACGGGCTCGAATGCCTGAATGGAAAGACGGTGAAGAGTAGGCGCACGGTTGAGAAGTACGGGATGCTCCTTGATTACGTTCTCAAGTGCGTCCCAGACCTCGGGACTTGCCTTTTCAACCTTCTTCTTTGCATCCTTGATGTTCTGAGCCTTCTGTGTCTCGTGGAGACGCTTCATAACGAAGGGCTTGAAGAGCTCGAGAGCCATTTCCTTAGGAAGACCGCACTGGTAGATCTTAAGTGTAGGACCTACGACGATAACGGAACGGCCGGAATAGTCAACACGCTTACCGAGAAGGTTCTGTCTAAAGCGTCCCTGCTTACCGCGGAGCATCTCGGAGAGAGACTTGAGAGGACGGTTGGAGGGGCCTGTAACGGGCTTTCCGCGTCTGCCGTTATCGATGAGAGCGTCAACCGCTTCCTGAAGCATACGCTTTTCGTTGCGAACGATGATCTCGGGGGCACGGTACTCAATAAGTCTTCTGAGACGGTTGTTTCTGTTGATAACTCTACGGTAAAGGTCGTTAAGGTCACTTGTTGCAAAGCGGCCGCCGTCGAGCTGTACCATAGGACGGATATCGGGGGGAATTACGGGAACTACGTCGAGAACCATCCACGCAGGATTGTTGCCCGACTTTCTGAAGGACTCAACTACCTCAAGGCGCTTGATGATACGAACCTTCTTCTGGCCGGTAGCGCGGGCAAGCTCGTCCTTGAGCTCGTCAGCAAGCTTGGGTATATCAAGCTCGTTAAGAAGCTCCTTAACTGCCTCTGCACCCATGCCTACGCGGAAGTCGTTCTCGTACATTGTATAGTACTCACGGTATTCCTTCTCAGTAAGAAGCTGATACTTGGAAAGGGGAGTCATACCGGGATCGATAACGATGTAAGCTGCGAAGTACAGAACCTTTTCAAGATGTCTGGGAGAGATATCAAGGAGCAGACCCATTCTGGAGGGGATGGCCTTGAAATACCAGATGTGGGAAACGGGAGCTGCAAGCTCGATGTGACCCATTCTCTCGCGGCGAACCTTTTTCTGAGTTACCTCAACGCCGCACTTTTCGCACACCTTGTTCTTATGACGGATGCGTTTATATTTACCGCACAGGCATTCCCAGTCCTTGGTAGGTCCGAAAATACGCTCGCAGAACAGACCGTCGCGCTCAGCCTTGAGCGTACGGTAGTTGATGGTCTCAGGCTTTTTGACCTCGCCGTAGGACCAGGAGCGGATCATTTCGGGGGAAGCGAGTCCGATCTTAATAGAATCAAATGTATTGTGTTCCATCGGCAAATTACCTTCTTTGACAAAATTTGTTATGGTTGACGGTCTGATCAAAACTCATCGTCAGCAGAGTCGGAATAGAAGATTCCGTCAGTATCGGCTTCGCCGCCGAAGTCCTCCGCAGTAAATGCGCTGTAAACCTCATCATCGGATGCCACGGTCTCGCCCACGTCTTCCTGTGATACACGGTCGATATACTTATCGGGGCGCATTGTGGATGTTTCGCCGTCATCTCCGAGCTTTGCAAGCTCGATCTCGTTGCCGTCCTTATCAAGAACACGAACGTCGAGGGCAAGTGCCTGAAGCTCGCGGACAAGGACCTTGAAGGATTCGGGAACGCCGGGGGTAGGAATGTTCTGACCCTTTACGATTGCTTCGTAGGTCTTTACACGGCCCACAACGTCGTCACTCTTAACTGTAAGGATCTCCTGAAGTGTATAAGCTGCACCGTATGCCTCGAGAGCCCAAACCTCCATCTCACCGAATCTCTGGCCGCCGAACTGAGCCTTACCGCCGAGGGGCTGCTGAGTGATGAGAGAGTAGGGACCTGTGGAACGTGCGTGGATCTTATCGTCAACAAGGTGATGGAGCTTGAGGTAGTACATGATACCGACGGTTACGGGGTTATCGAATGCCTCACCGGTACGGCCATCGTAGAGGATAGACTTACCGTCCACGATATAAAGGCGCTTCTCGGCACGGAGAGCCTCGATATATGCCTGTCTGTCAGCCATATCGTCAGCGATCTTTTCATAGGTCTTTGTGCCGTCCTCGTGAACGACCTCCTCAAGAAGGTACTTACCGTCAACGTTTTCGATGGGGAGAACGATTCTCTGGAGACCTGCCATACGGAGGCACTCTGTGATGTCCTTCTCCTTAGCACCGTCGAATACGGGGGTCATGATCTTCCAGCCAAGCTTACGGGAAGCGATACCGAGGTGGACCTCAAGCACCTGACCGATATTCATTCGTGAAGGTACGCCCAGGGGGTTAAGCACGATATCAAGGGGAGTACCGTCTGCAAGGAAGGGCATATCCTCGGGAGGAAGAATACGGGAAACGACACCCTTGTTACCGTGACGGCCCGCCATCTTGTCACCTACGGAGATCTTACGCTTCTGAGCGATATATACTCTGATTACCTTGTTTACGCCGGGAGCGAGTGTATCGTCGCCCTTTTCACGGGAGAACACCTTAACGTCAATAACGATACCGTTCTGACCGTGGGGAACTCTGAGAGATGTATCTCTGACCTCGCGGCTCTTTTCACCGAAGATAGCTCTGAGGAGGCGCTCCTCTGCTGTAAGCTCAGTTTCACCCTTAGGTGTTACCTTACCTACGAGAATATCGCCGGCTCTTACCTCGGTACCGATCTTGATAACGCCGTCAGCGTCAAGATCCTTGAGAGCGTCGTCGCCTACGTTGGGGATCTCTCTTGTGATCTCCTCGGCGCCGAGCTTTGTATCTCTTGCCTCGTGAGAATACTCCTCGATGTGGATAGAGGTGTAAACGTCGTCACGTACAAGTCTTTCGTTAAGAAGTACCGCGTCCTCGTAGTTATAACCCTCCCAGGTCATAAATCCGATGAGAGCGTTCTTACCGAGAGCGATCTCTCCGTCTGCTGTTGCGGGGCCGTCAGCAAGTACCTGACCTGCCTCGACTCTCTCGCCTACGGAAACGATGGGCATCTGGTTTACGCAGGTGGACTGGTTACTTCTCTTGAATTTTACGAGATGGTATGTCTTCTTCTGGCCGTCATCACCGCGAACTGTGATGGTTGAAGCGTCAACGCTGTCAATGTAGCCGGAAATTTCGGAAACGATACAAACACCGGAGTCGACTGCTGCCTTATGCTCCATACCTGTTCCTACGATAGGAGATTCGGTGATCATAAGGGGAACTGCCTGCTTCTGCATGTTTGAACCCATGAGCGCACGGGAGTTGTCGTCGTTCTCAAGGAAGGGGATGGATGCTGTTGCAACAGATACCACCATCTTGGGGGAAACGTCCATAAAGTCAACTTCGGATGCGTCGATCTCAATGATCTCAGCCTTATCGCGGGCTGCGACCTTGCGGTTCTTGAAGCGTCTGTTTTCATCGAGGGGCTCGTTTGCCTGAGCTACGATGTAATTGTCCTCAACGTCAGCAGTCATATAAACTACTTCGTTTGTTACGACGCCTGTTTCCTTATCTACGCGAAGGTAAGGAGCTTCGATGAAGCCGTACTTGGAGATCTTAGCGTAGGTGGAAAGATAGGAGATAAGACCGATGTTAGGACCTTCGGGAGTCTCGATAGGACACATACGGCCGTAATGAGTATAGTGAACGTCACGAACGTCGAAGGACGCACGGTCACGGGAGAGACCTCCGGGACCGAGAGCGGAGATACGGCGCTTGTGAGTAAGCTCTGCAAGGGGGTTAGCCTGGTCCATGAACTGGGAGAGAGGAGATGAACCGAAGAACTCACGGATAGCCGTTACGATGGGACGGATATTGATGAGGTTCTGAGGTGTAAGGCTCTCGTTGTCCTGGATGTTCATTCTTTCCTTGACGATCTTATCCATTCTGGAGAGACCGATACGGAGCTGGTTCTGGAGAAGCTCACCTACGCAGCGCAGACGTCTGTTGCCGAGGTGGTCGATATCGTCGCAGGAGCCGATTCCGTGGGAAAGGCAGAGGAGATAGTTGATGGAGGAAAGGATATCCTCAGGTGTGATGTGTGTGGGGCAGAGCTCGGCCTTACGACGGATACAAGCCTCCTTGATCTCGTCGATATCGCCGCCCGCCTCCTCGCAGATCTCGGAGAGAACGGAGTAGCGTACCTTCTCGTCGATACCGATATCCGTAAGGTCTGTGCCGATAACGTCAGCAGGATAAACTGCGCCGTTGGAGAAGACCTTTACCTCGCTGCCGTTTTCAAGGCGGAGGTATACGGTATGAACGCAGGCGTGCTCGATTGCCATTGCATCATCTTTTGTAAGGAGGTGGCCCTCGTCAAAGAGGATCTCGCCCGTAAGGGGATTTGCAACGGGGCGGGAAAGAGCATAGCCGCCGATACGGCTACCGAGGCTGAGCTTCTTATCGTACTTATATCTGCCTACAGGGTAGAGGTCGTATCTCTTGGGATCGAAGAGAAGACCGTTGATAAGGATCTCGGCACTCTCTACGATTGCAGGCTCACCGGGACGGAGCTTCTTGTAGATCTCCTTGAGAGCCTCGTCGCGGATGGAGGAGTTTGCTTCAACTGCAAGGCGCTCGCAATCATCCTTTTCGAGAGTAGCGGAAAGCTTTACCTCATCGCCGAAGTATTCCTTGATCTGTGCGGGAGTCTCAATACCGAGAGCACGGATAAGAACGGTGATGGGGAGCTTACGGTTTTTATCGATACGAACGTAGAATACGTCGTTTGCGTCTGTTTCATATTCAAGCCATGCGCCGCGGTAGGGAATTACCGTTGCGGAGAATGTCTTTTTACCGGACTTATCTATTGCGCTGTCGTAATAGATTCCGGGGGATCTTACGATCTGGGATACGATGACACGCTCGGCACCGTTGATAACGAAGGTACCGGTAGACGTCATGATGGGGAAATCGCCCATAAAGATGTCGGACTGCTTTACCTCACCTGTAAGTCTGTTGGTGAGACGAACGGAGACCTTGAGGGGAGCTGCGTAGTTTGCATCGCGCTCCTTGCACTCCTCAACGGAGTACTTGGGCTCCTGATCGAAAGAATAGCCGACGAACTCAATGAAAAGGTTTCCGGTGTAGTCGGTGATGGGGGATACGTCCTTGAGCACCTCCATAAGACCTGTTTCCATAAACCAGTTGAACGAATCCTTCTGGATTTCGATCAGGTTAGGAAGACCGATCGCCTCATTGATCTTCGAGAAACTCATTCTCGTTTTTTTGCCCACTGTAACGGGTTTGACCATCGAGTTATCACTCCAATCTACTTGAAAGAAGGGCTCCCCGGCAAACGGCCCGAAGGCGCTTTTTCTGTCGGAAAAGCAGGGCTCGGGAGCAGCATTTCTTTCAAAATAATATAATACATTTGCTGAAAAAACAAATTGTTGCAATCTAATATTATATACTAATCTTGTGAAATGTCAAGCATAATAAGGGATTTTTGGGAAAATATTTCAAAAAATCGTCTCAATTTTCAGATTGTTATCTTAAAGTTTACAAAAAGTTTAAATGTAAACAATATGTAAATTATGCTGATTTTATCCTGCTTTTACCTGCTTTTGGCTTTTCGGTTGACATTCGGCGCCGTTTCATTTATAATAATAAAAGAATAAATGTAATCGGAGCTTGTATGAATAAAAGACCTATCGGAGTTTTTGATTCGGGACTTGGCGGCCTTACGGCGGTGCGAGAGCTTGAGGCTATTCTTCCCGGTGAGAAAATCGTATATTTCGGAGATACGGGCAGAGTGCCCTACGGTACACGCGGTCGGGACGTTATCCGCCGCTATACAGAGGATGACTGTGCCTTTCTCGAGCGATTCGACGTTAAAATGATAATTGCCGCCTGCGGAACCGTCAGCTCCGTTGCAGGCGATATAATCCACTCAAGAGCGGTGCCCGCAGTTGACGTTGTTGAGCCTACCGCAAGAGAGGCTGTGGCGGCAACGAGAAACAAAAAAATCGGAATTATCGGTACTGCGGCAACGGTGAAATCAGGCTCATATGCAAAGGTTATCGAGGCTCTTCTTCCCGAGGCTGAGGTTTTCGGGCAGGAGTGCCCCATGCTCGTTCCTCTCGTTGAAAACGGCTGGATAGGAGAGGACGATAGGATAGCGGCTCTGGCCGTTGAAAGATATCTTGAGCCCTTGAAGGAGCAGGGAATAGATACCCTTATTCTCGGATGCACACATTTTCCCCTTCTTGTGCCTCATATTGCGGCGTATCTCGGCAAGGACGTAGCTCTCATTTCAGCAGGAGCGGCGGCGGCAAAGGCGGCGGCCGGTATCCTTGCAAAGGACGAAAAGCTCTCCGACGGTGAGGGCGGTACGCAGTTCTTTGTCAGCGATAAGGGACAGAATTTTAAAGCAGTTGCAAAGACCTTCCTCGGCCGCGAGTGCGAGGACGTGAACGTTGTTGATATTAACAGCTTATAACAAAAAAGGAACCGAAACTCGGTTCCTTTTTTGTTTATTCCTTCTTCAACCTCGCAAAGGAAGCCATAAGCTTCTTTGTGCCGACCTTTTCGAAGTCGATCTGGTAGAGCACGTCGCCGCCCATGGGCTTTACATCGGTGATAACGCCGACGCCAAAGGTTGTATGGCGGACGCGGTCGCCCTTGTCAAAGCTTTCGATAGGTGCTTTCTTGGGTGCGGGGGAGGTGCCTATGCCTCCAACCTTGGGAAGGGTAGACTGACGGGGAGCCTTTGGAACGTTACCCGTATATGCGGCGCGCTCCTCTCCCGTGCCCCAGCCTGCGCCGGGGGCGGAATGGTTGTATATGGGTGTGCTTCCTGCTCTTGCGGGCATTTTCTTTCCGTAGGAATACTCATCGGACGCACCGTAGGAGGATCCGTAGGACGAGCCAAAGGAGCTTTGAGTAGTATCCTTTTCCTCGCAGAGCCATTCGGGAACCTCTCTGAGGAATCTCGATTCCTGATTGTAAAGAGTTGAGCCGTTGAGCATACGCTGATGAACGTGGGTGATATAAAGGCGCTTTTCAGCTCTCGTCATTGCAACGTAGGCAAGGCGGCGCTCCTCCTCGATCTCCTCGGGGTTCATTATAGACTGGAATCCGGGGAAGATGCCCTCCTCCCAGCCGGGGAGAAATACGTTTTTAAATTCAAGACCCTTTGCGGCGTGGATAGTCATAAGCACCACCGCATCCGCAGTATCGTCGTAGCGGTCAATGTCCGTAACGAGAGCAACGTCCTCGAGAAACTCGGAGATAGAGGGGTTATCCGTGTTTTCCTCGTACTGAGCCGCTGTGGAAACAAGCTCTCCGATATTCTCAAGTCTGTCCTTTTCCGCCTCTCCTGCGGCAACGAGCATCGCCTGATAGCCGGTCTTAACGGAAATTGTTTCGATAAGAGTGGAGATCTTCATATCGGCGCTTTCAGCTCGAAGGTTATCGATAAGCTCGGCAAGAGCCATCATGGAAACTGATGCCGCCGTGGGGATTGCCTTATAGCTTGCCGCGTTTCTCATAATATTGAGAAGAGTAGTGTTTTCAACGTCTGCAAGCTCTTGCGCCACGGTAATGGATTTATCACCGATTCCGCGCTTTGGCATATTGATGATACGGCGAAGTCGAACGCTGTCGCCGGGGTTATTAATAACGCAAAGATATGCAAGAATATCCTTGATCTCCGCTCTGTCAAAGAATCGGAGAGAGCCCAGCATTCTGTAGGGAATACCTGATTTGGCAAGTGCCTGCTCCACAGCTCGGGACATAGCGTTTGTTCGGTAAAGAACTGCAAAATTGCGGAATTCCTCGCCGTCCTCGTGGAGGGTTGCAACGGTATCGGATATATATTTTGCCTCGTCAAGCTGATTCCGGAGCTTTACGGATTTGATAAGCTCGCCCTTGTCGCCGTCGGTCCACAGCTTTTTGCCCTTACGCTCCTTGTTCTTTGCGATAACTGCGTTTGCCGCGTCAAGGATTGTCTTCGTTGAGCGGTAGTTCTGCTCAAGGCGGATGACCTTTGCCTCGGGGTAGGTCTCGTCAAAGGTAAGGATGTTTTCAATGGTAGCTCCGCGGAACTTGTAGATGGACTGGTCGTCGTCACCTACTACCATCAGATTTTTATAAAATCCTGCAAGAAGGGAAACGAGACGGAACTGAGCGTGGTTCGTATCCTGATACTCGTCGATGGAAATGAATCTGAAACGGTTCTGCAGGTTGTTTCTGACCTCCTCGAATCTCTCGAGAAGGATAACGGTCTGCATAATTATGTCATCAAAGTCCACAAGATTTGAGGACTTGAGACGGGTCTGATAAAGCTTATAGATCTGTGCGATCTTCTTCATCCTGAAATCCCCTGCAAATTCCTTTGCAAACTCATCGGGATCCATAAGGTGGTTCTTTGCGTTGCTGATCTGAGCCATTACAGACTTGACGGGCATATTTTTAGTGTCGATATTCAGAGTTTTCATACACTCCGTAATGAGCTTTTTCGCATCGTCCGTATCGGTGATGCCGAAGCCCTTTTCGTAGCCGAGAAGGTCGCCCCAGCGGCGAAGGATTCGCATACAAACGGAGTGGAATGTGCCTGTCCACATTTCATCTCCCTCAGTAGAGTCCTCGCCAAAGCAAGCAGATACTCGCTCCTTTATCTCTCCTGCCGCCTTATTTGTAAAGGTAACGGCAAGAACTGCCCAGGCGGGAGGGGGCATAATGCGGAATCTCTCAAGGTATGCGCCAAGCTCGTCTCGGGAGAGTGTATCGTAGGCTTTCTGCATATCCATAAGATCGTCATTTGTAATATCGTCGGGCACCCAGTCATTCTTGTAGGCATCACCGTAGCGAACTATGTACGTAAGACGGTTTACGAGAACGGTGGTCTTGCCGCTTCCCGCGCCTGCAAGGATCATAAGGGGGCCGTTGATGGTATAAACGCATTCACGCTGAACGTCGTTGAGCTTTGAATAGTATTTATCGAAAAGCTTTCTTTTAAGTAAATTGTACTGAAATTCAATATTTGCGTCGGGCATTATGTAAACCTCGTTTCATTAATCGAGACATTATATCATATTTTCCCGATTTTGTCCACACAAGTAATACAAATTCATGCCCGCCGAGGCTATTTTCTTGAGCGCCTTCTGTTTCTGCGAGGACGTTTGCTTTCTGTAATCTGTCTTATAAGTGCACCTGCGATAAAGGCAGGAATGATCATTACAAAAGCTATGACATAGCCCGCAGGGGACATTGCGCTGTCACCTCCGATAACGGTTGATATGATAAGTATAAGTGCAGTGACAGCCGCACCGGAGGCTATGGATGACACAAAGCTTTTAGTTAAAAGCTTTGCAATATATCCGCCTGAAATTGAGCCGGAATATAAAATAGCAAGGGTCACAGGAAGTATGAGCCTGTCGGGATCGGGATTGTAATACAGGATGAGAGAGGCGATGGGAATCAGTATCACAGACAGGATTATAGGTGCGCAGGCGCCGAAAAGGGTACCCGCAATACGTGACTTAAAGCCGTTTTCTTCATTAAACATAAAAAACCTCCGAAGTATCTTTGTTAATAGATACTCCGAAGGTCCTTTAATTATGCATTACTTCTTTTCGCTTGCGTGAATATCAACACGGCTGATAGCGCTCTTGAGAATGCGGATCTTGCACTTATCCTTTGTTGTTTCGATAACGCAGGTCTCGTCCTTGATGGAAACGATCTCACCGATAATGCCGCCGATCGTTGTGATCTCATCGCCTACGGCAAGGTTGTTCTTCATCTCCTGAGCCTCTTTTTCCTGCTTCTTCTGGGGTCTGTACATAAGGAAGTAGAAAACGAGAATAAGGCCGACGATCATAATGATATAGCTGCCGCTGCCGCTGAGGAAGCCCATGATTCCGCCGGGATTTTCAGCAGCTGCATCTGCAAGAACAGAATAGATATGATTCATTTTTGATCCTCCAAAAAGTATTACTTGACTATTATATAGTAATTTTTCCGGCTTTTCAAGTAGTTCTTGAAAATTTAACAATAATCATCTCATCTCGGAGGATTATCTCTTGGAAAGCTCAAGGGCGGAGTCTATGTGATCGCAGAAGTTCTCTGCGCCCACCGTCTTATAGAAGCCTGATTTTTTCATAACCTTCATAGGCTGAGGGTTAACGTGGGAGAGGATAAGGCGGACGTTTTTCTCTTTACATATCTTATGAAGATCCTCGAGGGCGTTCATTGCCGTAGCATCGATGGAGGGTACACCTCTCATACGGAGGATGAGGCAACGGGTATAATCCTTTAGAGTGATTGAAAGGATCTTATCGGCATCTCCGAAGAAGAGGGGGCCTGAAACCTCGTAAACGCGTACGTCCTTGGGAACGTTCTTGAGGTCGAGGCTGTCCTTATCGTTTTCGGGGTCAACGTATTTCCAGCCCACAACTGCGCTTTCCTCGCTCATACGCTTCATAAAGAGCATAGCGGCAAGAACCATTCCCACTTCAATTGCAATAACAAGGTCAAACACAACGGTGAGAACAAAGGTGGTTACCATTATAATAATATCACTCTTGGGTGCAGTCCTTAATACTCTTACAAAGCGCTTCCATTCGCTCATATTATAAGCTACCATAAAGAGGATAGCGGCGATGGCGGGCATAGGGATAAGTGCAGCATAGGGCATAAGGAAGAGAAGAACAAGGAGAAGAACCACGGCGTGAACCATGCCTGCAACCGGTGTGCGTCCGCCGTTCTTTGCATTTGCGGCAGTTCTTGCGATAGCGCCCGTTGCGGGGATGCCTCCGAAGAGAACGGATGCAATGTTACCCACACCCTGAGCTACAAGCTCGGTGTTGGAGTTGTGGCGGGAGTTTACCATACTGTCTGCTACAACGCAGGAGAGAAGGGACTCGATAGCCGCAAGAATTGCAATTGTGAATGCATCGGGGAGAACTGCGGTGATCTTTGCAAGGCTTAGGTCCATACCTGAAAAATCAACCTTGGGAAGACCTGCGGGGATGGTATAAAGATCGCCGATTGTGAATACGCCCTCCTCAAAGCCGGGAATGAAGGCAACCATAAGCGCGCCCACAACTACAGCGATAAGGGAAGGGGGAACTCTTTTTTCAAGCTTTGGGTAGATAATTAGGATAGCAAGGCAGACAGCGCCTACGACCAGCGCCTGCCAGGAGAAGGTGCCGATGGCATGGATATTAGCTTCGATCTTTTCAAACGTTTCAACGGGCTTTACGCCTTCGGCATAGGTAAGGCCGAGAAAGTCCTTGATCTGACCGAGAAGGATAGTAACCGCAATACCTGCCGTAAAGCCTGTAGTAATAGTATAAGGAACGAATTTAATAAGTGCGCCGAACTTGAATATACCCATAAGTATGAGCATGATTCCTGCAAGAATGGTGGCAATAAACAGACCGTCCATTCCCTGAGTTGCAACGATTCCCGCAACGATGGTGGCAAAGGCGGCCGTGGGGCCTGCGATCTGCACGCGGCTTCCTCCCAGGAAGGAAACGACAAAGCCTGCGGCAATTGCCGTATAGATACCGCAAACAGGTTCAACGCCGGATGCAAGGGCGAGGGCAATGGATAAGGGAAGTGCGATAATTGCAACTATGATGCCTGCAATGCAGTCTTTTAAAAGCTGAGAAGCGGAATAGTTTTTGATTGTAGAAAAAAGCTTTGGCTTGAGATAAAATTTTTTCACAGCTATATCTCCTTACTTTCTGAAATACAAGAAAAGTATAGCACAAGAAAAAAATGTTGTAAATGTCAAATATGTACAAAATATTAAAGCGGAACGGGATTATTGTCGTTCCGCTTTTTTATCATGCCAGTGAGGATAGCCTTTCAACTGCCTTATCTGAGATCATTTTGCAGTATTCGCAAAGATATTCTTCTGCCGGATCATTACATCGCTTTGCTCTGAATTCAGATATATAAGGTATATCTCCGTTAAGAACGAGATAGTATTTCCCCCCGGCCTTGTCATAATATGCGCTTCCGCCTCTGAGGGGGATATCGTAAAGCATCTTGCACGCCGAGGTGAGACAATCCACGTCAGGGAATATGTAAACGAATTTATTGACCTGCTCCTCTGCATTGCCGTTCAAGTCTTGCCTGCAGGGCAGCTTTGTCACGAACATTTCGCAGCCTCCGCTTTTCGAATCAAAAATCTGCACAAGCACGTGGGAGAGAAAATCGTGACTGACGCCGTGGTCACAGATAAGCCGTTGGAACCCTTCCTTCATACGGGGCGAGCCCTCTGTTGAGTTAATATTGTATTTGACCATCTCCTTTTGGTCAAGGAGAAATATCAGCTGTGTTGCACCAATTTCGATTACCTCCATAATGGACTCCTTTTTACTTGTGTTACTATTATTATAATCCGAAGGAGCTGGATTTGGTACCATCACTTTATGGAATTAAGGGAAAAATAAGGAGGACCACGGTCGGATGATCTGTGTATTGTCTATCCGGTCTATATGGGCGAAAGTATATGAATCATTTTTAAATACAGGCTTGTCGGGGAGAAGGAACGGGGGGCGCAAAACCTTTTTTGAAAAAAAGGTTCTGCACTCCAAAAAACTTTGAAAAAGGGGATGGGTATAAATTCGGGTTTATCGGTGTGTTCACACTTGCTTTACCGTAGACCAACTATGAAAAGTCAAGCCGAAAAAAGGTCGATAAAAGAAGTGTTGGATTTGGTTAAAGAGAAGATAACGCGAACGAGTTTTTTAGCAACGTGTGAAGAAGCAACATTGAAGTGTTTAC
>SVTD01000068.1 GCA_015063955.1 Oscillospiraceae bacterium | reverse complement strand
TTGGTCTCCTCCTGTTTAGGTTGTCCGCAAACACCATTATACAGGATTTTCCCTTTGTGTCACTCCTTTTTTTATTCTGTTGCACTTACATTGTAAATTCAAGTCAAAAAAGGTTTTGCGTCCCCGTTCTCCCCGACAAACCCTGAATTTATCTGTGGGGCTTTTTCTCAAATCGGTTGAAATGGAACGCAATATATGTTATAATTACATAATATTATAACTAAGTCTTGTAAAGGAGAGCCTTATGAAAATACTGCACACGGGGGACCTGCATCTGGACAGCCCTTTTGCCGGTCTTGATATCAGCCGTGCCGAGAGGCGCCGCAGGGAGCTGAGGGAGACCTTTTCCCGTATGATGCGCTATGCAGGAGACGTCGGCGTGGATATGGTGGTCATTTCCGGTGACCTTTTTGATTCCGCCTTTATCACAAGAGAGACGGTTTCTCTTCTTATCCGCGAGTTTTCCGCTCTTTCCTGCCCCGTAGTCATCGCTCCCGGAAACCACGATCCTTATACGGCGGGCAGCGTTTGGGAAAAGACGGTCTTTTCCGACAACGTACATATTTTTAAGGATAACGAGACATCCTGCTTCTCCTTTGAAAGCCTTGGTTGTGACGTTTACGGCTATGCCTTTACCTCAGCCTACGAAACGGAATGCCGTCTTTCGGGCTCGGTCGGAAATCCTGAGCGCATAAATCTTCTCGTTGCCCACGGTGACGTAACTTCGCCCATCAGCAAATACGCACCCTTGCCCCATGCAGTTCTTCGTGCCTTCGGTGCAGATTATGCGGCTCTCGGCCACGTTCACACTCCCGTTGCAACGGAGAGCATTCTCAAGGATCTCGGCGCATACTGCGGCTGTCCCGAGGGAAGAGATTTCGGCGAGTGCGGCGAAAAGGGTGCCCTTATAGTTGACGTTGAAAAGGGATTTGCAAAAACAGAGTTCGTCCGTTTTTCAAAAAGAGTATATCTTACCTGTGAGCTGAACGTTGACGGCGCTGCGGATATGACGACGCTGGGCGCTGCCGTCGATTCCTGCATTGAGGAGATAGGCGCAGGTGAGGAAAGCCTTGTTCGCATAGTCCTTTCGGGAAGCGTATCCCCCTCCCTCGTTATCAACACCGAGGCGCTTTCTGAAAACACCAGAGGTCTTTTCCATCTTGAAATTGAGGATGCCACCTCTCCCACCTGGAATGCAGAGCTTCTCGTTTCCGACAGGGGCATCAGGGGTGAGCTTTACCGCACCCTCCTCCCCGGACTTGAGAGCGAGGATGCAGAGGAGAGAAGAACTGCGGCTCTTGCCCTCCGCTACGGTCTTGCGGCTCTGGCGGGAGAAGATATATCAGACATTTGATTTGGTGAAAATATGTATATAAAATCCTTATATATCGAAGCCTTCGCAGGAATGAAGGACAGGGAGTTCAGCTTTTCTCGAAGCCTCAACATAATTGAGGGCGCAAACGAATCGGGAAAAAGCACTCTTTGTATGTTTATAAAATTTATGTTTTACGGTCTTTCCGGCAGAACGTCGGACGGGGAGATGTCCGAGCGGCAGAAATACGTTCCCTGGGATACGGGAAAGGCTGCGGGAACTCTCACCGTTGTAACGGCAAAGGGCGAGTTCCGTATAACGAGAGCTCTTACGGTCTTTGACGATGCAAAGCCCGCCGAGCGTCTTGAGGTCATCGATCTCTATTCCGGAGAGAGAGTCTTCAAGGGCAAGGTGCCCGGCGAATGCATCCTCGGGGTGGACGAGCAGATGTTCGTGAACACGGTATTCGTTCGCCAGATGGGAAGCGTTTCCATCGACGGCGACGGAATGGCTGGGGCTATTGAAAATATTCTCCTTTCCGGTGACGAGAGCGTCAGCATAAAGCGCGCCGTCGACCGCCTTGAGAAAACGAGAAAGGCGCTGATGCCGAAAAAGGGCTCCGGCGGAAAGATCCAGCTTCTTATGCAGGAAAAGGCCCGTCTTGCCTCAAAGCTTGAGGAGGCAAAGGAGGGTAATGCCGCTCTTATCGCCTATGAAAACGAGGCGGCGAAGCTTTCCGATCTCATCGAAAAGCGTACCCGTGAAAAGAATAAATACGACGGCCTTTGCCGTGCCTATAAAAAGGTCGAGGCGGGAAGACGCCTTGCAAAGGCAAGAGAGCTTGAGGCTCGTATCGCCGATATTGAGGGAGAGCTTTCTGCCCTTGAGAAATACGGAAACATCCCTGAGAAAACGGGAAAGATCAACGCACTTTCGGCAAAGCTTTCGGGAATCGAGAACAGACTCCGCGGTCTTCGCAGAAGCCTTGGTGACGAGCCTGACGTTTTTGACCGTATGAGTGATGAGGAGATCCTTTCTGCCGAGACCGATATTGCTCAGGCAAACAAATCAAAAAAGTCCGTCGGCGTCTTTGCCGTTCTCTTTGCGGTAATGCTCACTCTTTCGGCAGCCCTCGTGGCAGGAGCGTTTTTCCTCAGAGAGGCTGCGGGACAGGCTGTGTTCTTTGCGCTGTTGGGCACGGGAGCATTTCTTTTCGTTGCGGCTGTGGCTTTTCTTATATGTATGACAGTTAATGCCGTAAAGCTCAATCGGGTGCTGAAGGAATGGGGCGTTCGCAATACTGACGGCCTTGAAAAGGAGGCTGAGCGCCGCTTTGACCGCGCCGAGGCGTATAACAGAGCCTACGACGAGCATTCCAAGCGTTGCCACGAGATAAGCACCTGCGAGAAGGAGAGAGACAGCGTTATCGCACTTCTCCGACAGTGCCTAAGTGACTTCGTTCCCGAGGATATCCCCGATACGGATACTATGACCGCAGAGGCACTTGCCGTAGCGGCAGAGCTTTCAAAAAGGAAGGAAGAGCTTGGCGCGTCTCTTGCAATGGCAAGAGGCGAGCTGAGAGGATATTCCGACGTTCTTTCCTTTGACGGAGGAGCGGCGGTTGCCGAGGCTTACAGAGAGTTCATGGAAACTGAGGCAGGCAGGATAAGCGCCGCCTTTACGACCAAGGATGCGGCCATGGCGATAAGCAAAAAGAATTTTGCCGAGAGCGCTCTCCCCGGTCTGATCGCCCAGAAGGGCGAGGTTGATTCAAACCTTGCGCGAGTCAAGGCAACTACGGGAGATACTGCAGTTCTCTCAGCACAGCTTGATAACTGTATGAGAGAGCTTGACCGTATGCAGAAGAGCCTTGCGGGAATCGAGGCTGCAACGTCGGCGCTCCTTTCGGCAGGCGAGTCTATGCGCCAGTCCCTTATGCCCCGCGTTATCGAGGAGGCAAACGTCCTCATGGGCGGCTTCACGGAAGGGAAGTACACCACGCTTACCTCCGACAGAGACCTTTCTCTTGAATTTATTCAGGATGACAGAAGGAGAGATATATCCTATCTTTCCGCAGGAACCGCAGACGCGGCTTATATCAGCTTCAGATGCGCTCTTGCCACGGTGCTCTTTGCTTCCGATACACCGCCCCTCGTATATGACGAGAGCTTTGCGAGGATAGATGAGTCGAGACTTTCGGGCATACTTTCGATGCTTGCAGGGAGCAAGACCCAGTCCCTTGTATTTACCTGCCGCACCCTTGAGGGAAGGCTTGCAGACAGGCTGGAGACCGCAGAGATCACAGTTCTTTGATGACTTGATATTTATACTGTAATTAATGTTATGAAAAAAAGAATTCTATTGTTTATTGCCGCTATTGCAGTCGTTTTGTTGTCTGCCTGCAATCCGACGGCGGGTAAAATAAGAGAGACGGAGGCAGAGCAGTACTATCTTGATGACGTTGATCTTACGGGAGACTGGGGTACGGTTCGTATTTCGGAATACTCAGAGGATGAGATGGTATTGAGCTGGCTTAACGTCGATAACAACAAGTACTCGGAATTTGAGCATTACGAGCTTGTGGGTGAAGACGGTCTGAACGCATATATGTTCCGATGCACCGACAATCAGGGATGGTATGCACGCGTGCTGCTTTACGACGACGTGGTGAGAATATCTATCCAGGAGAATAAAGGCATACTGACAGTATGGCAGGTTGCAAATATTGCACCTGAAACAGTGAAAACGGAGAATTGATCCTAAGGAGGAACTTAATGGATACCGAATATCTGAAAAAAGTCGGAATATTCGTCCTTTGCACTCTTTTGTGCGTGGGACTGGTGTTCTATTTCGGCTATCATATATGGCACTCCTTTACGAAAGAGATAGAAACCGAGGCAGCTACCCGACAGACCTACCAGGAGACTATAAAGACCGAGGGCTATATCTTCCGCACCGAGTCACCCATAGAGGGCTCGGCAAGCGCCCAAAGCGTGGTGCCCACGGTATCAGAGGGCGAGCACATCAGAAAGGGCGGAGCCGTTGCGAAAATGTATTCGGATTTCTCTCCCGATACCGTTGCAAAGATCGCCCAGATCGAAAAGCAGATAGAGCTTCTTTCCCGCTATTCCGATACGGAGAACGTGAGCCTCAAGGATACTCAGGGTATAGATGCTGAGATCGGCTCCATCCTTTCCGATATAAGGGGACTTTGCGATACGGGAAGCGCAGGAGATGCCGTGGAGCTCAGACAGTCTCTCGTTTCGGCAGTGGGAGAGCGCACCGTGCTTACGGGCGGCTATTCCGATCCCGGAAACGAGATAAAGGAGCTGGAGGCTGAGAAGAGCACGCTGATTCAGTCTCTCGGCTCAATGCTTGGAACGGTACATACCCCGGTCAGCGGCTATTATTACTCGGAGACTGACGGCTACGAGGAGGTCTTTTCTGCAGAGCTTCTCTCCGATATAGGCATTTCCGAGCTGAGAGAGCTTCTCAAAAGCGAGCCCGCAAAGAAGTCCGGCGGCGGAAAGACCGTTACCGAGAGCCGCTGGTATCTCGTTTGTATGATAGACGAATCCGAAAAAAACACCTATAAGCAGGGCTCGGAGTGCACCGTTAAATTCAAAAACACGGAGCTTGTGCTGGAAATGGACGTTGACACCGTCCTCTACGATAAGGAGGGCACGGCGCTGATCCTTTCCACAAACGTAATGCCTGAGGATTTTGACTATCTCCGTACTCAGGACGTTGAGATAGTAAAGAAGGAATATTCGGGGCTGAGAGTCCCCGCAAGCGCCGTCCGTATGGTAAACGGCGAGACGGGAGTCTATATTCTTGACGTTTCTACTGTGTCCTTCAGAAAGGTAGAGATACTTTACACGGCGGATAACAGCTACATCGTAAAGCTCCCCGAGACACCGTCCGTCGGTGGGGAGGAAGGCACCGATGATGAAAATGAAAAGCCGAAGGAAACTCCCTCCCTGCGTCTTCACGACATCATAATCGTTGAGGGTAAGGGACTTTACGAGGGCAGGATCATCGGAGACTGATAAAGAGGTATTAATATGGATAAGCTCAGAGAACAGATAATACGCGAAAATTATGAGATAGTAATGGAGAAGATCGAGGCGGCAAAGGCGAAAAGAAACGCAGGCGGCGAGGTCACCCTCCTTGCGGCAACCAAGACCGTTCCTGCAGAGGAGATACTCTTTGCCATCAACGAGCTTGGCCTTCCCGCCGTCGGCGAGAATAAGGTGCAGGAGTTTCTCTCAAAATATGACGCTCTTCGCGATACGGTCCCCCTCCATCTTATCGGTCATCTCCAGACTAATAAGGTAAAAAGCATCGTGGGCAAGGTGGATATGATCCAATCCTGCGATTCTCTTCGTCTTGCAAATGAGATCGCCAAAAGAAGCCTTGAGGCAGGGGTAACAACAAAGGTCCTTTGCGAGGTCAATATAGGCAGGGAGGAGAATAAGAGCGGAGTCCTTCCCGAAGAGTGCCTTGAGTTTGCCGCTATGCTCGAGGAGATCGAGGGTATCGAGGTGGCAGGTCTTATGACTATGGCCCCCGTTTGTGAAACCGCGGACGAATATAAAAAATATTTTGAGAAAACATATGCGATATATCTTGACTTTTTGCGAAATAAAAGGCATAATAAAATAGAGTCTGTATTATCTATGGGTATGAGCGACAGCTTTGAGGCTGCCATCGAGGAGGGTGCCACGATGGTCCGCGTGGGCAGCTCCATATTCGGCAGAAGGATATACCCGACAAAGTAATACAAAAACGAACTTAATTTTGGAGGAACATGAAAATGGGAATCGTAGATAATATCAAAAAAAGAATGGCAGGCGCCGCAGCACAGGATCAGTCCGAGTATGATGATGCATATGCAGATGACGGATACTATTCCGATACCTTCGGCAGCTATGACGAGACCGAGGATACAGATGCAGGCATGAGCGCTCAGCCCTCTATGGCAGGCGCAGGCATCAGCCTTTCCGGCTCTTCCGGAAGCGCTCTTGAGATGAAGGTAGTAAAGCCTGAGTCCTTTGACAGCGTTGCTCAGATCGCTGACCACCTCATTTCCAGAAGAACCGTTGTTCTCAACCTTGAGAATACAAACAAGGAAACATCCCGCCGTCTTATCGACTTCCTTTCCGGTGTTGCATATTCCATCGACGGATCTCTCAAGAAGATCGCGTCCAACGCATATGTTATCACACCCAGCAACGTTAACGTAGGTGATGCAAAGCTCACATCCAGAAAGGCTCCCGAGCCCGAGCCTGCTCCTGCTCCTGTTGTTGACGATTTCGGCGAGTATTGATCTTAATACATAGTCTCCGCCTCGCTTTTGCGGGGCGGAATCTTGTGTATAAACTTAGCTATGAATAATAAGGAAACCGCAGGGGGCTTCCTCTGTACTGACGAAGAGCGACTGCTGATCTCAAGAGCTACGGAACTTTCCGAACGAAGCGAGAAGAATGCGGTCGCATTATCTTTTTTATCCCCAAGAGAGCAGAGGCTCGTCTTTCTTGAAATGGAAAGGATAGGGGCGGCAGGCAGGATTTTCTTCTGGGGCGGCTATATCGGTGCCGAGCGCAGAAGAGCAATATTTCTTCCGTCGTGGATCCCTGTTGATACCACCTCCCATACCCTATATTCAAGGGAGAGGGAGGAGCATTTCATCCGCGCCCTTTCGGAGTGCGGAGTGGAGGAGCTGCTCGGGGATTTTACAAGCGCCGTAAGAGTCAGAAAAAGCGGCTATGAATCCCTTAGCCACAGAGATTACCTGGGTGCCCTTATGGGTCTCGGCCTTCGCCGAAGCGTTATCGGAGATATCTGTCCCGACGGTGAAGGTGCCGTTATCTTTTGCGAGGATAAGGCATGCGCCTTTATTCTTGAGGAGCTGAGAATGGCAGGCAGGGACAGCGTAAGATGCGAAAGGCTCTCCACAGACGCGGACTTTTCACCGAGCCGCCGCTTTGAGGAGATCGCAACGACGGTGGCATCCGTTCGTCTTGACGGAGTGGTGCGCGCCCTTTGTAACGTCTCCCGTGATGAGGCTGCAAGCCTTGTCGGACAGGGACTTGTGGATTTGAATTATTTTTGTGAAAAAGAGCCTGACCGCAGAGTGGACGAGGGAGATATCATCTCCGTCCGCGGTCACGGGAAGTATATAATCGACCGCGCGGGTGATGTGACCCGTAGGGGAAGGATCAGACTCCTTGCAAGAAAATACGTCTGAGACGCTCTTGCAAATGACAGAAAGGAACTGCAGATAATGAACTTTTCAATTGAGAAAAAAGGCTATAGCATTGAAGAGGTTGATACCTTTATTGAGGATCTTATAAGCAAGTATCAGCGCCTTCAGGCGCAGAATACTGAGCTTGAGCAGAAGCTTGCCACAGCGAAGCGCCTTATCCGCCGCTTTTCCGATACGGAAAACGCTCTCAAGCAGAACATTGCAGATTCAAAGAGAGCGGCGGCTTATATGATCTCAGATGCAAGAGACCGCAGTGCCGAGCTTCTTGATAATACCCGCGAGAGCTGCGGCGAGATCATCTCCGATCTTGATCTCAAGATCGCCGAGAGAATGGCAACCGTTGACCGTATGAAGGCGGAGGTTGCCGCATTCAAGGATGAGATGTTTGCGCTCTATTCCTCTCATATTGAAATGATCGATACTCTTGCGGCAACTGCGGAGGATTTTGAGTATTCTCCCGATTATACAGCCGTAGCTGATGCCGTAGATGCCTTTGAGGAGGCAGGTGAACCTGAGTGCCGGGTTCCCGAGTTTGTGGATTACCCCGAGGAGTCTATCTTCGCAGAGCTTAAGGAAGAGGAGAAGGCCCCCGTTTCAGAGGACTTTATTCTTGAAGTCAGCGAGACTGCAGAAGAGGACGATATAGTATTCGAAACTGAAGAGGCAGTCGCTGAGTCCGAGGACTACAGCCAGCTGGTGCTTGAGGAAGCAGAGACCGAGGAGGAGGAAGAGACCTTCGACCTTTCCGCAGATGAGACTGAGCAGCCCTCCCCCGTGGAAGAGGAGGATGACTTCGAGGTTGAGATGAGCGCCGAGGAGGAAACCGATTACTTCAAGTTCCTCAGCGATTTCGTCAATTCCGATGAGGAAAGCGATTCCTGACCGCGAGGGTAATATGTTATTTTGTATTATAGTAACGGCCCTTGTGGTGCTTCTCGATCAGATATCAAAGATCATCGTAGTCAGCACCATACCGGAGGGTCATCTTATAGAGGTAATACGCGGGGTATTCAATCTCACGTATATCGAAAATAAGGGCGCGGCATTCGGTATGCTTTCAAACCACAGATGGGTGTTTATGGTAATATCGATCCTTGCTATTGCGGGTATCCTTTTCTATCTTTGGAAGGAAAAGCCGAAAAGCTACTGGATAAAGGCTCCCCTTGCAGCCATCCTCGGCGGCGGCATCGGCAATATGATCGACCGCACCTTCCGTCCCGGTGTCGTGGACTTTATAGATGCGGATTTCGTTCAGTATCCCGTTGTAAGCTTTGAGGGGGGATTTTCCGTTCATCTTGAGGATTTCCCCATATTCAATATTGCCGATTGCTTCATAACCGTCGGCTGCGTAACCCTTATCGTCTATCTCCTTTTCGTGGAGCTCCCCAGAG
Organism: Oscillospiraceae bacterium; assembly: GCA_015063955.1. GTDB lineage: Bacteria > Bacillota > Clostridia > Oscillospirales > CAG-272 > Avispirillum. The sequence goes on along the minus strand of SVTD01000068.1, from coordinate 1,334 downwards.
AAGCAAAGGCGGAAAAGGAAAAGAAGAATTCTGCAGGTGCCGAAAACGACAAAGATAATTCGGCAGATGCATAAAATTCCCGAAAGTGAAGAAAATGAGCACTGAAAACAATATAGTTTCTGCTATAGCAGAAAAGGAAGACATCGGCAAGAGAGCCGATGTTTTCGTTTCAAAGGCAGCAGAGGTAACAAGAAGCGCCGCATCCGGCCTGATAGAAAAGGGTGCAGTTACCGTAAACGGTAAAAAAGCGTCGAAAAGCTATAAGATGGCAGAGGGCGACGTGGTTGAGATAGAACTCCCCGAGCCTGAAATGTGCGAGGTAGCCCCCGAAAATATCCCTCTTGACGTGGTATATGAGGATGAGGACGTTATAGTGATCAATAAGCCCCAGGGAATGGTGGTCCATCCTGCCCCCGGCCATAGCACCGGCACTCTCGTTTCTGCCCTGATGTATCACTGTGGTGACAGTCTCTCCGACATAAACGGAGTAATCAGACCGGGTATCGTTCACAGAATAGACAGGGATACGAGTGGACTTTTGGCGGTTGCCAAAAACAATAACGCCCACGTATCCTTGGCAGCCCAGCTTGAGGATCATACCCTTTCAAGAGTGTACTACGCAATAGTCTGCGGGCATCTTGATAAAAAGGGATGCGTCGATGCGCCCATAGCACGTCATCCCCGTGACAGGCAGAGGATGGCGGTGGTAAAGGGCGGAAGAAATGCCGTCACCCATTACGAATCTTTGGAGGAGCTTTCCCAGTATACCTTTGCGAAAATGAAGCTGGAAACGGGAAGAACTCATCAGATAAGAGTTCATACTGCCCATATCGGTCACCCTATTCTGGGAGACCCGGTATACGGCCATCCCACTCAGTTTGAAAAGCACCACCCACAGCTTTTCAAGGGACAGATGCTCCATGCGGGAGAGCTTACCTTCGTTCATCCGAGAAGCGGAGATAAGATAACGGTAAGCGCCCCCCTCCCCGAAAACTTTAAAGAAGCCCTGGAGCTTCTCCGCCGCGGAGTGAACTGAATAAAAAAGGCAGTCGCACGTCGACTGCCTTTTTTCTGGAGTTGACGCAAAACCTTTTTTGAAAAAAAGGTTCTGCACTCCAAAAAACTTTGAAAAAGGATGGGTATAAATTCGGGTTTATCGGTGTGTTTGCACTTTTGATAAACGGCTACGCTTAACTAAAGCCTCCACTTCTCACCGACGAAGGAGGTGTGAAGGGGAGGTGGCATCGGTGCAAGCTGAATAAGTATTTTTAGTATTTCTTCGGCACCGATGACGGAAGGGTTGCCACATCTGCACGCGAACTGTTTTTTGAGTT
>SVTD01000004.1 GCA_015063955.1 Oscillospiraceae bacterium | reverse complement strand
AAAAAGACGGAAGGAGAATTGCGTAACGTGGAGTTTGCACTTGCTTTATGTTACGCAATTCTCCCTCAGTCACCTTCGGTGACAGCTCCCTCCCGGAGGGAGCCTATTTTCAATCTCCCCGATAAACTCGAATTTGAAGGTTTTGTTCGCGTGCAGATGGGCGGGAGCAGCAAGCCGCTCCCCTACGATAGGGTGAGTACTAACATACCGACAATCCTTATATATACCCCTCCTTTTTCAAAGTTTTTTGGAGTGCAGAACCTTTTTTTCAAAAAAGGTTTTGCGTCCCCGTTCCCGTCCCCGTCCCCCTCCCCGACAAACCGAAAGCGGAAAAAGGAGCCTTGCAGGAAACTGCGAGACTCCTTTTATAATGCTTTCATCAGCTTATCGACGTTTTTGAATCGTTTTTCGGGGGACACCGACGTGCATTTTAAAACGATACGCTTCGCCTTTCCGCCTGCAAGGCGGCGGCTCGGGTGCTCTCCCGTGAGCATTACGTTAAGAAGCACGCCGAGAGCGTATACGTCCGTGCGGCAGTCGGTTTGAGAAATACCCAGCTGCTCAGGAGGGGCGTAGCCTATTGTGCCGAGAAACACCGTATCACAGCTTTTTTTCTCGGAGGTGTGGCGGGATGCGTTGAAATCTATGAGATATGCCCTTCCCTCATTTGAAATAATAACGTTTTCAGCCTTAATATCTCTGTGCACGATGCCTCGCCTGTGCAATGGCGCGAGAGCTGAGCATATCCCGCAAAGTACCCTTTTGGCACCGCTGTAGGTATAGGTTCCGCTTTCAAGGACCTGCGCTACGGTTATTCCCTCTATATACTCCTCAAGCACTATCTGTCCGTCGTCAAGATTAAAGGTATCGTATATCTCGGGCAGATTTCTGTGGCGAAGAGCTTTAAGCTCGTCGTAGGCGAAAACGGGAGACGAGTATTTTTTAAGTATAACGTCCTTCGAAAGCCTGGTGTTACGAAGAAGCAGGACTAAAGCGCCGTTTTTATCGGAAAGCAGCTTCAACCTTTTGTAATCCGCTCCCAGAGACTCAAGAAAATCATTGCAGGTCATCTTTTTCTCCTTGCAGGGGGCTTCTTCGGAGCTTTCGGCGGGGTATCCGTATCCTTGGTGGTTTCCAGCGTGCGGATCTTGTCGCGGAGGAATGCTGCCTCCTCGAAGCGAAGTTCTGCTGCCGCCGCCTTCATCTCCGCTCTCAGCCTTGTGATCTCCTCCTCGCGGCTCTCCTTCTTCTTCTCGCCACGTCCGCCCTTTGCGGCAGTGCCGATCTGGATAAGGTCGCCCACCTTCTTCTTGATGGTGGTGGGAGTGATGCCGTGATCCTCGTTATACTTGTTCTGGATCTCGCGACGGCGGTTTGTTTCGGTAATCGCCGCATTCATTGATCCCGTGATCGTATCTGCATACATTATTACCTTGCCGCCAACGTTTCTCGCTGCGCGGCCGATTGTCTGAATAAGGGAGGATTCGCTTCTGAGAAAGCCCTCCTTATCCGCATCGAGGATCGCAACAAGGGTTACCTCGGGAAGGTCGATACCCTCACGAAGAAGATTGATGCCCACGAGAACGTCGTAAACTCCGAGGCGAAGATCGCGGAGAAGCTCGCTTCGCTCCATGGTCTCTACAGCGTGGTGGATATATTTTACCCTGACTCCCTGAGAATCAAGATACTCGGAGAGATCCTCCGCCATTTTTTTGGTAAGGGTAGTAACGAGAACTCGCTCGCCCTTTTCCACTCTCAGGCGGATCTCGGATAGGACGTCGTCCACCTGCGTTTCAACGGGACGAACCTCGATCTCGGGATCGAGAAGGCCCGTAGGTCTGATGATCTGCTCAACTATCTGTGAGGAATGCTCCTTCTCGTAATCTCCGGGGGTTGCGGATACCGTTATGACCTGCCCAAGCTTTCCCTCAAACTCCTCAAAATTCAGGGGGCGGTTATCGTATGCCGAGGGCAGACGGAAGCCGTAATCTATAAGATTCTTCTTTCTTGCGCGGTCGCCGCCGAACATACCCCGAACCTGGGGAAGGGTCACGTGGGACTCGTCAACGAAAAGGAGAAAATCCTTGGGAAAATAATCCAGAAGGGTGTATGGGGTGGAGCCGGGGGCGCGGCCTGCAAAAACACGGGAGTAGTTTTCAATTCCCGAGCAGAAGCCAACCTCCCGAAGCATCTCCATATCGTACCGCGTGCGCTCTGCGATACGCTGAGCCTCGATAAGCTTACCCTGCCCTTCAAAGAAGGCTATCCGCTCCTCAAGCTCACGCTCTATCTCCTCAAATGCCCTCTCCTTGTGCTCCTCGGAGAGAACGTAGTGGTTTGCGGGGTAAACGGGAGCGTAGCTGACCTCCTGAATGACCGTTCCCTTAAGGGCATCGATAACGCAGACGCGGTCTATCTCGTCTCCGAAGAACTCCACGCGTATACCCTTGGAGTTTTCGTTGGAGGGGAATACCTCAAGGGTATCACCCTTCATACGGAAGGTTCCGCGCTGGAAGCTCATATCGTTGCGGTTGTAGCTGACGGAGATAAGCTTTCTGGCAAGCTCGTCACGGTCCATCTGCATACCGGGGCGCAGAGCCGTTACCTGAGAGGAGTATTCCTCCGGAGGACCGAGGGAGAATATGCAGGAAACGCTGGCAACGATAATAACGTCCCGCCGCTCGAAAAGGGCGCTGGTTGCGCTGTGGCGAAGCTTGTCGATCTCGTCGTTTATAGACGAATCCTTTTCGATATACATATCCTTTCCGGGGACGTAAGCCTCGGGCTGGTAATAATCGTAATAGGAAACGAAATATTCAACTGCATTTTCGGGAAAGAACTGACGGAACTCCGAGCAAAGCTGTGCCGCAAGAGTTTTATTGTGGGCGAGAACGAGGGTGGGGCGGTTTGCATTTGCAATAATGTTTGCCATCGTAAAGGTCTTGCCGCTGCCCGTAACGCCCATAAGGGTCTGGAATCGCTCTCCCGCATCTATGCCGGCCGACAGCTTATCTATAGCCGCAGGCTGGTCGCCTGTTGGCTTATATTCGGAAACAAGCTTGAATTTTCCCATATTTCCTCCTTTCATACACGCATTCCGGTTTCTGTTTTTTATACTATAACTCTGTTCTTATCGCAGCCCTCTGTCAGGTAGCACAGAACGTTCTCGATCGTGGTTTGTGCAATATTATCAAGAGCCTCCTCTGTAAGGAACGCCTGGTGGGAGGTAACGATCACGTTGGGCATGGAAATAAGTCTTGCAAGCACGTCATCGGAAACGATATGGTTTGAATAATCCTCGAAAAAGAGATCGTTTTCATCCTCGTAAACGTCCAGGCAGGCACCGCCGAGGCGTCGCTCCTTAATGGCGGCAAGCAGAGCCGCGGCATCGATAAGAGCCCCTCTTGAGGTATTGATTATGATAGCCCTCTTCTTCATTTTGGCGATGGCATCATCATCGATCATATGATAGGTATCATCCGTGAGGGGGCAATGAAGTGAAATAATATCACTTTCTCTGAAAAGAGTATCCTTATCAACGTAGGTAACGTCGGGAATATCTGCGGGATACTTATCGTATGCAAGCACCTTCATTCCAAATCCGCGGCAGATATCGATAAAGCACCTTCCTATCTTTCCCGTACCCACAACGCCTACGGTTTTTGAGTGAAGGTCAAAGCCTGTCATTCCGTTAAGGCTGAAATTGAAATCGCGGGTGCGGATATACGCCTTGTGTATTCTTCTGATAGAGGTGAGGAGCATTGCCATTGCGTGCTCTGCAACGGAGTGTGGGGAATAGGCGGGAACGTTGAAAACAGGCATTCTTCCCGCAAGATGCTTGAAATCCACGTTATTGAAGCCGGCACATCTGAGAGCAATAAACTTACAGCCCTGCTCGAGGAGTATATCAATAACGAGAGCGGATACTGTATCGTTTACAAATACGCAAACGCCGTCAAAGCCCTGAGCAAGGGACGCCGTATCCTCAGTAAGCTTGGTTTCAAAATATTTCATAGTGATCCCTGCCCTTTCGGCATACTTGTCAAAGGAGGGCTTATCGTAGGTCTTTGTATCAAAAAAAGCGATCTTCATAAAAAACATCCTTTCTTAACGTAGGGTCATTATCATAGTATCTCCCGCAAAAAGCTGATATTCCGCAGGAAAATACCGTTAATCAATTGTAGCATATTATTGATCCAAGGTCAATTACGTACCGATTATTAATGCGGATAAAAGCCTGAAATATGTACATAATAATGAAAAAGCGAGGTGATATAATGAGCCGATACGTATGTGAAATATGCGGATGGGAATATGACGAGGAAGCGGGCTGTCCCGAATGCGAAATTGCCCCGGGTACAAAATTCGAGGATCTCCCCGAGGATTTTGTCTGTCCGTTATGCGGAGTGGGCAAGGATAACTTCAAAAAAGAAGATTAAGATAAATCAAGAAATTTACGACGGGGTTTGAATATTTTTCGGATTTATGGGATTGCTAATCAGTTTAAAATATTCTACATTTAATTTCACGCACAGATTCCACGAATTTGTGCGTGATTTTTATTGCATTTTTTTATTTTAAGTGTTATAATAAAATCCGAACACAATTGCACTGTTTTTGTGCGTGATTTTTTGATGAAAGAAGGTGAATGAGTGGACATCCGAGAACTTGCTAAAGAAGTTATAACAAACAAAGGCGGTATAGCCAAATCCGCTGATTTTGTTGCTGCTGGTATCAGAGCTGTTGATGTAGTAAATATGTGCAATACCGGTTATCTTGATCGTGTACGTCACGGTTATTATAAACTGGCTGAACACGATACTTCTTCCGAAGAGCAATTGCTTGCCACTCTCATTCCGAAAGGAATAGTGTGCGTTGAATCAGCTCTTTTTCATTATGGATATAGCGATTTTGCTCCTCGCAAATGGTCTATAGCCATACCACGTTCTATGTCGAGAACAAAACTGGATGTGGATGTACTCGCTCTGCAACCTTATTATGTGCAACCCGAACTGTATGAGTTGGGAAAAACCACCGACAACTTTGACGGAGTTATTCTTTCTGTATATGATCGTGAGCGCACGATTTGTGATTGCTTCAAATACCGTTCACGACTTGATAATGAAATCTTTAACAAGGCACTTAATGCCTATGCTAATGATAAGAAGAAAAATCTAAAAAACCTTTCTGTCTATGCAAAAAAACTGCGTGTGTATAAAAGGGTCACAGAATTGATGGAGGTACTGCTCAATGGCTGATATGGCTGCATCCGTGCTTGCACGACTTAAAAATAAAGCTGCTGAAAGTGGAAGAAGCTATCAGCTTTGCCTGCAGCTCTTTTGCCAAGAGGAATTTCTGCGCCGTTTAGAAAAATCGAAATATGCAGAAAATCTTGTGCTTAAGGGCGGTTTATTCATCTATTCCCTTACCAATTTTGATAGCCGAGTAACTGTTGATGTGGACTTTTTACTCCGTCAAATGCCCAACACCCCTGAACAGTTAAAATCAATTCTTGAAGAGATTATAGAGGTTCATACCAGTAATGACTTTGTGAACTTTGAGATTAAAGATGTTGCGCCTATTGCTGTTGCGAAAAAGTATGCAGGCATTGGTGCCTCAGTAGTCGCTCGTATTAAGAACACTAAAACACCGTTCAGTATTGATTTTGGCGTCGGTGATGTTATTGTACCGAAACAAGAAAAGCGCAAGATCCCAACACAACTTTCGGATTTTGATGCGCCTATAGTTAATACCTATTCCGTTGAAACCACCATTGCTGAGAAGATAGACGCCATTCTCAGCCTTATGGAATTTTCAAGCCGAATGAAGGATTATTACGATATTTATTATATTGCTAACAAATTTGATTTTGATGGCAAAGTGCTGACCGAAGCACTGAGAAAAACCTTTGCCAATCGTGAACATACTTTTACCGTTGAACAGTTCGAACAGGTTATGAACTTCGATGATGATATAGCAATGCAAAAGAAATGGAAGGCTTTTGTTCGTAAAATCGACACAAAGACCGATGACTATAGCACCGTACTTAAAACAATAAAAGCATTTCTTGCAAAACCGTTTACAGCGGCAATAGAGAATAAAGCTTTTTCTGAACAATGGTCTGCAAATCAAAATGAATGGGTAATTGGAGGAAACAACAATGGCTAAAAAGCAAAAGAAACAGGAAGCTCTCTCGGTTAGCCGACTCATAAATGAAGTGTTGGTAGCACAGTTAAGCATTCCTTTTCGCCAAATTGTAAACGATACTACCATATGAAATCAATTTAAATGGCTTTCGTTGCAATATAAACAAGATTTTCTATCATATGCTTCAAACTCGGATAATGGAACTTGGAATATGACGGGATTTTTTACTTATACAAAATTAGATATTCCAAGCATTGATGGACAAATGTCTATCGTTAAAAAATACGATGTTTTGTTACACCGCATCAACACCGTAGAGGAAATCGAACGTCATTATTACAGACTTATTTCAAAAGAAATAGCATAAAAGCGAAAAAGTGGGACAGCAACATTATATTGCCGCCCCACTTTTCCTTTACGAATAAATCACTTCTTTATTCACAACTTCGATGGCTCTGCTATGGATATTATTCATCCGATCGACCCACTCCATTTGATTGTCTGCTTTGAGTTGTTCGGTCACGCTCTCACGTTCTGTCATCTGTTTTACTGTATAACCGGTTACATATCGAAAAAAGAAATATCTTTAATATAACGCGCAAAGGAATCGGAAATTTGCAAATACTGTTGAAAGACAGAAACGATTGTGATATACTATAGTTTAATTAAAAGCCAATTCACTTTACTAAAGGTAAAATATATGAACATTGTAATCGCAGGTTGCGGCAAGGTTGGCAGAACCATTATTGCAAGCCTTACAGCTGAAGGTCACAGCATTACCGCAATTGATACAAACCCCAAACCCCTTGAAGCCATCACTGATATGTTCGACATCATTACCGTTGAGGGTAATGCGGCTGACAGCGATGCCCTCGAGGAGGCAAGCGTTGAAAAGGCCGATCTATTCGTTGCTATGACCGACAGCGATGAGATAAATATGCTCTCCTGCTTCGTTGCAAAAAAGATGGGCGCTTCAAATATCGTTGCCAGAATCAGAAATCCTGAATATAACGACCGCAGCCTCGGTCTTTTGCGCCAGTTTCTGGAGCTTGAAATGGCCATCAACCCCGAGCTTCTTGCTGCTCGCGAGCTTTATAATATGCTCAAGCTCCCCACGGCTGTAAACGTGGAATCATTCTCACGCCGAAATCTTGAGATCGCAGAGATCCGCCTCAAGGCAGATTCCCTCCTTTGCGGAATGCGTCTTATGGATATGAGAAAAAAGTATCCCGGACAGTATCTTGTCGGTATCGTCAAGCGAGATGACAAGGTGTTTGTTCCCGACGGTACCTTTACCCTTGCGGCGAACGACAAGATCGGTATCACCGCATCTCCCACAGAGCTTATGAAGCTTCTGAAGAGCCTTAACGTTACCCAGAAGCAGGCAAAGAGCGTTATTATCGTCGGCGCGGGAAGAACCACTTATTATCTTGCCAAGCTTCTCCTCGGAGGGAACACCCGTGTTACCATCGTTGAAAGAGATCTCCAGCGTTGCCGCGAAATGAGCGAGTCTCTCAGCGGTGCTACCATCATCCACGGCGACGGCGCCGACCTTGATCTCCTCCTTGAGGCAGGTCTTGAGCATACGGATGCCTTCGTTTCCCTTACGGGAATGGACGAGGAAAATATCCTTCTTGCATATTCAGCCGCTTCAAAGAACGTTCCCAAGGTAATCTCCAAGGTAAACCGCGATGAATTTGAGCTTATTGCGGAAAAGATGGGGCTTGATACAATAATATCCCCCAGAAAGCTTGTTGCCGATATATTCGTCGGATATGCGAGAGCCTTGAAGAATTCTCTCGGCAGCAAGATCGAAACTCTTTACAAGCTTATGGGCGGTGCCGCAGAGGCCCTTGAATTTGAGGCTCAGAACGATACGAAGTATACCCACGTAGCCCTGAAGGATCTGAAGCTCAAGCCCAACACCCTCGTGGCAGGCATAATCAGAGGAAGAAAGACCATCATCCCTATGGGTGATGACTGCATTCTCCCCGGAGATAAAGTAGTTATCCTCACCGCAGGCAAGAAGATGACTGACCTTGCGGACATTGTAAGATAAGGTAGATTATGAATCGCAAAAAGGTTTTTTACACCCTCGGACAGCTTTTGTTGCTGGAGGCAGTGCTGTTTTTGCTTCCTACCCTTGTAGGCATCATATATAAGGAAAACACAGCGCTTCATTTCATTATATCGGCAGCCATTGCCGCTGCTGTCGGCGGTACGCTGATGATCGTTTGCAGAAAAAGGAATGACGTTATTTACGCAAAGGAAGGCTTTGCCATCGTTTCTCTTTCCTGGCTTGCCCTTTCAGCCGTAGGCGCCCTTCCCTTCTTTCTGAGCCACGAGATACCCTCGTACGTCGATGCGTTTTTTGAGACCGTCAGCGGATTTACCACCACGGGCGCGTCTGTTGTGAAGAACGTTGAGGCCCTCAGCCACGGTATGCTCTTCTGGCGAAGCTTCACTCACTGGATCGGCGGCATGGGAGTTCTCGTATTTATCATGGCGATAATCCCCAGCGTTTCCGACAGATCCATTCACATTATGAGAGCTGAGGTTCCCGGCCCTATCGTTGGAAAGCTCGTTCCCAGAGCCAAGGATACGGCAAGAGTTCTCTACCTCATTTATATAGGGCTCACTGCTATTGAGGTCATTATGCTCCTTTTCGGAGGAATGACTCTGTTTGAAAGCTTGATTCATTCCTTCGGTACTGCGGGCACCGGCGGCTTCGGTATAAGAGCAGACAGTATCGGCAGCTATTCCCCCTACTGTCAGTGGGTCATCACCGCCTTTATGATAGTGTTCTCGTTGAATTTCAACCTTTACTATCTCCTTCTCATCCGCCGCCTAAAGTCTGTACTTAAAAATCTTGAGCTGTGGGTGTTTTTGGGCGTATTTCTTGCCTCCGTTGCCACTATTGCCGTTAATATCTATTCCATCTACGGAAACGTTGGAGATTCTGTGAGATATTCCGCCTTCCAGGTAGCATCCATAATAAGTACGTCAGGATTCTCCACCGTAGACTTCAACCTCTGGCCGGGGCTTTCAAAGGCTATACTCATTATCCTTATGTTTTTCGGAGGATGCGCGGGATCTACCGCGGGCGGTCTTAAGTGTTCCCGAATCATCCTGCTTGGAAAAATGTTCCGTAACGAGCTTCGTCATCTTCTTTCCCCTAAGAGCGTAAATACCGTAAAGATAGACGGAAAGCAGGTTGATTCCTCCGTTCTGAAAAACGCAAGCAACTATTTTGCTCTCTATATTTTCATATTCGTCATCATCTTCCTTTTGCTCTCCTTCGAGCCCTTCTCCTTTGAAACGAATTTCACTGCGACCGCCGCCTGCTTCAATAACGTAGGCCCGGGACTTGACGCAGTCGGTCCTGCATCAAGCTTTGCAGCTTATTCGCCTTTTTCAAAGATCGTTCTTTCCTTTGCAATGCTTCTGGGCAGACTTGAGCTGTTCCCCATGATACTCCTCTTCTCCCCCAGACTTTGGAAAACAAAATAAAAAAATCCGCTTTAGGCTCGTATCCTGAAGCGGATTATTTTTTATCTGTGTCGGTTGACCTCTTCGATTGTATCGCTGACGTCGGAGATGGCTTTGAGCCTTACCGAGGCAAGGCTTGATGCGTATATATCCTTTTTTCCTGCGATCTCGCTGATCTTTTCGCAGATGCCTCCCCAGCCGTAGATCTGAGAGGGCTCAAATACGCCGGAGGAGAGTATTATATCAAGGTTTTTTCTGGATTTTTCATCATTCAGGTATACGAATGAAAGCACCGAATCAACGTAACAGCGGCGGATGCCCTTTTCTCTGTGGGATTCTGCGGCAAGGTTTTCAAGAATGCCGCCGGTTCTCCTCAGATCTCTGCCCGTTTTCATAACGCCCACAGCAGTTGCATCGGGAGCGTGGATGAGGGAAACATAATCCGTCTGGTTCTCCGAATACTTGGGCATCGGGAGAACGCCGAACTCATATTCCATGGTTCTCAGATTTGCAAGCTCGCCTACGGTGGTGATATGGAAGAGAGAATAGCCGTTTTTAAACATTGCCGCCGCGCTCATTCCGTCAGCCTCGTTCTTTACGGTATCGTAAATATACTCGTTTCTCGAATACAGAGTATCGGAAAGAAGGGCGTAAACGTCGTAAAGCTTATCATCGGTAAAGCAGCTCAGCTCGGGAAGGCCGTATTCGTCACGGGTGGAGATATAGGAATTGCATCCCACGATCAGGGAAATAACTCCCGAGCGGTCAAGAGCGGCGCCGTAGCGGTCCTCCCAGGTGAGGCTTCCGTTTCCGTCCATATCCGCGTCTGCCATATTCATCATACGGATCATCTCGTCAACCGTCCATTTGCCGTTGTCAACGAGATCGTAGGGGTCAGGCATTCCGCTGATGTCGGATACCATATCCATATTGACACCAACCATGCTGTGAGCATCGAAATAGGAAAGCTGGATATCGCCGAAAAAGAAGAACCTTGCAGAATCCACACAGGAGGAATCTACGGCCTTTTCGTTCCACCAGGGCTTCGTAAGATCAAGCCCGGGGAGGTCAAGGTCTGTGACCAGGTAGCCGCAAACGGCCATCGTTGCCATATGGTTTGCAGAATTGCATACGGCGTCATAGGTCTCCTCACCTGAAAGGCAGGCGGAAACTGCTATATCGAAAACCTTTTCGGGAGTATCGAGCACCTCGGAGACGGTGATCCCGAGACGCTCCTCTACGTTGAAGTTTCTGTGAAGAAGAGCCTCATTCAGACTGTCGCCGACCACGGTATCGGCATCCATTACGGACGCCGAAGTTCCCGCGCGGGCATTGAGAATACAGAATTCGTATCCGTTATAGCGCTCTTTGGGAACGCTCTTGTAGATCTCGCCGTCCTCCTCTGTGAAATCGGCGGCGTGATCGTAATCGTCGCTGCCCGTTTTTTTCGTGCAGGAGGGCAAAAGGAGCAAAAGGGCGAGAATGATCGAGATTATGGAAATAAGCTTTTTCATATCAGGAAAGCTTTTCTGCGATCATTCTGTTGATCTTTTCGCGCACCGTAAGGATCTGCCCGTCGTCTCTGGGATAATCCTTGAAGGTGATCTCGCCTCTCTCCTCGATCACAGCCATAACAGCCTCCTTGCCCCAAAGCTCCTCGCACTTTTTGAATGCGCGAAGGTCAGTAAGGGCTGCCGTAAAGCCGAGAAGGTGGATAGTCTCGTATGCGCCGCCGCCGTGAGCGGGGTAAACTGAGAATGTGTCGCCTGCGGGAACCCACCAGCCGCCGTCTGTGCACTGATAGGGATCGCAGAACTCGCGGGAGCCCTGAGTGAAGTAGAAGTTAAAGCCCCACTGCAGAAATCCTGCAATATCGTACTTATAAAGCTGCTGACCGATGATGCGGTTTCTGGCTGTGGACATTGCAACCATACGGTTTGAAACGCCGTTTACCTGGCAGCAGCAGTAGTATGCCCAAAGATTGGGAACGCCTGCCTTAAGATAAGGATCGATATGGTCCGTAGCGACTACGGGGTGCTCAACAACGCCCTGCTCGTAGAAGGAGTAGTCGGAAAGAGCATCCATGATGATCTGACCCTTAAGGCACTCTGTTACTGTATTCTTTGCGGAGTTGTAGCTTTCCAGCATATCGCTTCCGGGCTCGTCGGAGATGTGGAATACGGAGCAGTCGGCAACGCCAAGCTCCTCAAGCTTTTCGATAAGGGCAGGGATAAATGCGCGAAGGAATGCGGGATACTCCTGGCCGCAGGCATCAGTTTCCCAGCCGAATACCTTTTCGTAGCCGTTTTCGGTATGCGCCATTACCTTGGGCGCGTGCTTTGCTCCCCACTGAGTGAAGAGGTGAGAGATCTCAAAATACTCGATGCCAAGCTCAAGGCAAAGATTTACCCATCTCTCAAGCTTCTCAAAGCCAAATGACCAGCGGCCGTCGTTTCTGTAAACGTCAACGAGCTGGCAGGTGGGGCGCTCTCCGCCGGGAACCGTGTCAAGAGCGGGAGTGAAAACGGGGGTGAGGATCATATTGAGTCCGTTCTTTACGTAAACGTCAATATGCTTTGCAAGGATAGCCCAATGCTCCTCTGAAAACATCTCAACACCGTAGTATACCGCAAGGCAGTCGGGGTGGAACCACTGAGTAACTGCGATCTCCTGCTCGGGAAGAACTGCGGGGATGACCTCGGCTGTGAATTCACAGCATCCGAGATCTCCGTGTGCATCGTCATAGAACGTCACGCTGATGGGGTACTTGCCGCCCTCGGCATCCTCGGGCACGTAAACGTCCACCCAGAGAGACTGAAGTCTCTTGGATGCGGCAAGGTCGTTGCCCTCCCTGTAGGGCTTCAGAAGATCGGGATAGAGACCGGGCTCGGTGCGAAGGAAATTCTTATCCTCACAGCCGATGTTCATGGGCATACGGACGTTTACAGAATCAACGATCTGGATCTGTACCCAGTCCTTTGCGGGACCCTCAACTCTTACCTTTACCCACATACCGTCAATACCCACGGGCAGTCCGTCGGTGTTATAGGCGATCTGATAGGAAAAGCGCTCTCCGAGAAGCATCGTTGCGGTAGTATATTCCTTTTTGTCGTTTATGGATTCGTCGAGAAAACACTTTTCGGTCTCGGCTACAGGCTTACAAATAATACGTTCCATAGAAATTACCTTCCTTTTTGTATATATAGAAATTCTATCATACCTTTGCATCTATTTCAACAGCTTTATGTTAAAAAACTATTGCTTGCAATATGGGAAAAGAAGATATATAATATAAATATAAATCATCGAAAAGGGTAAAATTATGAAAAAACGAGTTCTTGTGGTAAGCTCTGCAAATATAGATTTCGTTCAGCGCGTAAAAAGAATGCCCGATGGCGGCGAAACCGTCATCGAACAGAACGGATACAGCTACGTTCCCGGCGGAAAGGGCGCAAACAGCGCTCTTGCTTTTGCCCGCGTAGGAGCGGATACGGTGTTCTGCACGAAAATGGGCAAGGATGATAATGCAAAGAAGCTGAAAAAGCTTTACGAGGCCGAGGGGATCGATACAAGATTTATCGGCGAGGACCGAGAGGAGGCCACGGGCCTTGCCTCCATCATCGTTGAGGAGGACGGACAGAACCGCATTATCGTATATCCCGGTGCAAACAACTGCCTTTGCGAAAATGACGTTGAGGAGGCCTTTACCTGCTATCCCGACGGTGTTTTCATTCAGTTTGAGATACCTGACGAGGCATCTGTTGCGGCGGCACGCTTTGCAAGAGAAAACGGAATCCCCTTCTTTGTGGATGCAGGCCCCGCAAGAGCAGATTATCCTTTGGAAAAGCTTCAGGGCGTTGAGATTCTTTCTCCCAATGAAACCGAATGCGAGATACTGACAGGCATAAAGCCCGATTCCGTACAGAACTGCCTCAAGGCGGCCATCCGCCTTGCAACGGTAACGGAGGCAAAATACGTCGTTCTCAAGCTCGGCCGCCGAGGCTGCTTTGTATATGACGGAAAGTACTATAACATAATCCCCGCCCACAAGGTATCCGTTGCAGATACCACCGCCGCAGGAGACGTGTTTACTGCGGCTCTCAGCTATGCGTATATGCAAAAGGGCGATATCCTTGAGGCTGCAAGATTCGCGACCCTGGCGGCGGCGATCTGCGTATCCAGAGAGGGCGCCTCAACGTCCATCCCCACCCTCAAGGAGATCAAGGCGTTTGCGAAGAGTATAAAGGAAGCAAAGTAAGAAAGGATATAAATATGGCAAAAATCGTACTTGGCGTCGATTACGGAGACGCGAGAACAGGTCTTGCTCTTAACGCAGGCACCTTCGCCTTCGGGGCAGGCTGTGTAAGATGCGAGGGAATGAAGAAAACCGCCCAGGCAGTTGCCGATGCGGCAAAGGAGAAAAAGGCAGAGCTTATAGTCGTGGGAAATCCCCTTAATATGAACGGAACTGAGGGCCCGAGAAGTGAAAAGTGCCGTGCGTTTGCGGCTATGCTCTCAGAGCTTGCAGGGGTGCCCGTTGAGCTTTACGACGAGCGCCTGACCACCGTCAGCGCCCATAATATCCTCTCCGAGCTGAACGTTCGCGGCAAGAAGCGCAAGGATAACGTGGACGAGCTTTCCGCAACCCTTATCCTTCAGGACTACATTGACAGAAATATGAAGTAAAAAGCATTGCAAGCGTGCGCTTGCAATGCTTTTTTATTTGCGTTATTCTTCTTCAAATATTTCGACTTCTATTTCCTCTTCGGGCTCGCTGTCATCGATTTGAGCCATGTCCGCCGATTTATAATAGGGGCCGAACTCCTCGTTGCCCGTATGGACGAAGGTCTCGGAAAAATCTGCGGTGAAGACGATGAAATTGTCGAATTCCTTTACGTTTTCAGGGTTCAGCACTCTTCCGTCGGGGATCTTACAAAGGAGGTTCTCACGGTTGAGAAGAATATAGCATTCCCCCTCAAAGCCGTTCTTAAATGCCTCCTCAGCATCCTCATCAACGTAGCAGTCCGTCTTCTGGAAGCTGAAGGCGTGCCAAAGATAGTTTCTGTAGAGAAGCTTCGGCAGGCAGAAGGACTTTGCATCGTACACCGTCATATCCGCCGCAAAAACGGACAGCCATTTTATCATATATTCCCGAACAGGCATATCCTCCACGGGGATCACCTCTCCGAAGGCTCTTTCAAGCTTTTCCTTTGCCCCTGCAATTTCAGCGGGCGTTGCCTTTTTTACAAACATTTTCTTACCCTCTCTTTATTATTCCTCGGGAATGGCGAATTCAACCTCTTCCTCACCGACGATATCGCCCGTTGAGGAGATGACCTGCAAAAATGCCGTTCCGTTTTCCGAATAATACCAAACGCTGTTTTCATCGCAGGCTACGGCAAAGGATGCCCCGTCTGCCTTCTTTGCGCCGAAGCGCTGAGCCTCGGAGCCGTTTATAAGGCCGTAGGTCATGCCCACAAGGCTCACGTCCTCGCCGCCCATAAGCTTTGCAAGGTTAAATGCCGCTCTGGCTTCTCCAAGATAGTCACCGAGAAGGACCTCGCCGCTCTCGCTCTCGCCCGTTTCACGGTAAAGACCGCAGCAGCCCGCGTCAACGTACCAGACGGAATCGGGAGTTGCGGCTACGTATCCAACCTTCTTGCCTCCGCTGATGACCGAGTAAGCCGTGCATTCCTTTTCGTCAACTGTTACGGTATTTACGATTCTTTCAACGCTTTCGCCGCCTATCGCCTTTGCAACTGTAGCTGCAACGCTGTCAACGCCTTCGATAGTACAGGTAAGCTCGTCAAGACCCGATGAGCTGTTGAAGCAGTACGTTTTCGTTACCTTTCCGAAAACGCCCTTATCGGTAACTCCCGTGATCTCGCCGGTCTCGCTGTTATACACGGGATCTGTGATCGTATTGTAAAGCATACACTCAACGAATCTGCCCGCCTTATCGCTCCAGAGGAAAAGATTATATCTCGTTCCCTTTTCGCTTTCCGAATAAATGATGCGGATATCGCAGTTATTGTCGCCGTTGAAGTCCTCTTTTTCTATTCTCTCAATGGCGTCAGCAACGGAGGTATCGTATTCGATGACCTGCATAACGCTGCCGTCGCCGCCGTTATCCCAGAGAGTAATGCTGCCGGTATCAAGGGCATAAAGAACCCTCAGATTCTCGTTTACAAAAAACGCGCTTTCGTATTCTATGGTATTGCGCCAGTCAGCCTTTGCGGTGGTCTCCTCTTTTTTTGAGCCCTCAGAGCCGCAGGAGGCAAGGCCCAGCAGCACAAGGAGGGCGAGGACTGCCATAAGTATCTTTTTCATAGTATTTTCCCTTTAAAAATCTTTTTCTACCTAAAAATGACTTTCCAAGGGTGAACCTCAAAAAGTCATTTTCGTTATTCAGAAGTCAGGATTAAGCCTCTTCTGCATCGTCAAGGCTGCACTTGGGAACGTAGTCCTCATCGCAGTCGCAAGCAGGGTCGAGGTCATCGCCGAAGCAATCGTCATCGCAGCTATCGCAATCATCGCACTTGCCGCAATCGATAGTAACCTTAAAATGCTTCTTGAACAGATTATAAAGCAGAGCAACGATGCCTACAACAGCAAGAGCAACTGCCGCAGAGATAAGGATTATCTTACCTACGCTTGAACCTGTACGCTTTTCTTCATTCATCAATATCATTCCTTTCCTTGACAGCTGGGCTGCCTGTCTGTATATAAGTATATCCATGAAAGGATACTTCTACTATTAACAGTATACCACGATTTTTTGAAATTGCAATAGGAATATCTCAATTTGTACAAAAAATCAGTTGGGTTTATAGATTTTATTAATGATTCTGTATATACCCACCGTTGTTTTTCTGCCAAGCTCACCGGGAAGATGAGTGAAGGCGGAAAGAGCTGCGTAGCGCATCTTCTTATAGGTGTAAGGATCCTTTGCCTTGAGATATCTCCAAAGCTCCTTCTGCTTTTCAACGCTTTCGCGATCTCCCTTGATATCAAGAAAAACGTTACAGATGGATATAAGCATCGAAAGCTCGTGGAGCATATATCTGTAAAGGCGGCGGCTCTTCTTTTTTACCTCCTGGAGGTCGTGGCTGTCGATAACGAGCTTAGTTACGAGGATCTGCTGGTCGATACGCTTTACTACGTTCTTCTCGTTTACTGACTGCTCGTCGCTGCCTACGTAGTAGAGATAAAGATCGGAATTGATATAGTATATCTTTTCAACGTAGGGGAAGGGATAGTACATATAGAGATTATCAACGTAGAAGGTGTGCTTGGGAAGCTCAAAGTTACAGTCGCGAAGAAGCTGTACTCTGTAGATAACGGAGTGCATCATAAGATACTTTGAGGGGCCGAATGGCTTTGTATCTTCCCAGGTGCAGACCTCTTCCTCAGGGAAAATATTCGCGTATCCCATGGGGCGGCGGTCTCCCGTATCGATTCTGACGTATACGTAGTTACATACGTACATATCGATCTCAGTGCCCTCTGCCTCGTTCTTGCGGATCTTATCAAGGACCTTTTTCAGCTCCTCGGAATCAAGTCTGTCATCGGAGTCAACGATCTTCAGATATTTGCCCTTTGCGTGGCGCACTCCCTGGTTTACACCCTCTCCGTGACCGCCGTTTTCCTGATGGATGACCGTGACGATATCGGGATACTGAGCGGCATATCTGTCTGCCACCTCACCGGTATTGTCCTTTGAGCCGTCATTTACGATCATTATTTCAATATCATCACCTGCGCCGAGAAGAGAATCTATGCAGTTATGCATAAATGCCGCGGAATTGTAGCTGGGCACGGTGAAGGTTATAAGCTTTTCCATGAAATCCCTCGATCTTTTTTTATTCCTGAGGCGACGGGGCGCCTCTGAAACCGATTTTTGTTTTCGGGTTCGATCTCATTATATAATTATTGACAATTTATTGCAAGTATTTTTTGTAAACTATATTGTACTTAAGGAAAAATTAAGATAAAATGTAAGTGAAATACAGCTCAAAAAGGAAGGATCACAGAATGTCAAAAATAAGCTGGAAGGGCGGAGCCCTGCTTGCTCCCGTGCCTCCCGTTCTCGTTACCGTCAGCGACGGGGAGCGGGATAACGTATTTACCGTTGCCTGGACGGGACTTATAAACACCATCCCTCCGAAAACGTATATTTCCGTGCGCCCGTCCCGCTATTCCTACGAGATACTGAAAAAGAACGGGGAGTTTGCCCTGAATCTGACCCCCTCCTCACTTATTTCTGCCTGCGACTGGTGCGGCATACACACGGGCAGAAAGGTAGATAAATTCAAAAAATGGAATCTTACGAGGGTTCCTGCCTCTGAAATATCAGTTCCCCTCATCGACCAGTGCCCTCTTTCCATCGAATGCCGCGTTTTTGACGTTATCGAGCTTGGCACCCACCATATGTTTCTTGCGGATATAGTTGCCGTTACGGTAAACGAGGATCTTCTCGACCGCGACGGAAGACTGTGCATTGACAGGGCTCAGCTTGCAGCCTTTGCCCACGGAGAATACTTCGAGCTTGGACGAAGCCTCGGAAAGTTCGGCTTTTCCGTAAGAAAAAAGAAAAAGAAAAAACACTCTCCAAGGGGCGCAAAAAAAGAGTCAAAAGATTGACAAAAAGGCATATATATTGCTATAATCAAAATAATAAAGAATAAAGAAAGGCGGTCAAATCATGTTTTGTCCCAAATGCGGCGCAAGCCTTGCCGAGGGCGCGGTGTTCTGCCACAACTGCGGTTACAACCTGTCCGGAGTATCTCAGGATCCTGCAGCAGCTCCCGTATCTCCCCTCGAAAATACAAAAACAAAGCTTCAGAATCCTCTGTTTCTTGCAATCTGCATCCTGCTGACAGTTTCTGCAGGCGTTGGATTCTTCTTTGGAAGCTTCGACGTTCTTGCCATCCTCATCGTTATAGGCGTATGGCTCGTTTATGCCGGTTCTACGGGTGAGAACACAAACCTTATCGGCTCAGGCATAAAGGTCACCTCCGTTTCCGTAAAGATCGGATACGTTCTTACATACGTGGGCGCAGGTCTTATCATCCTTTTCGGCCTCCTCTGCCTCCTTATTTTCGGGATGATCGGCGACGCTGTCGGCGAATTCACCACTGAGATCTACGCAGGCTTCGAGGAAGCGCTTATGGAAAATCACGTTGATGCAGAAACAAGCGCTATGATGTACGAGTTTATCGATGCTTTCATAAAAGCCATTACAGAGCTTTCCGGCGTTGTTATCGGCGTTATCCTTTTCGTAGCAACGCTTCTCTCTGCGGGAATCATGATCCTTGTCAACGTTCTCTTTACGGGACGCTTCTCAAAGTATCTCACCAACGTATCCCGTGCATACAACGAATGCAGACCCATCGAGCTTAACGAGCGCGGTGTTGCCACAAGGATCCTCGTTTACGGAATATTCCTCGGAATCGGCGCACTCTCTACCCTTGCCACCGGCGCACTTTTCGGCTTTATCTCCCAGGGCTCTATGGTTGCGGCGTGTATCCTCAGCTACATACTTCTCAAGAAGGCAGACTGATCTTTAATACTTTACAATAAAAAACCTTGCGAAGACGTGCTTCGCAAGGTTTTTATACTTTTCTTCTTGCAAGAGAAAGGAGCTGTTCTCTTTCGTTTTTAACCTGACCGGCCACAACCATTCCGAGAAGCCAGTAAAGAACCTCTCCTATCTTTTTTCCCTTCTCTATCCCAAGCTCTATCAGATCGTTACCGTTTACTAAAAGGTCCTGCACGCTGAGGCAGACACCCTCCTTTTCAAGCTCGTCAATTATCCTTTCGCTCTCGGAAAGATATTCAAACTGTGAAAAAAACTCCGGAGACTGAGCGCTGAGGTCTGCTCTTCTGACTGAAAGAAGCTCCCTCGCTCCCTCAAATCCCACCTTCATAAGATACTTGTGAAGGCTTTTTTTAGTAGCAGAGGGCCTTGTATCGTGATATTTTACAAGAAAGCTTACCTTTTTTACCGTATCTGCGTCCGCCTTCAGACGGCGGAGGATATTTTCTGCTGTCTCTTGCGACATTTCGGGGTGGCCGTAAAAGTGCCCGACACCCTTTTCGTCCACGAAAAACGCCCTCGGCTTTTCAATATCGTGAAAAAGCATACAAAGACGGATGTTTTTCTCCTTGGGAGATGCCGCAACGCTTCGGGCGATATGCTCGTATACCGTGTAAATATGATAAGGATTCTTCTGATCAAGTCCCACGCAGGGCAAAAGCTCGGGAATAATTACGCCAAGCTCGCTGCTGTACTCAAGAAGGACCGAAAGAACACCGTCTCCAAGAAGGAGCTTGCAAAGCTCCGCAAAGATACGCTCACCTGCGACAAGTGACAAAAGCTCCCGCTTTTCCCGTATCGCCCTTTTAGTGTTTTCCTCAATTTCAAATTCAAGGCAAGAGGCAAAGCGAAGGGCGCGGATAATACGGAGCGCATCCTCGGAAAAACGGCGCTCAGGCTCGCCGACACAGCGGATGATCTTGTTTTTTATGTCTTCCCTGCCGCCGAAGGGATCGACGATCTGCCCCTTTGAACCCATCGCCATTGCATTTACTGTAAAATCCCTTCTTTTAAGGTCTTTTTTTATATCCTTACAGAATTCCACCGTATCGGGGTGGCGAAGATCGCTGTATCCCGACTCGTAGCGGCAGCAGGTGATCTCGATCCATCTCTTGCCGCTGTAAACGTTAAGAGTGCCGAATCTGATAGACGTATCATAGTGCTGATGATCTGAAAACGCCTCTAAAAGATCCTCGGGAAGGCATTCCGCCGCAATATCGTAATCATCGGGCTCTCTGCCCATAACAAGGTCGCGAACGGCTCCGCCCACCACGTATCCCTTGATCCCGTGGCTCTCCATATGAGAAAGCAGAGCCAGTATATCGTCAGGAAGCATCACACTCTCACCTCCGAATACTCATAATTTATGCTTCTAATTATAAATCACTTTTTTGTGAATGTCAACAGTACTGCACGCTCGGGACAATTCTACAATTTTTATTCATTAATTTTGATTTCTTTATACATTTTTTACAAATTACTGTGGACAAATGCCAAAGTGTATGCTATAATGAAAATGCGAAGAGCGAAGAATACCTCGCTCCGCCAATCCACCAAGAAAGAAGGGCACATTATGAAGATCACCATTAACGCAAGAAAAGTAAACGTTGACGAAAAGCTCGCCCAGCATATTGAGAAGAAGCTTGCAAAATTTGACAAGTTCTTCCCCGACGAGTCTTCTGCAACAGTCAAGCTCTCCCGTATCCGCGATATGGAGCGCGTTGAGGTGACGATCCAGCAGGGTGTGTTCCTCTTCCGCAGCGAAGAAGAGAACTCTACTTTTATGAACGCTCTTGACTGCTGTATGTACAACATCGAGCGTCAGATGAGAAAGAACAAGACCCGTCTGACAAAGAAGCTGCGCGACAGCATCCGCATTCCCGAATACGAGGCTCAGGAGCCCGAGGAAGAAGAGTTTGAGATCCGCACGAAGACCTTTGAGATCAAGCCCATGACCCCGGAAGAGGCTATACTCCAGATGAACCAGATCGGCCACGAATTTTTCGTTTTCAAGGATATAGACACAGAGGAGACCTGTGTTGTCTACAAGAGAAAAGCGGGAGACTACGGTCTTATCATTCCCGAATAACTTAAATTTTAAATCCCCGGTGTTTTTTGAACACCGGGGATTTTTTTAATTTAGCCTTGCTTTTTGAAGTGCTCATTTCTCGCCTTGGGGCTTTTTCATTCCCGCCCAGAGGCAGATGATTATCTGTCCGGGGATTCCGATGGTGAATAAAAGCCAGAAGTTATAGGCAATAAGGCTGAGGTACACGGCGCTGAGAACGGACCACATAAGAATTGAAATATAGAGGTAATTCTGCCTGCGCTTTCCCCATATGGAGTTGAAAACTATAAGCACAACGGCACTTACGGGAATCGCGTAAATAAACAGAAGCCAGGTTGCGCCCCATGCTCCGACAAGATTAAGGACAACGAACACGACCGTTGCGATAAGCCAAACCAAAGCTACGGAAAGAAGGGTTATGATAAGATGCTTTCTTCCCTTTACCGTCTCCTTCATAATCGCTTTGACGGGTATCCTGTGATCCTCGGAAAGGAGATAATCAACGGTAACCCCGAACAGTCTTGAGATCTCAAGAAGAACTCCCACGTCGGGAATAGATGCGCCCGACTCCCATTTTGAAACTGCTTTATCGGAATAGTTCAGCTTTTCGGCAAGCTCAAGCTGAGTCATACCTGCCTCGTGGCGCAGGTCTGCTATGTTTTTTGCAACGATTTTTTTAAGCTCCGTCAAAAAGCCCACATCCTTTCCTTTTAATTCTGTACTCATATTTTATCACACCGCCGCCCTGCCTGTCAACCGAAAAAAGCCCGAACCCCCCTGATTTTAAAGGAACTCTACTGTGAGTAGAGTCCTTTTTTTACAACTCTACCGGCGGTTTTTTTGCTTTCTACCGACAGCCTGGTAAAGTAGCGTGACTTTTGGCAATACTTATGTTAGGGTATATCCGTGGGAAGGATCCCACCGACGGCGCCGTACGGTGCCTGAGATTCTTGCAAACAAAACTTGAGGACGGATATGAACACAACGCAAACTAAAGCGCCTGAAAAGAACGCAACGTGGCGCATTGCAAAAATAATCAGAGTATCAACCGTACCGCCCATCGCCGCTCTTGCAGCGTTTTCCGTATTTCTGGCGACGGACGGCTTTTACGAAAGCATCTGGGAGTATATCGCAGCGGTAGCATTCATTACTTTGCTTCCCGTTACTGCATATCCTCTGCAGCTCATAATTCCCCCCTTTAAGCACCAGGGACGTGAAGGTCAACGTAATCTGGCGTTTGTTATGTGCACCCTCGGATATATCCTTGGCGTTGTGTACGGACTGATCTTCAGCGTGGGTGCGCCCATTTTCACGATGTTTCTGACATACCTTCTGTCGGGAACAACGCTTCTTGCCGTAAACAAGCTGTTTCGGTTCAAGGCAAGCGGCCATTCGTGCGGACTTCTCGGTCCCCTTGCGGCCCTTGCATATTTTGTCGGGCCCCTCACGCTGACAGTCAGCATCCCCCTTTTCCTTCTCTCTCTGTGGAGCTCCGTATATATGAAGCGCCATACGGTGGCACAGTTCATAGTCGGAGGGCTCATCCCCGTTATCTGGCTCATCGTATGCGTTCTCGTGATTCTCTGAAAACAGACACGAGGATTATAACAAATATTACGGATCCCCCTCGTTTTTCGTTGTTGCCTGCTCTGTTTTTTCGGTAATAACAGAAATACGTTCATCACTTCGTACGAATTATCCGCGGCGAGGAAAACAAAATAAAATGGATAGGTAGAGAATAAACCAAGGCGGTCGGGGACGACCGCCTTTTTCATGTTATTAACATTTGCCTTAAAACTCAGGATAGTCGGGGAGTATATAGGAGCACCGTAGGGCGGTCAGACCCTTGGCCGCCTACGGTAAGCATAGGTATAGCTAGCCTTAAAAGGCGTATATTGACAAACATCAACAAGTGTGTTAGAATTATTTGCAGGAGGTATCGATATGGAAATACTTTTTATTGTGATCGTATACGTAATGCTTGCGGCTTTTTATGCCGCTCCCATAGCTTCAATTATTTTCTTTATAATCAGTCTTATAAACTATCGGGCCTCCAAAAAAGCACTTGAGCTTTCTGCAAATGATTTCGACCGCGAGACACACAAAAAAAAGCTTTCCCGTTTGATATTATCCGTTATTATCGCGGCAGTAGTGATAATCGGCGAATCCTCTGTAATCATTACTTTTTTATCAGCCATTGCATATATGTAATAATATGAAAGACAAAACATATAACATCATCCTGCTGACAGCTCTCGGACTATGCCTTATTGCAACTATAGCTCATGTTATATGGGCTCTTTACGCCTACGAGCACTGCTCCATTATCTACTTTATTTCAAAGGAGCTGTGGTGGTAGCATGAATAAGCTTGCAAAACAGATATGTACCATTGTACTAATATTTACAGTCTTCGGATTGTTTAATTGCAGTATCTATTTTTTAATGACAAGGCGTCTCTCAAACAATTTCAGCTCTGCAAATCAAGCTCGAATGATAGACGTAGGATCCTATCTTCCCTTTGAGGAGAGCTCCGATCTTCCTCGAATAGAGACCTCTTTTTCTCTCGAAGGTGATCTGCCCGTTCTTGACGGCGCGGCGGCTTTAGTTCCTGTTTATGCCGCAATTATTGACAACGTTTACCCTGAAGGGTGCGTTACGTACGAGGGTGGCAGTTTCTCCGACGATAATTATTACGGCGAAAACTTTGCCACCGACAGCAAGATGCAGTACCGCAACACAGTTCGTGGCTACACTGCAGTCGTAGACGGCGACTGCGACATTCTTTTCTGCGCCTCTCCCTCAGAGGAACAGACTGCCTACGCCAAGAAAAATGGCGTTGAACTCGTATACGTTCCCGTAGGACTTGAGGGTTTTGTTTTCTTTGTTAACAAGAACAATCCCGTCAGCGATCTAACAACTGCTCAGATACGTGACATCTACGGCGGAGAGATCACAAACTGGAAGGACGTAGGCGGCATATACCGCCCTATCAACCACGTGACCCGACTTGAGGGCAGCGGTAGCCAGTCGGCCATGAACGCCTTTATGGGCGGGCGCCAAATCGCAAAAAACTCTCCCCTTGCCATCGTTGGCGGCTCCATCGGTTTTTCCTTCAGATACTATATGGACGGCATCGTTGAGAACTCAGACGTTAAAATGCTTTCTCTCAACGGGGTTTATCCCAATGCTGAGAATATCCAAAACGGAAGCTATCCCATAATTGCAAAATTTTACGCCATATATCGTGCGGATAACGATAACAAAAATATCCCCCTCCTCATTGATTGGATTCTCAGCGATGAGGGGCAGACTCTTATCGAGAAAACGGGATACGTCAGGATAGGGGAATAAAATAAATATCTAAATGCCACCGCAGGATCTCTTGCGGTGGTTTTTTACTATCCTAAGTATCTTTGCACATAAAGTTCGGATCTAACGAACTGAAATTTGCAGTTAGAGTGTAAAAAAATCAAAAAGGCTATCGCTCGAAAAACGATAGCCTTTTTACTTTTATTCTTTTTTGAAGTTCTTTTGGTACTTTTCTTTCAAGAAAAGTACGCGTATCCTTATCAGAACAGACCTGTGATCTTGCCGTTTTCGTCTACGTCGATACGCTCGGCGGCAGGTACCTTGGGAAGGCCGGGCATTGTCATAATATCGCCTGTAAGAACTACGATGAAGCCGGCTCCTGCAGACACCTTAACGTTCTTGATGGTTACGTCAAAGCCCTCGGGTGCGCCGAGCTTTGCAGGATCATCGGAGAAGGAATACTGTGTTTTTGCAACGCAGATGGGCATTTTATCGAAGCCGAGAGCTGTGAGCTCTGCGATCTGCTTCTTTGCCTGAGGTGTTACAACGATACCGTTACCGCCGTATACCTTCTTAACGATAGCCTCGATCTTTTCCTCAATGGAAAGATCAAGATCATAGGAGAAGGTGAAGTCGCCCTGCTCCTCCTCGCAAAGGCGTACTACCTCGCGAGCGAGAGCCTCGCCGCCCTTGCCTCCTTCTGCCCATACGGTAGAAAGAACGGTATTTACGCCGAGCTCCTTACACTTGTTTATAATGAAATCGATCTCTGCATCCGTATCCGTAGGGAAGCGGTTTACCGCTACCACGCAGGGAAGCTTATAAACGTTCTTCATATTGGAAACGTGACGGAGAAGGTTGGGAATGCCCTTCTCAAGTGCTTCAATATCCTCGTTTGCAAGCTCAGTTTTAGCGCGGCCGCCGTGCATCTTGAGAGCACGGACAGTTGCAACTACTACAACCGCATCGGGAACGAGACCTGCCATACGGCACTTGATATCAAGGAACTTCTCAGCACCGAGGTCTGCACCGAATCCTGCCTCTGTTACAGTATAGTCGCCCATCTTGAGAGCGAGCTTTGTTGCCATTACGGAGTTACAGCCGTGTGCGATATTTGCGAAGGGGCCGCCGTGTACGAAGGCGGGTGTGCCCTCAAGGGTCTGAACAAGGTTAGGCTTGATGGCATCCTTGAGGAGTGCCGTCATTGCGCCCTGAGCCTTGAGCTGGCCGCAGGTCACGGGCTCGCCCTGATAGTTGTAGCCAACGATAATACGGGAGAGGCGCTCCTTCAGGTCTGTGATGGAGTTGGAAAGGCAGAGAACTGCCATGATCTCACTGGCAACGGTGATATCAAATCCGTCCTCACGGGGAACGCCGTTCACCTTGCCGCCCATACCGTCTACGATGAAACGGAGCTGACGGTCGTTCATATCAACGCATCTCTTCCATGTGATGCGGCGAACGTCGATGCCGAGGGAGTTACCCTGCTGGATGTGGTTATCAAGCATTGCGGCAAGAAGGTTATTTGCCGCACCGATTGCGTGGAAATCGCCTGTGAAATGGAGGTTGATATCCTCCATAGGAACTACCTGCGCATATCCGCCGCCTGCGGCGCCGCCCTTGACACCGAATACGGGGCCGAGGGAGGGCTCGCGCAGAGCCACGGTTACGTCCTTACCGATCCTTTTCAAACCGTCTGCAAGGCCGATGGTGGTTGTGGTCTTACCCTCACCTGCAGGTGTGGGAGTGATAGCTGTTACGAGGATAAGCTTGCCGTTTTCGCGCTCAGTTTCCTCGAGAAGGGAAAGATCGATCTTAGCCTTATATCTGCCGTACTGCTCGATATATTTTTCATCTACGTGAGCGGCTGCGGCAATTTCGCCGATAGGCTTCATAGTACAAGCCTGAGCGATCTCAATGTCAGAAAGATAAGCCATTGGTATATCTCCTATCAATTTCAGTTATCTGTCGTTTGTCGCCTTGGGGGTATGGAGAACAACGTCGTGTGCGCCGCCCTCTACGATGCTTGCAGAGCTTACGAGAGTGAGACGTGCCTTCTGCTGGAGCTCGGGAATGGTGAGCGCGCCGCAGTTGCACATCGTGCTCTTTACCTTTGCGAGAGTTACTCTTACGTTATCGGAAAGAGTACCTGCATAGGGAACGTAGGAGTCTACGCCCTCCTCGAAG
Source organism: Oscillospiraceae bacterium (assembly GCA_015063955.1). Lineage (GTDB taxonomy): Bacteria > Bacillota > Clostridia > Oscillospirales > CAG-272 > Avispirillum. Next base: position 39,483 of record SVTD01000004.1, on the reverse strand, counting down.
GAAAGCTTGCCTGCACCGCCAAGGTCATATCTCTGCCAGTTGCGGGCACGGTTTGAGCCCTCGCCCCAATATTCCTTCATAAGAGTGCCGCCGATATTGATCTTTGCCGTGGGGCTCTCCTCAAAGCGAGCGAAGTATCTGCCGAGCATAATGAAGTCTGCACCCATTGCAAGTGCGAGAGTGATGTGATGGTCGTGAACGATACCGCCGTCGGAGCATACGGGAACGTAGATGCCTGTTTCCTCGAAATACTCGTCACGAGCCTTACAAACCTCGATAAGAGCTGTTGCCTGACCGCGGCCGATACCCTTGGTTTCACGGGTAATACAGATAGAACCGCCGCCGATACCGACCTTAATGAAGTCAGCTCCTGCCTCTGCAAGGAAGCGGAAGCCATCGCGGTCTACAACGTTACCTGCGCCTACCTTTACGTCCTCACCGTAGTGCTCACGGATCCACGCGATGGTTCTGGACTGCCACTCGGAGAATCCCTCGGAGGAGTCGATACAAAGAACGTCAACGCCTGCCTCTACAAGAGCGGGTACGCGTTCAGCGTAGTCACGGGTGTTGATACCTGCGCCTACAACGTATCTCTTTTCAGCGTCAAGAAGCTCGTTGGGGTTAGCCTTGTGCTGATCGTAGTCCTTGCGGAATACGAAGTAGCAAAGATTACCGTTTTCATCAACGATGGGGAGAGAATTGAGCTTGTGATCCCAGATAATATCGTTTGCCTTCTTGAGGCTTGTTCCCTCGGGAGCTGTTACGAGCTTTTCAAGGGGAGTCATAAATTCGGATACCTTGAGGGAGGGATCCATTCTGGAAACGCGGTAGTCGCGGCCTGTTACGATACCGAGAAGCTTACCTGTAGCGCTTCCGTCCTCAGTTACGGCAACGGTGGAGTGACCTGTCTTTTCCTTGAGTGCGATAATATCTGCAAGGGTCTGATCGGGGCGGATATTGGAGTTTGACACAACGAATCCTGCCTTATAGCCCTTAACTGCCGCAACCATTGCAGCCTCGTCCTCGATTGACTGAGAACCGTAGATAAAGGAGCAACCGCCCTCGCGAGCAAGCGCGATAGCAAGGCGCTCGCCGGAAACGGACTGCATGATAGCAGATACGAGTGGTGTTTTGAGAGTGATCGCGCTCTCCTCGCCCTTTCTGTAGCGAACGAGGGGAGTATCAAGACAAACTGCTGTGGGGATACACTCGGATGAGGAGTATCCGGGAACGAGCAGATATTCATTAAAGGTATGGGATGCTTCTTCGAAATAGTATGCCATTGTCTTTTACCTTCCTTTCATTATTTCATTATTTAAAGTACTTTACAGCGGACTTGAACATCTTGATGTCGTAGTCGCCGGGTACGTTCTTATAAAGTCCTGAGCCGACACGCTCGGAGTGACCCATCTTACCGAATACTCGTCCGTCGGGAGAAGTTATACCCTCGATGGCGCAAACGGAATCGTTGGGATTATAGTGTACGTCATCTGTAGCGTTGCCGTCAAGGTCTACGTACTGAGTTGCGATCTGACCGTTAGCGGCAAGCTGCGCTACCAATTCAGGTGAGCAGAGGAAGCGACCCTCGCCGTGGGAGATCGGAACACTGTAGATGTCGCCTACGTTTGTATCGGCAAGCCAGGGAGACTTATTGGATGCGATCCTTGTGCGAACGATCCTTGACTGGTGGCGGGAGATCGTGTTGAATGTAAGTGTGGGGCAGTTTTCATCCGTATCGATGATCTTACCAAAGGGTACAAGACCGAGCTTGATAAGTGCCTGGAAGCCGTTACAGATACCGCACATAAGACCGTCACGGTTTTCGAGAAGGTCTGTAACTCCTGCCTTGACAGCCTCGTTACGGAAGAACGCCGTAATGAACTTACCGCTTCCGTCAGGCTCGTCACCGCCGGAAAATCCTCCGGGGATGAATATCATCTGAGCGCTCTCAAGCTTCTTTGCAAAGCCTTCAACGCTTCTGGAAATACCGTCTGCTGTGAGGTTATTGATAACGATGATCTCGGGATCGGCGCCTGCATCGCGCATAGCCTTTGCGGAGTCGTATTCGCAGTTTGTGCCGGGGAATGCGGGAATGAGCACCTTGGGACGGGCTACCTTTATTGCGGGAGCTACTCTCTTTTCTGCCTTATAATCGAAGTTCTCGATCTTTTTGCCCTCTGCACTGATATTGCAGGAGTAAACGCTCTCAAGCTTATCCTCGTAGATACCGAGAAGCTCTGTAAGGCAGATCTTTTCTGCGCCGAGGGTGATAGCCTTCTCATCGGTTACGCAGCCTACAAGTCTTGCGCCCTCGATATCCTCCGTGCATTCAAGAACGAACGCACCGTAGTTATACTTAAACGCACAAACGGGGCACCAGCCGTCAGCGAAGTCAAAGCCGAGACCGTTACCGAAGCACATCTTCATAACAGCCTCGCCTACACCGCCGAGAGTGGGGGTGTATGCTGCCACAACCTTACCCGCTCTCATGAGAGCAGTTACCTTATCAAAGACTGCAAGGAGGGATTCGGTCACGGGGAGACCGTTTTCATCGTATTCGGGAGCAACAAGATATACCTTATTGCCTGCCTTCTTAAATTCGGGAGAAACCACCTCGTCTGCCTTACCCATAGTTACAGCAAAGGAAACGAGGGTGGGAGGAACGTCAAGAGACTCAAAGCTTCCGCTCATGGAGTCCTTACCGCCGATGGAGCCGATTCCAAGCTCCTTCTGAGCCTTGAAGGCACCGAGGAGGGCCGCCGTGGGCTTGCCCCAACGCTTCGCATCGCGGCCGAGCTTTTCAAAATACTCCTGGAAGGTGAGATATACTTCCTTAAATTCTGCGCCCGATGCCACAAGCTTTGCACAAGACTCAACTACTGCAAGGTATGCGCCGTGGTAGGGGCTCTTTTCTGTGATGAAGGGGTTATAGCCCCAGGACATAAAGGAGCAGTCGTCTGTATGCTCCTTTTCAACGGACACCTTATGCACCATTGCCTGGATAGGTGTGAGCTGGTTCTTTCCGCCGAAGGGCATGAGCACCGTGCCCGCGCCGATGGTGGAGTCAAAGCGCTCGGAAAGGCCGCGCTTTGAGCAAATATTAAGGTCGTCTGCCGCCGCCTTAAGGTTCTCTGTAATTGTGCCCTCGATCTTCTTTGCGTAGGGCTCGGCCTTGGCAACGGTAACGTCTATATGCTTTTCGGCACCGTTTGAGTTAAGGAACTCGCGGCTGATGTCGCAGATAGTCTTGCCGTTCCAGTACATTGTAAGTCTTGCGTCCTCTTTTACCGTAGCAACGGGACGTGCCTGGAGGTTTTCCTCATCGGCGAAGGCGAGGAACTTTTCTACGTTTTCCTTTTCAACTACTACAGCCATTCTCTCCTGAGACTCACTGATTGCAAGCTCAGTACCGTCAAGGCCCTCGTACTTTTTGGGAACTGCGTTAAGGTCGATATCAAGACCGTCTGCAAGCTCACCGATAGCAACGGATACGCCGCCCGCGCCGAAGTCGTTACATCTCTTGATGAGCTGTGTAACCTCTTTTCTGCGGAACATTCTCTGGAGCTTTCTTTCCTCGGGAGCATTACCCTTCTGTACCTCAGCGCCGCAGCTTTCGAGGGACTGCTCCGTATGGGACTTGGAGGAACCTGTTGCACCGCCGCATCCGTCACGTCCCGTGCTTCCGCCCAGAAGGATGATAACGTCACCGGGGCAGGGGCGCTCGCGGCGAACGTTTTCCTCGGGAGCTGCCGCGATTACGGCACCGATCTCCATTCTCTTTGCGGCATAGCCGGGATGGTAGATCTCGTCAACGATACCTGTTGCAAGACCGATCTGGTTACCGTAGGAGGAATATCCTGCAGCAGCAGTCGTTACGATCTTACGCTGGGGAAGCTTACCCTTGATAGTTTCGCTCACAGGCTTCAGGGGGTCTGCCGCACCTGTTACTCTCATTGCGGCATATACGTAGGAACGTCCTGACAGAGGATCACGGATAGCACCGCCGATACAGGTTGCAGCACCGCCGAAGGGCTCGATCTCTGTGGGATGGTTATGTGTTTCATTCTTGAAGAGAAGGAGCCACTTTTCGGGCTTTCCGTCTACTTCAATATCGATCTTAACTGTGCAAGCGTTGATCTCCTCGGACTCGTCGAGCTTCTCAAGCTTGCCTTCCTTCTTGAGATAACGAACTGCAAGAGTTGCGATATCCATAAGGCAGACGGGCTTTGTTCTGCCAAGCTCGCGACGGGTATCGATATACTCCTCGTAAGCCTTCTGGATAAGAGCGTCCTCAAAGGTTACGTTATCGATGGTCGTAAGGAAGGTTGTATGACGGCAGTGATCGGACCAGTAGGTATCGATCATACGGATCTCGGTGATGGTGGGATCACGCTTTTCAGTAAGGAAGTATTCCTGGCAGAAGGTGATGTCGTCAATATCCATTGCAAGGCCGTAGGACTTGATAAACTCTGCAAGTCCCTCTCGGTCAAGCTTTGTAAAGCCGTCCAGCGTTGCAACCTCTGTGGGGATCTCGTATTCGATAGCGAGAGTTTCAGGCTTATCAAGTGCCGCCTCTCTTGCCTCAACGGGGTTGATCACGTACTTCTTGATCTCTGCGATATTCTCCTCTGTAAGGTCTCCGTAAAGAGCATATACCTTAGCGCTTCTGACGAGGGGACGCTCGCCCTGAGAAATGATCTGAATACACTGTGCCGCAGAATCTGCTCTCTGATCGAACTGACCGGGAAGGAACTCTACAGCAAACACGTATGCGCCGGAAAGCTCGGGTTCTTCGCATACCGTATCAAGCTGGGGCTCGGAAAATACTGTCTTTTTAGCATACTCAAAAAGGTCTGCCTCGATGTTCTCCGCATCGTATCTGTTGATAACGCGGACATCTGTGAGAGCTTCGATTCCGAGAAGGGTTCTCGCATCGGAAAGGAGCGCCTTTGCCTCGTGAGCAAGCTCTTTTTTCTTTTCTACAAAAACTCTGTATACCATATGTGTCACCTCTGTAATGCTTATGCCTTGAGTGCTCTCTCGCCTATATCGTGACGGTAGTATGCATTTTCAAAGCTTATCTTATCTACAAGTGCGTATGCGCCGTCTACAGCCTCGCGGAGAGTATCGGCAACCTCAACGGCACCGAGAACTCGTCCTCCTGCCGTTACCACCTTGCCGTCCTTCTCTGCAGCTCCGGCAACGTATACCTTGTCTGCAATTTCATCGGGAATATTTATCTCATAACCCTTCTCGTATGCGAGGGGATATCCCTTTGATGCCATAATGACACAGCACGCACTCTTATCTGCAAATTTAACGGGTACGCTTGAAAGCTTTTCCTCTGTTACCGCTCTCATAACCGTGAGAAGGTCGGTTTCAAGAAGGGGGAGAACCACCTGAGTTTCGGGATCGCCGAAGCGGCAGTTATATTCAATAACCTTGGGGCCCTTTTCCGTAAGCATAAGTCCGAAGTAGAGGCAGCCCTTGAAGGTTCTTCCCTCCTCTACCATTGCGCCGACTGTGGGCAGGAATATCTCCTGCATACACCGCTCGGCAATTTCCTTCGTGTAGTAGGGATTGGGAGCTACGGTACCCATACCGCCGGTGTTAAGGCCCGTATCACCGTCGCCCGCACGCTTATGGTCCATTGAGGAGATCATGGGAACCACGCACTTTCCGTCTGTGAAGGAAAGAACGGATACCTCGAGACCCTCGAGAAATTCCTCGATAACAACGGTCTTACCGCTGTCGCCGAACTTGCCGTCTGCCATCATCTCGGTAACGGCGGTTACTGCCTCCTCGCGGGTCTGGCAAATGATCACTCCCTTACCGAGAGCAAGACCGTCTGCCTTGATTACTGTGGGGATAGGGGCTGTCTTCAGATACTCAAGAGCATCCTCAAGCTTTGAAAAGACCTCAAAGGCCGCGGTGGGAATACCGTACTTCTTCATAAGCTTTTTTGAAAACGCCTTGCTTCCCTCGATTATTGCGGCACATGCACGGGGACCGAAGCAGGGGATATTCTTTTCCTCAAGGGCGTCTACACAGCCCATTACAAGAGGATCATCGGGGGCAACTATTGCGTAGTCAATAGTATTTTCCACCGCAAAATTTACGATACCGTCAATATCCGTCGCCTTAATATTCACGCAGGTTGCGTCGTTTACCATTCCGCCGTTTCCGGGGAGGGCAAAGATCTCTTTTACTTCTTTATTCTCTTTAATTTTCTTGATTATGGCGTGCTCTCTGCCGCCGCCGCCGACTACAAGTATCTTCAAATCAGGCGTACCTTCCTTTATTTTTTATGATTTATTTACTTCTTATAAATGCACCACAGGGGTTGACCGTTTTATTTTCAAAAACGAAGCAACCCCAAGGTAAACGATATTAGTGATGGAAAAGACGCATTCCCGTGAATGCCATAGCCATACCGTATTTATTTGCGCACTCGATAACGATATCGTCACGGATAGAGCCGCCGGGCTCTGCAATGTACTTAACGCCGGACTTCTTTGCTCTCTCGATGTTGTCATCGAAGGGGAAGAAAGCGTCAGAGCCGAGAGCTACGCCGTCAATCGTGTCAAGATATGCGCGGATCTCCTCGTCTGTGAGGGGCTCGGGGCGTTCTGTGAAGTACTTCTGCCAGTTGCCCTCAGCGCATACGTCCTCCTCGTTGCGGTTGATGTAGCCGTCGATAACGTTATCACGGTCAGGTCTTCTGATCTCAGCCTTGAAGGGGAGAGAGAGGACCTTATCGTGCTGTCTGAGGAACCAAGTATCAGCCTTGCCGCCTGCAAGACGCGTGCAGTGAACTCTGGACTGCTGGCCTGCACCTACGCCGATAGCCTGTCCGTCTACTGCAAAGCAAACGGAGTTGGACTGAGTGTATTTGAGGGTAATGAGCGCGATAATAAGATCGCGGACAGCAGACTCGGGAAGATCCTTGTTCTCTGTTACGATGTTCGTGAGAAGCTCACGGTTGATCTCGAAAGTATTTCTGCCCTGCTCGAAGGTGATTCCGAACACCTGCTTATGCTCTACGGGCGCGGGAACGTAATCGGGATCGATCTTAACAATGTTATAAGTGCCCTTTCTCTTGGACTTGAGGATCTCAAGTGCCTCGGGCTCGTAGCCGGGGGCGATGATTCCGTCGGAAACCTCACGCTGGATAAGCTTTGCCGTTGTTACGTCGCATACGTCGGAAAGAGCTACCCAGTCACCGAAGGAGCACATTCTGTCTGCACCGCGTGCTCTGGCATAAGCGCAGGCAAGGGGAGACTCGTCAAGTCCCTCGATATCGTCTACAAAGCAAGCCTTCTTGAGCTTTTCGGGAAGGATAGTGCCGACAGCGGCGCTGGTAGGGCTTACGTGCTTGAAGGATGTAACTGCGGGAAGACCCGTAGCCTCCTTGAGCTCCTTTACGAGCTGCCAGGAGTTGAATGCATCGAGGAAGTTGATATAGCCGGGACGTCCGCAAAGGATCTCGATGGGAAGCTCAGAGCCGTCTGCCATAAAGATCTTAGAGGGCTTCTGGTTAGGGTTACAGCCGTATTTAAGTTCGAATTCTTTCATTTTTCTTCTCCTTAATCACTCATGCTTATTGATGATGATCTGCTCTGTATCGCGTGTTTCAAGGTCTGTATATCTTACAAAAAGGGAAATCTTATTGTTTTCATCGAGGTTTGTCCAAAGCTCGTCTGCAAACTCATCGACAGTATCGGGGATAGATACTCTCTCAGGCTCGCCCTGGAAGGTGGGGATAACGGGATTTCCGTCGCACACGTACGTATGGATAAAGTGGCCCACACCGGCAGTTGCGGGGTACTCGTAGAAGAATCTCGCACAGGCTGCTCCCTCTGCGTCTGCCGCCTTGAGGATAGACATCTTATAAGAGCCGTCGCGCGCCTGAATGCCGGAGATACGGGGAGTCCAGTTGGGACGGTCGTCCTCAAACTGGCGGGTTCTGAGGGCTGCCTCCCAGCTCTCACCCTTTGCAAGGTATTCCCAGACAGTATCCGTCTGGTCGCCGTTCGTTACGATAAGGCCATCACCGATCTCACGTACGGGATGATAGATGATGAGGTGGGGGTCAACCATAAGGCTGGGATCGTATGCCTCTGTTCTGATTCCGTCGGGCTCCTCACAGAAAACGCGGTTGCGGGAGTTTACGCTGCGTCCCATGATGAAGTAAGCGGCTACTGCCTTCTTGCCGTCGGCAGTTACGCCGAGGACGATACCGCGGCCAGGGTAACTGTTTCCGCAGAGACGCTCTGCCATTGTCTTTGTTTCGTATACGTTCATTTGTTTATCCTCACTTTAATTCTGAACAAACTTTTTCAAGAGACAGAGGAAGTATCTTCCACTCCGCCTGCTCCATTACTCTCTTCTGGAGAATTTCGGGGGTATCGCCCTCCTCGATCTCAACTGCCTTCTGCATAATGATGCGGCCGCCGTCGGGGATCTCGTTTACAAAGTGAACGGTAGCACCCGTTACCTTGACGCCGTAGCTGAGGGCTGCCTCGTGGACGCGAAGGCCGTAGAAGCCTGCGCCGCAGAAGGAGGGGATAAGAGAAGGATGTACGTTTATGATCCTTTCGGGATAAGCGCCGGTAAAGCTTTCGGAAAGGATAGACATAAAGCCCGCAAGGACGATAACGTCTATTTCCTTTTCTGTGAGAATGGCCTTGATGGCCTCCTCGAAGCCGAGGGCATCGCTGTAGTTCCTTTTGAGAACGACTGCAGTTTCGATGCCTGCGTTCTTCGCTCTCTCAAGGGCATATGCGCCCTCTTTATTTGAGATAACGAGAGTTATCTCTCCGCTTTTGATGATGCCCGAATGCTGGGCATCTATAAGCGCCTGAAGATTTGTTCCGCCGCCTGAGACCAGAACGGCTACCTTTGCTTTCTTTTCAGCCATGGTCTTATTATTCAAGAATGATCTTTGTTTCGTCGCACTGAACGATCTCACCGATAACGTATGCATCCTCGCCGTGAGCCTTGAGGATCTCAAGAGCCTCATCAACGTCAGACGCGGGAACGACGATGCTCATGCCGACGCCCATGTTATAGGTATTATACATATCGCGCTCAGGGATATTGCCCGTTTCCATAATGAGGTCGAAGATGGGGAGAACCTTTACCGCGCTCTTATTGATCTTTGCACACAGTCCGTCGGGAATGCTTCTGGGAATATTCTCATAGAAGCCGCCGCCGGTGATATGGGAGATACCCTTAACGTCCACCTTCTCGAGAAGTGCGAGAACGGACTTGACGTAGATCTTTGTAGGTGTGAGAAGAGTTTCAGCGATGCACTTGCCGCCCAGCTTCTCGTTTGAAACGTAGAGAGAATCGGGGTTATTGTCGATGTCGAACACCTTACGGCAAAGAGAGAAGCCGTTGGAGTGAACACCGCTGGAAGCGAGAGCGATAACAACGTCGCCCTCTGCCATTTTGCTGTTGTCAAGGATCTTCTTCTTGTCAACGATACCTACGGCAAAGCCTGCAAGGTCGTACTCCTCAACGGGCATCATACCGGGATGCTCTGCGGTCTCGCCGCCGATGAGAGCAGCGCCGGACTGAACGCAGCCCTCAGCCACACCGCCAACGATAGCAGCGATCTTCTCGGGAACGTTCTTTCCGCAGGCAATGTAGTCAAGGAAGAAGAGAGGACGTGCGCCGCAGCAGATGATGTCGTTAACGCACATTGCAACAGCGTCAACACCGATGGTATCGTGCTTATCCATGAGGATAGCCATCTTTACCTTGGTACCGCATCCGTCTGTACCGGAAACGAGAACAGGCTCCTCCATACCAAGAACATTAAGGCCAAAGCAGCCGCCAAAGCCGCCCACGTCATCAAGACAGCCTTCGTTTCTTGTTCTTGCTATGTGCTTTTTCATAAGCTCAACAGCCTTATAGCCTGCGGTAATATCAACGCCCGCAGCTGCGTAGCTTTCACTTCTGGATTCGTTATGCATTATCATATACCTCGTATTTTATTCCTTGCCGTTCCAGCAATACGTGCAAAGCTTTTCGGGCTCGATGCCGATAGCCTTGATGATACCCTCGATGGTCTGGAACTCAAGAGACTCAAAATGTAATTTTTCGCAAATATTGCGGCGAAGCTTCTGTCCGCGCTCGGTGGAGGGATCGCTGTACTCCTCAAGATGCTTAAAGCCCTCACAGCCCTCAAGCTCCAGGATGGTGCTTCTGGTTATAAGCTCGAGATCGCTCGTTGCTCTTGAGAAATTCAGATACTTACAGCCGTACATTATGGGAGGGCAGGCAGAGCGCATATGAACTGACGCCGCTCCGTTTGAATAGAGAAACTCAACGGTTTCCCTCAGCTGTGTTCCGCGGACGATGGAATCGTCCACGAAGAGGAGGTTTTTATCCTTGATAAGGTCGTGAACGGGCATCTGCTTCATTTTTGCGACCTTATTTCTTTCATCCTGCTTTGCAGGTGTAAAGCTTCTTGACCAGGTAGGAGTATACTTGATAAAGGGACGGGCAAAGGGAATGTGACTGCGGTTTGCATATCCGATAGCGTGGGGGGTTCCCGAATCGGGAACGCCTGCAACGTAATCGATACCCTCAGCGTTGCCTGCCTCCATATCGTGCTCTGCCATGATCATACCGTTTCTGCATCTCATGGTCTCAACGTTAACTCCCTCGTAGGAGGCAGTTGAATATCCGTAATACGACCAGAGGAATGAGCAGATACGCATCTTTTCTCCCGGAGGGGCGAGCTGTGTAATGCCGTCAGGGGTGATCTCAACGATCTCTCCGGGGCCAAGCTCCTTTTCAAGGGTATATCCCAGCTTATCAGCCGCAAAGGACTCAAAGGATACGCAGTACCCGTCGTCATCCCTTCCTATAAGCACGGGAAGCCTTCCCAGCTTATCGCGGGCTGCTATAATGCGTCCCCCCTCCTCGAGAATAAGGATGGTGGCAGATCCGTCTATCTTTTCCTGAACGAATCCGATGCCCTCTTCAAAGGTATTGAACTGATTTATGATCGCCGCAACAAGTTCAACTGCATTTACCCTGCCGCCGGTCATGGCGCTCAGGTGTCCGCCGCCCTCATTGAGATACTTATCGATAAGCTCCTCCGCATTATTGATAAGCCCCGTAACGCTTATGGCATATTTACCGAGCTTAGAGCGGAAAAGCAGAGGCTGAGGGTCTGTATCGCTGATACAGCCGATAGCGCTGTTACCGTGCATCTCTTCGAAAATATGCTCAAACTTTGTTCTGAAGGGAGAATTCTGAATATTATGTATATCCCTCTGAAGACCGATATCATCGGCGTATGCTGCCATACCGCCGCGACGGGTTCCCAGATGGGAATGATAGTCTGTGCCGTAGAAAACGTCGGCGATGACATCACGGGTGCTTACCGCACCGAAAAAACCGCCCATAAAACTCCTTTTCTGTCCGCCCTCGGCGGAAATGAAGAATGAAAAACTAACAATCAAAAATCACGGTAGCTTTTCGCCCCCGGCGAAAAGCATTCGTTAAGATCAAAGGTTTTCGAGAACCTTTGCATCCTTTGCAAGAACCGCCTCTGCGTCTGCTTTTCTCTTGGCATCAAGCTTTGCGGCAACGTCGGCATCAGATACCGCAAGTATCTGGGCTGACAACAAAGCGGCATTGACTCCACCGTTCACAGCAACAGTTGCAACCGGAATACCGGAGGGCATCTGAACTGTGGAAAGAAGAGCATCAATGCCGTCGAAATTGGGTCCCTTACAGGGAATACCTATAACAGGAAGAGTAGTATTTGCAGCAATAGCACCTGCAAGATGAGCCGCCATACCGGCTGCCGCAATAATTACCCCGAAGCCGCAATCGCGTGCAGAGCGCGCGAAATCTCTCGCCTCATCGGGCGTTCTGTGTGCTGAATAAATGTGCACCTCAAAAGGAATATCAAGAGCGCGAAGCGTATCCGTTGCTTTCTTGATAATAGGAAGATCGCTGTCGCTTCCCATTACGATTCCGACTTTTTTCATTGCCTTTTTTACTCCTTGTTTTTTGTTATAAATCCGTTATGATAAAAAAGAGCGCACTTACCTTGTACGTTAAGTGCGCCCAGACGGTCGGCCTAAGTTTTTTGCCCCTGTTCCACTGTGGTGACCCACAATAATCCGTCAGTCGCAGGGAGCCTGATTATTTAATATTCAATACGCAAGCGGCAACGGTCGTACAAAGCCGCCTACATTTGAAATTATATCATAGCCCTATATTTTTGTCAACAATCGAAATCAACATTTTTTTCAAAAAAACCGCTATAATTATTGACAAAGGGGAAAAAAAGTAGTATACTTTCGTTAGTCTTTAAGGCGATACAGAGAGATCGGCAAGACGGCAATAGTTCAAGGCGCAGGATAATTGCGCTCATTTGCGTTAGTCTTGTCGGAATCGGCAAGATTTTTTGTTTAAAGGGGTAGATTATGGAATCCAAGCTCAAGGCAAAGACAGTAATGATGGATAATAGTGACATGTCTTTTGTATCCCGTTTTCCGGGTATGGATAGCTATTCTCTTTTTGACTCTGATAAATATTGTATTTTCCCCGGCTTTTGTGACGTGCATGTGCATTTCCGTGAGCCGGGCTTTTCTTATAAAGAGACCATAAGATCAGGAAGCGCGGCGGCGGCGGCAGGCGGCTATACTGCGGTATGCACCATGCCGAACCTGAATCCCGTTCCCGACAGCATAGAGAACCTCAGAATGCAGAACGACATCATCGGGCGCGATGCCACCGTCAAGGTCCTTCCCTACGGCTCCATCACCGTCGGTCAGAAGGGCGAGGAGCTGTCCGACCTTGAGGGTATGGCTCCCGACTGTATCGCGTTTTCCGACGACGGACGGGGAGTTCAGTCCGAAGGTATGATGCGCGAGGCTATGATCCGTGCAAAGGCTCTCGGTAAAATGATAGTTGCCCACTGCGAGGTGAACGACCTTCTTGAGGGCGGATACATCCACAAAGGGCAGTACGCCGCCGAGCACGGCCACCGCGGCATCTGCTCCGAAAGCGAATATCTGCAGGTGGAGCGCGACCTTCGCCTTGCAAAGGAAACGGGCTGCTCCTACCACGTATGCCATATTTCCGCAAAGGAGACCGTTGAGGCCATAAGACGGGCAAAGGCAGAGGGCGTTGACGTTACCTGCGAGACCGGCCCTCACTACCTTATCCTCACAGATATGGATCTCAGGGAGGAAGGCAGATTCAAAATGAATCCTCCCCTCAGAAGCGAGGAGGACAGACAGGCCCTTATCGAGGGTATCCTTGACGGAACCATCGATATGATCGCCACAGACCACGCCCCCCACTCAGCAGAGGAAAAGGCGAAGGGACTTGAAAAAAGTGCATTCGGCATCGTGGGGCTTGAGACCTGCTTCTCTCTTATGTATACCCACCTTGTTAAAACAGGTATCATCACACTTGAAAAGCTTATCGAGCTTCTCTCAGTAAATCCCCGCAAGCGCTTCGGAATCGAAAACGGCGGCGACTTTACAGTCTGGGAGCTTGATCACGAATATAAAGTAGACCCGGATAAATTTCTTTCCATGGGTCGCGCAACACCCTTTGAGGGCGACACCCTCTACGGCCGCTGTGTCCTTACGGTCCACGACGGCAAGGTAGTTTACGAAGTTTAAAATTTTTTCCAAATATATCGGAGGTATAACAGGATGGCAAAAAGAACCGACATCAAGAAAATACTTATCATAGGAAGCGGTCCTATCGTTATCGGACAGGCTGCCGAGTTTGACTACGCCGGCACACAGGCTTGCCTTGCTCTCAAGGAGGAGGGCTACGAGGTAGTTCTCTGTAACTCCAACCCCGCAACCATTATGACAGACACCATTATTGCCGACAAGGTATACATGGAGCCCCTCACTCTTGAATACGTGGCAAAGATCATCCGCCACGAGCGTCCCGACGCCATCATCCCCGGCATCGGCGGTCAGACCGGTCTTAACCTTGCCATGCAGCTTGAGAAAAAGGGCGTTCTCAAGGAGTGCCGCGTCAAGCTTCTCGGTACATCAAGCGCTTCCATTGAAAGAGCTGAGGACCGCGAAATGTTCAAGGAGCTTTGCGAGTCCATCGGCGAGCCCGTTATCCCCTCTGAGATAACATACTCCCTCGAGGAGGCTAAGGAAGCTGCAAACCGCATCGGCTATCCCGTAGTTCTGCGCCCCGCCTTCACCCTCGGCGGCACCGGCGGCGGCTTTGCCAACAACGACGAGGAGCTTTATGAGATCGGTATCAACGCTTTCAAGCTTTCTCCCGTTCACCAGGTTCTTATCGAGAAGTCCGTCAAGGGCTACAAGGAGATCGAGTTTGAGGTTATGCGTGACTCAAACGACCACGCCATCACCATCTGCGGAATGGAAAACATCGACCCCGTAGGCGTTCACACAGGCGACTCCTGCGTTGTTGCTCCCATTATGACCCTCTCCAAAGAGGACGAAAAGATGCTGAACGATTCTGCCATCAAGCTCATCAAGGAGCTCAAGATCGAGGGCGGCTGTAACGTTCAGTTCGCACTTAACCCCCACAGCTCCGAGTATTATCTTATCGAGGTAAATCCCCGAGTTTCCCGTTCCTCTGCTCTCGCATCCAAGGCATCCGGCTATCCCATCGCCCGCGTTACCGCAAAGATCGCAGTAGGTATGGCCCTTGAGGAAATTCCGATAGCAAACACTACGGCGGCATTCGAGCCCAGCCTCGACTACGTTATCGCAAAGCTCCCCCGCTTCCCCTTCGATAAGTTTGCCTCCGCTACAAACAAGCTTGGCACACAGATGAAGGCAACGGGCGAGATCATGGGTATCGGCTCAAATCTTGAGGAGGCGATCCTCAAGGGTATCCGCTCTCTTGAGATCGGCGCAAACCACCTCTATCTTTCAAAGTTTGACGATATGAGCGTTGAGGAGCTTCTTGAGTATATCAAGGAGTTCCGCTCTGACAATATCTTTGCCATTGCCGAGCTTATATACCACGGCGTTTCCGTTGAGAAGATCCACGAGATCACAATGATAACCCCCTTCTTCCTCCAGGCCTTCAAGAACATCATCGATATGGAGGAAAAGCTCCGTGTTTCCAAGGATCTTGACACACTTCTGGCGGCAAAGAAGATGGGCTTCGGTGATAAATTCATCGCACGCCTTTGGAACGTTGGCGAGCTTGACGTTTACAATATGCGCCGCGAAAACAGCATCTTCCCCGTATTCAAGATGGTAGATACCTGCCACACGGGCGCGTATATCCCCTACTTCTATTCCTCCTACACAGGCGAGAACTCCTCCCGCCTTACTGATAAGAAGAAGATCATAGTTCTCGGCGCAGGCCCCATCCGTATCGGTCAGGGCGTTGAGTTTGACTACTCCACCGTTCACGCCGTTATGACCATCAAGAAGGCAGGCTACGAGGCTATCATCATCAACAACAACCCCGAAACAGTTTCCACAGACTATACAACGGCAGATAAGCTCTACTTCGAGCCCCTCACTCCCGAGGACGTTATGAATATCGTAGAGTTTGAAAAGCCCGAGGGCGTTATTGCATCCCTCGGCGGTCAGACTGCCATCAACCTTGCTCAGCCCCTCTTTGAGCGCGGAGTTAAGATCATCGGTACAGACTGCGCCGCAATCGACCGCGCAGAGGACCGTAACGAATTCGAAAACCTCCTTAACGAGCTCGATATTCCCAGAGCTAAGGGTAAGGCTGTAACCCGTCTTGAGGACGGTATCGCGGCTGCGGCTGAGATCGGCTACCCCGTTCTCGTTCGCCCCTCCTTCGTTCTCGGCGGCCGCGCTATGCAGATAGTTGCAAACGAGGAGCAGCTTCGCCACTACCTCAGAACCGCCGTTGAGATCGACGAGGACAAGCCCGTTCTCGTTGACAAGTATATCCAGGGCCGCGAGGTTGAGATCGACGCTATCTGCGACGGACGCAACGTATTCGTTCCCGGTATTATGGAGCTGGTTGAGCGTACGGGCGTTCACTCCGGTGACTCTATGTCCGTATATCCTCCCTTCTCCATCTCCGATAAGGTAAAGGGCATCATCCTCCAGTATGCAAAGAAGCTCGGTATGGGCATCGGCATCATCGGCCTCTTCAATATTCAGTTCATCGTTGACGATAAGGACGACGTATATATCATCGAGGTCAATCCCCGTTCCTCCAGAACCGTTCCCTTCCTTTCCAAGGCAACGGGCTACTCCCTTGCAGATATAGCAACCGAGGTCATCCTCGGCAAGAGCCTCAAGGAGCAGGGCATCTTCGATATCTATCCCGATGAGAAGGAGCGCTGGTACGTTAAGGCGCCCGTATTCTCCTTCAACAAGATCCGCGGACTTGACGCTTACCTCTCTCCCGAAATGAAGTCCACAGGTGAGGCTATCGGCTACGACGATAAGCTGAACCGCGCACTTTATAAGTCTCTCCAGGCTTCAGGTATGCACCTCCAGAACTACGGTACCGTTCTTGCTACCATAGCAGACAAGGACAAGGAGGAGGCACTTCCCCTTATCCGCCGCTTCTATATGCTGGGCTTCAATATTGAGGCAACCTCGGGTACTGCCAAGTTCCTCAAGGAAAACGGCATCCGCACCCACGTTCTCCAGAAGATAAGCGACGGCTCAGAGGAGATCCCCGAGGCACTCCGTCAGGGTCATATCGCGTACGTTATCAACACCCGTGACATCGGCTCTCAGGGCAGCGCAAACGACGGCTACGAGATCCGCCGCTACGCTATCGAAAATAACGTGACAATGTTTACCTCTCTCGATACCGTTAAGGTTCTCCTTGACGTTCTGGAGGAAACAACACTTACAATCTCCACCATCGATGCGTAAATCGCGCGAAAATACGAAACACCGTATCGTAAAAACACTTTTCGCGCTCGCATTGTGCAGAAGCACAATGCCAAAGAAAGATGAAAAATAAAAAATGAAGCAGAGTTTGTTTGAAATAATCGAAAACCGCCCTCTGACCGACAGCGTTATGCTGATGAAGCTCAAGGGCGATACCTCCGACATCACCGGCCCCGGACAGTTCGTAAACGTAAAGCTTGACGGACTCTTTCTCCGCCGTCCCATCTCCGTATGCGACTGTCAGGGTGATATCCTTACCCTTATCTACAAGGTAGTGGGTAAGGGCACCGAGGTCATGAGAGAAATGACAGGCGGAAAGCTTGACATACTCACGGGTCTCGGCAACGGCTACGATATGACAAAATCCGGAGAAAGCGTCCTCGTTATCGGCGGCGGCGTTGGTGTCCCCCCCATGTATATGCTTGCCCGCCTCCTTCGCGAGAAGGGTAAGAAGGTAACGGCTATCCTCGGCTTTAACACAAAGCAGGAGATCTTCTACGAGGAGGAGTTCAAGGCGCTGGGCTGCGAAACTATCGTTGCAACTGCCGACGGCTCCTACGGAGTGAAGGGCTTCGTTACCGACGCTATGAAGGACCTTTCCTACGACTACTTCTACACCTGCGGACCCGAGCCTATGCTCAAGGCAGTTTACAACGCAACAGAGGTGAGCGGTCAGTTCAGCTTTGAGGAGCGTATGGGCTGCGGCTTCGGCGCCTGCATGGGCTGCTCCTGCAAGACTCTCTACGGAAACAAGCGTATCTGCAAGGAAGGCCCCGTACTTGTAAAGGAGGAGATCATATGGGAAAAGTAAATACTAAAGTAAATCTTCTCGGTATCGAGCTTGATAACCCTGTAATCCCCGCAAGCGGAACCTTTGGCTACGGCTATGAGTTTGCAGAGCTTTACGACATCAACATTCTCGGCACCTTCTCCTTTAAGGGAACCACAAAGGATCCCCGATTCGGCAATCCCACACCCAGAATCGCAGAGTGCCCGGCCGGAATGATAAACGCCGTAGGTCTCCAGAACCCCGGCGTTGAAAAGGTCGTATCCGAGGAGCTTCCAAAGCTGGCTGAGTGCTTTAACAAAAAGGTTATGGCAAACGTGGGCGGCTTCTCCGTTGAGGAATACGTATACACGGCAAAGAAGCTTGACGCCTGCGATCAGGTGGGCTGGCTTGAAATAAACATCAGCTGTCCCAACGTTCACGGCGGCGGCGTTAACTTCGGCTCTTATCCCGACAGCGCGGCTGAAATTATAGAGGCCGTCAAGAAAGAAGTAACAAAGCCCGTTATCGCAAAGCTTTCCCCAAACGTAACTGACATCGTTGCAATCGCAAAGGCAGTTGAAGCGGCAGGCGCCGACGGCATCAGCCTTATCAATACCCTTCTGGGTATGAGGATCAACCTGAACAACCGCAAGCCTATCATCGCAAACAAGATGGGCGGCTTCTCCGGAAGCGCTATCCTTCCCGTTGCGGTAAGAATGGTATATCAGGTTGCAAACGCAGTGAGTGTTCCCGTTATCGGTATGGGCGGCGTTACAAGTGCTGAGGACGTTCTCGAGCTTATGATGGCAGGTGCTACGGCAGTTGAGGTAGGAGCGGCAAACCTTGTTGACCCCTACGCGAGCCGCGACATCGTTCTCGATCTTCCCCGCGTTATGGAAAAATACAGAATCGAAAATCTTACAGATATAATAGGAGTGTGCAAATAATATGGGACGCGACGTAATCATCGCCTGCGACTTCGCAAGCGCAGAAAAGACATTTGAGTTTCTTGACAAGTTCACAGGCAGAAAGCCCTTCGTTAAGATCGGTATGGAGCTCTTCTATGCTGAGGGCCCCGCGATCGTAAAGGAGATCAAAAAAAGAGGCCACAAGATCTTCCTCGACTTAAAGCTTCACGACATTCCCAACACAGTTAAGAAGTCTATGGCAGTTCTCTCCGGCCTTGACGTAGATATGACAAACCTCCACGCAGCAGGCACAAAGAGAATGATGGAGGGCGCTCTCGAGGGTCTTACACGTCCCGACGGCACACGTCCCCTTCTCATCGCCGTAACTCAGCTCACATCCACCGACCAGGAGACAATGGAGGCTGACCTTCTTATTAAGGAGCCTATCGATAAGGTAGTTATGCACTACGCTCAGAACGCTAAGGACGCAGGTCTTGACGGCGTAGTTTGCTCTCCCCTGGAGGCAGGCAAGGTTCACGACACATGCGGCGCGGACTTCCTCACAGTAACCCCCGGCGTTCGCTTTGCAGACGGCGACATCGGCGACCAGAAGAGAGTTATGACCCCCGCAGAGGCAAAGAAGATCGGGAGCGACTACATCGTAGTTGGCCGCCCCATCACCGCCGCTGAGGACCCCGTTGCAGCTTACGAGCGCTGCGTGGCAGAATTTTGTGACTAAGTCAAAAATTCTGCAGTGAAATCCACGCAAAGCGTGGGTGAAATCCGCTTCGCGGGTGAAATATTTGCTTCGCAAATGTGAAATATTCCCTTCGGGAATGTGAAGGTGCATTTTCGCTTTTGGCGAAAATGGATTTGATTGAAATATAAGGAGTGTTTAAAATGGAATCTTACAAGAGAGAATTTATACAGTTTCTTCAGAGCGCAAACGTTCTGAAGTTTGGCGACTTTACCGCAAAGAGCGGCAGAAAGATCCCCTATTTCATCAATGCAGGTGAGATAAAGACGGGCGATCAGATCTCTAAGCTCGGCGAGTTCTACGCAAAGGCTTACCTTGATAAGGTAGGCAACAAGAAGTGCGTTCTTTACGGACCTGCTTACAAGGGCATCTCCATCGCAGTTGCAACAAGCGTTGGCCTTTCACGCGAGGGTCTTGACGTTCCCTTCTTCTTTAACCGCAAGGAAGCAAAGGACCACGGTGAGGGCGGAGTTTTCGTAGGCTACAAGCCCGTGGCAGGTGAGGAGATCGTCATCACAGAGGACGTTATCACCGCAGGAACCGCTATCCGCGAGTCTATGGAGATCCTTTCCGCTTTGGAGGGCGTAAAGGTTGCAGCTACCTTCGTTATGGTTGACCGTAAGGAAAAGGGCCAGACCGAAAAGTCAGCTATGGCCGAGATCACCGATCAGTTCGGATTCCCCGTATACTCCGTTGTTGACGTTTACGACATCATCGAATACCTTGAAGAGGACGAGGCAAACCGCGAGAACGTTGAAAGAATCAAGAACTACCTCGCTGTAAACGGTGCAAAAGCATGAGAAGCTTAATTGACATTCTCGACTTCACACCCGCTGAAATAGACGAGCTTATCGGCGTTGCAAACGATATTATCGCAAACCCCGACAAGTACTGCGACAAGTGCAAGAGAAAGAAGCTTGCCACTCTTTTCTTCGAGCCCTCCACACGTACACGCCTTTCCTTTGAGGCGGCTATGATGGAGCTTGGAGGAAACGTTCTCGGCTTCTCCGAGGCACAGAGCTCCTCCTCATCCAAGGGCGAGAGCGTTGCCGATACTGCAAAGACGGTATCCTGCTACGCCGATATTATTGCTATGCGCCACCCGAAGGAGGGCGCCCCCCTCGTTGCGGCAAACAACGCGTCTATCCCCGTTATCAACGCGGGAGACGGCGGCCATAACCACCCTACACAGACTCTTACAGACCTTCTCACCATCAGCCGTGAGAAGGGCAGACTTAATAATTTCACCATCGGTTTCTGCGGCGACCTTAAGTTCGGAAGAACGGTTCACTCCCTCATTACAGCCCTTTCCCGCTACGAGGGAATCAACGTCGTTCTCATCTCCCCCGAGGAGCTTAAGCTGCCCAGCTACGTAAAAAAGGACGTTCTCCAGAAGAACAGCATTCCCTATAAGCAGACAGAAAGCCTTGAAGAGGTCATGCCCGAGCTTGACGTTCTCTATATGACGAGAGTTCAGCGCGAGAGATTCTTCAACGAGGAGGACTATCTCCGCCTCAAGGACAGCTATATCCTCACTCCCGAAAAGCTTATCCCCGCCAAGGAGGACCTTTGCATCATGCATCCCCTGCCCCGCGTCAACGAGATAAGCACCGCTATCGACTCTGACCCCAGAGCCGCATACTTCCGTCAGGTAAACAACGGTAAGTATATCCGTATGGCTCTTATCTTAAAGCTGCTCACAGAAGCAGGTACTATCTGAGGGAGGTAACAAACGTGAAAATTGATGAAATAAAGAACGGTATCGTTATCGACCATATCCCCGCAGGCCGCGGAATGCTTCTTTTTGAGCTTCTCAATCTTGATAGCCTCGATTGCCCCGTTGCCATCATCAAAAACGCAGGCAGCGCAAAAATGGGTAAGAAGGATATCATCAAGATCGACGCCGATATCCCCGTTAACTTTGATATCGTAGGATACGTTGCCCCCTCCGTGACCATCAACATTATCAAGGACGGCACGATCTGCGAAAAGAAGAGCGTTACTCTTCCCGCAGAGCTCAGAAACGTTATCAAGTGCAAGAATCCCCGTTGTATTACAACAGTTGAGCAGGAGCTTGACCATATCTTCAAGCTCACCGACGTTGAAAAGGGCGTATACCGCTGCATCTACTGCGAGACCGCAGCGAAATAAAGAAAAAAGCCTTGCAATGCAAGGCTTTTTTTCTTTAGAATTTTCTTTTCAGAGGGGTGTAGACGTTATCGTAAAGACTGTAATATGCGCGGAGAGCAAACACGAAAAGCACGATGACTGCCGCCATATTTATGATCCATGCGCCGGCAAACCACTTTGTGACAAAGGTGAGGACCGCATTGAAGGCAATAACCACTCCGCCGCTGATGGCAACGGGCTTCAGGCATTTCTGAAGCTTTTTCTTATCTCTTTCAAGTCCGTCCCGTCTGGGAGGCATCATGCCGATATGTACGCTGAGGGCCTTTACGAAAACAAATGCAAAGATCAGAGCGCTGATAAGGAAGAATGCCGCCTCGGCATAGGAGAATATCTCCATTCTGAAATACATTTCCTTTGCCGCGCCTCTGCCCTCGC
Organism: Oscillospiraceae bacterium; assembly: GCA_015063955.1. Taxonomy (GTDB): domain Bacteria; phylum Bacillota; class Clostridia; order Oscillospirales; family CAG-272; genus Avispirillum. The sequence goes on along the minus strand of SVTD01000004.1, from coordinate 17,598 downwards.
CGCCGAAGGCAACTGCCGCCGCAGGATCGTAGTTCATTGCCTTATACTCTGACTGGAGCCAGATACCGATGGCGGAAAGCACTGCCCAGATACTGCAGGAGGCCATTCCGGCAAACGATAAAGCACCGCCAAAGGGACGAAGATATACGAGAGCCGCAATGAGAAGCCCTGCCACTATAAGATTTGGTACAAAGTTTACGTTATCTACGGGGAAGGTAAAGGTCGCAGCACAGGCAACTACTGAGAGTATCATTACCTTTTTCATAAGATCGGCATAAAGCCTGCCCTTATCGGTGAGTATTTCCGACGCATATTTCGTATAGACGGAAACCTCAAATGCTTCCTCGTAGCAAACGCCGTTCCAGTATCTTCTGAAGGAGAGAAGCCAGGGAATGCACACCGCAAAGCCTGCGATCCAGGCAAGAACGTAGAATATTCCCGTAAACTGGGACCAGTTTATCTGACCGGCAGTTACGAAAAGGGTATCTCCGTAAAGCTTGAGGTTGGGAAGCGTGGGAAGAAGGGCGCCCAGCGCGCGGACAAGGAACGCCGCCACGGTGAACACCTTGAGAAATCCAACGGACATTCTCTTTGACGCCTTATTTCTCTTTTTCGAAAGCACCTCTTTTTTTGCGCCGTCACTTTCGCTCTCGATAAGAGCAGTAAGCTTTTTTATTTTTCTCTGTCTTGATCCGGAAAGAGGAACGTAAAAAAGGCTGTCTCCGGCTCCGTATCTTACTCCGAGAGAGCTCATTCCCTCAAAAAGATGATCTGTTGCGGGAAGGAAAAGTATGGTTTCAAGAACGGTAAAGCTGAAGGTCATAAGCACGAGATAGGAGCCTGAGTTGCCGGGGACCGTAAGCATTACCAGAAGCTTTGCCGCCTCAAGGAACGCAAGATACACGAAATTTTTTCTTGCGTTATATACGAGATCTGACATATACGAAAGGGCTGTCAGAGCGTAGGCGATGATCCAGAAGCCGATAAAATCGGGGAGGGGATCTACGATATTTATGGTAGGGTTAAACAGAAATATTGCGCCCGTTGCGATCAGCCCCAGGCGAAGGGGGTCTGTTTTTCTTTTCATATCCGACCATTCCTTTCTATTTATTTTTCCCTTCCCGGGGAAGGAAAAAATTCACGGAATAAGTTTAGTTTTCGTTTGCATTTCCTGCACCGCAGCACTTTTTATACTTTTTGCCGCTTCCGCAGGGGCAGGGATCGTTTCTGCCCACCTTCTCCTCTGCCTTTTTAACTACGGGCTTCTTTTTCAGAGTGCCGTCACCCTGGAAGCCTGCCGTTGTGGGCTTTGCTATCTGCTCGCGCTCCATAACCTTGGGCTTTGGCATAACGGTGAGCATCATTCTTACAGTATCGTCACGGATCATTTCAACGAGGTCTGCAAAAAGCTCGTCTCCTGCAAGGCGGTACTCGCTTATGGGGTTACGCTGAGCGTATGCCTGAAGACCTACGGATTCCATAAGGCTGTCCATAGCCTCAAGGTGATCCATCCACTTCTGGTCAACGTTGCGGAGAAGGATAACTCGCTCAACCTCGCGCATCTCATCCTCGCCGAAGAGATTCTTTTCCTTATCCTCGTAAAGCGCCATAGCCTTAGCAGTCATCTGCTCGGTAAGCTGTTCTTTCGCATTTTTTTCGGGGAGAGCGGCAATATCCTCTCTCGTGCAGAGAAGACCTGCGTATTTATTGATAAGAGTATCCACCTCCCAAGCCTCTCTGTCCTCAGCGGCGAGGCAGGCGTCAACGGTATCGGCAATATTGGATTCTATCCAGGAGACTATCCTGTCACGAAGGGAGATTCCCTCAAGAACGTCCTGACGCTGCTCGTAGATCTTCTGACGCTGGAGGTTCATAACGTCGTCGTATGCGATAACGTTCTTTCTTCTCTGGAAGTTCTGATCCTCCAGGTGCTTCTGAGCAGACTCGATGGAGTTTGAAAGTATCTTCGCATCGATGGGAGTATCCTCGGGAATGCCCATTGCATTGATTATGCCGAGAACTCTCTCACTGCCGAAGAGACGCATAAGATCGTCCTGCATAGAAAGGTAGAATCGGGATTCGCCGGGGTCGCCCTGACGGCCGCTTCGACCGCGGAGCTGATTGTCGATACGGCGAGCCTCGTGGCGCTCCGTTCCGATCACGAAAAGACCGCCTGCCTCACAGACCTTTTCAGCCTCGGGGCGGATCTGTTCCTGATATTTATCGTAAAGCTCCTTGAAGTGAGCGCGGGCGGCAAAAACCTCCTCGGAAACAGACTGGGAGGAGCCTGTGGCAAGCATAATTACCTCTTCCTCGTAGCCCTCTTTTCTCATCTGCACCTTGGCAAGGAACTCAGCATTACCGCCGAGGAGAATGTCAGTTCCTCGACCTGCCATATTTGTGGAGATGGTAACGGCGCCAAGCTTACCTGCCTGAGCTACGATCTCCGCCTCCTTTTCGTGGAACTTTGCGTTCAGCACGGTATGAGGAATGCCCTGGGCCTTAAGCTTTTTTGAAAGAAGCTCGGACTTTTCAACGGATACGGTGCCTACGAGAACGGGCTGACCCTTTTCGTGGCACTTCTTGATCTGCTCGATGATTGCACGCTCCTTGCCCGCAACGCTTGTGTAAACCACGTCGGGGTGGTCTGTACGGATCATGGGCTTGTTCGTGGGAACTGCAACAACGTCAAGGCTGTAGATCTCCTCAAACTCTTCCTTTTCGGAAAGAGCTGTACCCGTCATACCGGAGAGCTTTTTATACATTCTGAAGTAGTTCTGGAACGTAATGGTTGCAATAGTGCGGTTCTCGCGCTGGATCTCGACGCCTTCCTTTGCCTCAATTGCCTGATGGAGACCGTCGGAGTAGCGGCGTCCTGGCATGATACGGCCCGTAAAGCTGTCAACGATAAGGACCTCGTTATCCTTTATAACGTAGTCGGTGTCGCGCTTCATAATACCGTGAGCGCGCATCGCCTGATAAACGTGATGTGAAATATCGGCGTTCTCGGGATCGGAGAAGTTTTCGATGCCGAAAAATTCCTCAGCCTTTTTGATACCGTTTGCGGTGAGTGTGCAGTTTCTCGCCTTTTCATCGATGACGTAGTCCTCTTCTACCGTATCGTACTCAACCTTCGTGTCCATTTCCTTGATAACGAATTTGGACATTCTGCGAACGAGGCTGTCGGCACGGCCGTAAAGCTCGTCGATCTTTGAGCCGTGGCCGGAAATGATAAGAGGAGTTCTCGCCTCATCGATGAGGATGGAGTCCACCTCGTCAACGATGGCGAAGTTGTGTCCGCGCTGGGTCTGATTTTCCTTGTATGTGACCATATTGTCACGGAGGTAGTCAAAGCCGAACTCGTTGTTCGTACCGTAGGTGATATCGCAGTTGTAAGCCGCCTGCTTTTCCTTTCTCGTCTGATCGTGGATAACGAGACCTGTTGTGAGTCCGAGAAACTCGTGAACTCTTCCCATCTCCTCCTGACCCATCTTTGCAAGGTATTCGTTTACGGTAACGACGTGAACGCCCTTGCCTGTCAGCGCATTGAGGTATGAGGGGAGAACTGCAACGAGAGTCTTACCCTCACCTGTCTTCATCTCTGCGATCCTTCCCTGATGGAGAAGAATACCACACATGAGCTGAACTCTGAAGGGGCGCTTACCGAGAACTCGGTCAGCCGCCTCACGAACCAGCGCAAAGGCCTCGGGGAGGATATCGTCAAGAGTCATGCCGCCTGCAAGCTGTGCCTTGAAGGTGTCGGTCATGGCGCGCATTTCGCTGTCGGACATTGCCTTATATTTATCGGCAAGATCTTCTATTTTATCAACGATAGGCACGATCTTCTTGATCTGCTTATCGCTGTATGATCCGAATATTTTTTCTATAAGTCCCATTTTATGAAACTCCTTTCCTTAGGAAAACATACGGGCAAGCCGCATATTTATAAACACTTCCTTAAAATATCATTATACTATATATCTCAATTATTTCAATGGTATTTTGTTAAATTTTCACCCGAATCGTAGACAAACGGAGATTATAATGGTATACTTTTCGAAGAACGAATGATATCTTTCAAATTTAAGTTTGTCGAACAGTTCAAGCTTCGGCGAGCTCTCCCCCACCGACAAACCCAAATTTATAATCCCTTTTTAAAGTTTTTTGAGAGTGCAGAGAACTTTTTTACAAAAAAGTTCTTTGCGTAATCCCCACACAAAGGAACAACAATGAACAACATAAACATCGTGCTCGTTGAGCCTGAAATCCCACAGAACACGGGAAACGTTGCCCGAACCTGTGCAGTTACGGGAGCGGCGCTCCATCTTGTGGGACCTATGGGCTTTACCATAGACAACGCAAAGCTTCACCGTGCTGGGCTTGACTACTGGCACTCACTTGAAATATACTACTACGATTCTCTTGCGGATTTCTTCGAAAAAAATCCCGAATGCGATTTTTACTGCTTTTCCTCAAAGGCACCCCGCTCCTATACGGAAGAGTCCTATCCCCTGCCCGTATACCTGATGTTCGGCAAGGAAACAAAGGGTCTTCCCGAGGACTTTCTGAGAGAAAACTACGACAGATGCGTCCGTATCCCAATGCGTGACGGACAGCGCTGTCTCAATCTTTCAAACGCCGTTGCCGTGGGTGTTTACGAGGCTCTCCGACAGCACGACTTCCCCGATCAAAAATACACGGGCAAACTTTGCCCCGAGAAATAAGAGGTATATTATGAGAATAGTTTTCCAGGGTGACTCCATCACCGCAGGCTGCCGCGATCACGGCAACCCCTTCGACTACGGCTGGGGCTACGTTAAGTATGCAATCGAGGCTATCAAGCATCGCCACCCCGAGTGCGAGTTTGAATTCCAGAACCACGGCATCAGCGGTCAGCAGACCTACGATCTCACACAGCGCTGGGACCGTGACTGCACTGATCTTAAGCCCGATTTCTTCTCTCTCCTTATCGGTATCAACGATATCTGGCACCGCGCCGATGCAGGCGTTCCCTGGCTTTCCAACGAGGATTTCGAGAAGAACGTCCGCTACCTGCTCACAGAGGTAAAGGAAAAGACAAACGCAAAGATCCTCATTCTCGAGCCCTTCCTCCTTCCCACAGAGGATAAGGACTGGTTCCGCGAGGACCTCAATCCCAAGATCGACGTTATGAGAAAGCTTGCCCGCGAGTTTGCTGATCTCTATATTCCCCTTGACGGAATCTTTGCAGCAGCTTGTGTGACAGCTCCCTCCGAGTGCTGGTCTGAGGACGGCGTTCATCCCAACGATGCAGGCAGCCGCCTTATCGCCCGTCATTATGCAGACGCATTCGACAAACTCTACTACAGCATAAAATAACGAAAAGAAACCGTCAGGCTTTCGCCTGACGGTCTTTTTTTATGCGTTCTTTTTATTTGTAAGTGCCTTGATAACAAAGAGAGTTGCTACTGTTGCCACAGCCATAATGGGGAGAACGATGTACCACTGGGAGATGAATGCGAAGAGGATGTATCCAACGAAGGACAGTCCTGCAACGGTGAGCGCATAAGGGAGCTGAGTAGATACGTGAGCTACGTGGTTACACTGAGCACCTGCACTTGACATAATAGTCGTATCGGAGATGGGGGAGCAGTGGTCGCCGCAAACCGCACCTGCAAGGCATGCAGACATACCGATTATGAGAAGAGGATCGTTTGCGGGGAAGATCGCTGTTACGATGGGGATAAGGATACCGAACGTTCCCCAGGAGGTTCCTGTAGAGAAGGAAAGACCTACGGCTACGAGGAAGATGATAGCGGGGAGGAAGTTTGCAAGGCCCTCTGCTGCTCCGGACATAAGGGAGTCAACGTAAACGTCAGCGCCGAGGAGACCTGTCATATTCTTAAGGCTGGTTGCAAACGTAAGGATAAGGATAGCGGGAACCATTGCGATAAAGCCCTTGGGCACGCACGCCATAGCCTCCTTGAAGCTTACGATGCGGCGGCACATAAGGTATACGATGGTGAATACGAGTGCTACGAATGCGCCGAGGGGAAGACCTACTGTTGCATCCGTATTACCGAACGCATTTGCAAAGTCCATATAAACGCCGCTGTCAGCCGTGAAGAAGCCGCCAACGTAGAGAAGCGCGAGAACGCAGATAGCTACGAGAACGATAACGGGAAGAAGAAGATCGAGAACTCTGCCCTTTTCGTTTGCCTTTTCCTCTTCAACAGCCTCGCCCTCGCCACCGAAGGTGAGATTGCCGAGCTGTGCGTGGTGCTCGTGTGTCTTCATAGGACCGAAATCAAACTTCATAAGTGTAATTGCGATAATGAAAACGAAGGTGAGAAGAGAGTAGAGGTTGTAGGGAATAGCCTTGATAAAGAGGGCAAGACCGTCAATATCGCCAGCATCCTTGGCATAATCGGCAACAGCCGCAGCCCAGGAGGAGATGGGGGCGATCATACAAATGGGAGCTGCAGTTGCATCGATAAGGTATGCAAGCTTTGCTCTGGAGATCTTGGCGTTGTCTGTAACGGGGCGCATAACTGCACCGACGGTGAGACAGTTGAAATAGTCGTCGATAAAGATGAGAACACCGAGAATGAAGGTGCAGATAGAGGCACCGATCTTGGACTTGATGTTCTTCTGTGCCCAGCGACCGAATGCGGCGCTTCCGCCTGCACGGTTAACGAGGGCAACCATAACGCCGAGGATCACAAGGAATGCAAAGATTCCGGCAGTTCCGGAGATGGCGCCGATAAATCCTTCCTGAATAACGAGGTCAACAGTCTTGACAACGTTGAAGTCTGCCGCAAGAAGACCGCCTGCAATGATACCGATAACGAGGGAGGAATATACCTCCTTTGTGATAAGGGCAAGTGCAATAGCGATAACGGGTGCGAGAAGAGCTGTCCATGTGCGGTAGTAGGGCGTGTCAGCGGCAACGGTGCCCATCCATTCGCAAGCCTCACAGGTAGCTCCTTCGCAATCGGGACAGGTCACGGTCGCATCAGGATTTCCACCGTCAAATGCGATGAAAACGAAAAGGCCGACAATGATCACTGCCATTACGATAACGAGAATGGTGCTTTTTTTCATAGCTTTTTCCTTTCTTATTATAAGAAAAGACCGTGACGGTGTCACGGTCCAAATACAAGTCTGTACGGATCATGACAGCGCTCCACTTTCGTGACAGTACAATACATATTTTGCATTGTCCCAAGCATCCTTTCGGAAGCTTTCGGCGTCATCCCCTTTCGTCCTGCGGGACTACTCTTGTCAGACGCACCTCTATCAAGTCTTTTCCTTATTAAATACAGGCATAATAATATCACACCTGTATTTTATTGTCAACAGATTTGTAACAATTTTATAATAATTTGTCAGCAGCTTTCAATAAAGCGGAGAACTGCCTTTACGGAGTTCTCTGCGGCCTTTGCGGCAAAGGTGGGGTAGTCCATAGATGCGCTGTCGTCGCCGCCGTCGGAAATGGCGCGGATGATACCGAAGGGCACCTCGTTCACGTAGCAGACCTGACCGATAGCGCCGCCCTCCATCTCGCAGGCGGAGGCGTTAAAGGTGTTTTTGATGTACTGTCTCTTTTCCTCGGTGCAAACGAACTGGTCGCCCGTTGCAACGGTGCCGCGAAGGCATCTGATCCCTACGGCAGAAACGCTTTCGGCAAGAAGGGCGGCAACGAAGCGGTCGCAGGGGATGTTTATTATATTGATGCCGGAGATAAGTCCCACGGGGTCGCCGATGTGGGAGGTATCCATATCGTGCTGAACCACGTCGGTGGCAACTACAACGTCAAGGATTCTGAGGTTGTCGTTAAGTCCTCCCGCAACGCCTGTGTTGATGATGCAGTCGGGGGCGAACCTGAGTATCATCGTCTGAGCGCAGAGGGCGGCAAATACCTTTCCGATGCCGCATTTTGCGGCAATGATCTTCTTTTCTCCGATAGTACCGCAAACGAAGTCCACTCCGCTGACGGTTACGGTTTCGGGGTTTTCGATTCTTTCTTTAATGCCGTCGATCTCGATCTGCATTGCGGCAATAATGCCCAGTGTTTTTATTTCTTTATTCTGCATCGTAGATAAAATCTGCCTTTCCAAGTTTTTCGCGCTCAAGAAGAGCCTCAAGGTAGCGCTCGCACTCAGCCTTTGCCGCCTCGAGGGAGAGCTCCTTATAGTTTCCGCATTCCTTGCGAGCCGCTCCGAACATCTCGCCCTCGTGATCTACGGTCTTTTTGAGGATGTCCTTAACGAGCTGATACGCCTCATCGTTCGTTGTATCTCTCATAAGAAGATAGAAGCCTGTGCGGCAGCCCATGGGTCCGAAGTAGATGACCTTATCGGAAAGGTCGGAGTTTCTTGCAAAGGTTGCAAGCATATGCTCTACGGAGTGCATTGTGGTGCTGTCCATAAAATCGTCGGCGTTGGGCTTTCTCGTTCTGAGATCGTAGGTGGTGATATCCCCGTCGATACGGGAAACGTACATACCGGGCACGATAAAATCGTGGTCCACGTTAAAGCTTGTGATTCTGTTTATATTTTCCATAGCATTTATTCTTTCTTCTTTATTCTTTATTCTCTATTCTTTAAAAAGCGGTTAGGGTCTGTTAAAGAATAAAGAATAAATAATATATAATAAATAATAAATATAAATTTATCGGGAGGGCATCGCCCTCCCGATAGGATTTATCAGAACTTAACGTCGCGGAGAACTCTCTTCTCAGCCTCAGGGCACCAGAGACCGTTGTTTCTCTCGCAGATGTCTGCAAGGTCGCTAAAGAGCTCAGCATTCTCGCCGCCCTTTTCAGCCTCGGAGCGGAAATCTGCGATAGCTGTAAGGGGAAGGTCGATGTGAGTATAGATAAGCTTCTTTCCGCCGGGGATTTTGGGGAGGTTCAGAGTAGTCTCAGCGTCTGCATTAAGACCGCCGATGTGGGTGATCATGCAGGAGGGCGCGATCTTGCCCTCTTCCATAAGACGGAGGGACTCCTTCATATCCTCTGTGTTACCGCCGGACGTGCCTACGATATGAGTGGAGGCGTAGTGAACGTTATAGAAGTTGAACATTGCGGAGAACTCGGGGTTTGTGGGGCCTGCAAAGAAGTTGAGGCATCCGTCACGTCCGAGGAGGGCATCGCCCTGCTCAACAACGGGCTTAACGGGAGCAAATACGAATACGTCGTCGTAGCCGTCGTTATCGCCGGTAAGGCTCTTGAGATACTCTGTGGTGTTGCCCTCGAGAGCTGTGTTTACGTAGATAAGCTCAACGCCGTGAGCCGCAGCATCCTCAACTGTGATGAGGGATGCAGCTCTCTCAAGACGGGCTGCGTCAACGTCTGTAACTACGAGAAGACGGGGAGCGCGTCCGCCGTGGATAGCGTAGTCGATGGCGCCGAGACCCATGGGGCCGGCTCCCGCAAGGATAGCCATGCAGCCACCCTCAACGGTTCCCATCTTATGCTCGTAAGAGCCGGGGGTCGTGTGATAGTTTGCGTGGAAGCCGCCAACGATGCAGCTCATAGCCTCGGAAAGGCTTCCGAGATAGAAGGCATCGCCGCCGTAGGGAAGGAGGCATCCAAGCTCCATAACCTCGTTGGGGATAATAACGTAGGTTGCGCCGCCGCCGATATCGTGATAGGAATAACCGGGAGCTGCAAGGCTGCCCTTGTAGTTGATAGCGGGCTGAATGGAGAACTTATCTCCTGCCTTAAACTGATCCTGCCACTTTGCGCCAACCTCAACGATCTCACCGCAGAACTCGTGGCCGAGAATGATGGGGTTTTCTGCTACGTCGTCGGGAACTCTCTTGTGAGCGGCGCCCTGGAGAGCCGCCTTGTGGGAGGACATACAAATACTGTCGGAAATAACGCGGGCGAGAATTTCTGACTCCTTTATTGCGGGAAGCTCGAACTCCTCTGTTCTGAGGTCGTTAACTCCGTAAAGTCTGACTGCTCTTGTTTTCATACTGTCAATTGCTCCTTTTTGATTTATTGAAAAGGTTTCTTAATCTGTCTTTATTGTTTCTTTGGGGCTTTTCCCACTCCTCTGCCCCACGGATGCCGTCATCTGTGATCACTACAGTCTGTCCCTCGAAAAATCCTTCGGGAAGAGTAGTTTCAAAGGGTGCCGATCCGTCATCGGGGATAAGGGTTGCGATGCCTTCCTCTATGCGGTCAATGACCGCCGTTTTCTTTTCCATCTCAAAATCGGGGCTTTTCCGTAAAGCCGATCTTGCGGCGGACCTTGGACATTGTTCTGAGGGAGTCGTGATGAGCTTCCATAGCGCCCTTGAGCATTATCTCCTCAAGGTACTTCTTGTCCTGCATGAGTCGCTTGAACTCAGCCTGAACGGGAGCGAGAGCATCTGCGCAGGCCTCGCCTACCGCAAGCTTGAAGTCGCCGTAGCCGCGTCCTGCAAACTCCCTTTCGATCTCCTCGAAGGTCTTGCCTGTGAATGCGCCGTAGATGGACATAAGATTGATGATGCCGTCCTTACCCTCGCGAGCGCAGATCTCTGTTTCGGAGTCTGTAACGGCTCTCTTGAATTTTTTGATGATAACGTCGCGCTCGTCAAGAATACGGACTGTAGCGTTCTCGTTTTCATCGGACTTGGACATCTTCTTCGTAGGCTCTGCAAGGCTCATGATACGTGCCGCAGGGGTCTTGTTGATAAAGGGCTCGGGTACGATGAAGGTGTCGCCGTAGATCTGATTGAATCTCTCCGCAACGTCGCGTGCAAGCTCAAGATGCTGCTTCTGGTCGTGGCCTACGGGAACCATCTCCGTCTGGTAGAGAAGGATATCCGCCGCCATAAGAGCGGGATAGGTGAAGAGACCTGCGTTGATATTGTCAGCATTCTTGCGGCTCTTGTCCTTGAACTGAGTCATTCTGGAAAGCTCACCGAACATGGTGTAGCAGTCAAGTATCCAGCCAAGCTCTGCGTGGCCGGGAACGTGGCTCTGTACGAAAAGAACGTTCTTTTCGGGGTCAAGACCTGCGGCGATGTAGAGAGCGAGAGTTTCGTATGTTCTGCGGCGAAGCTCCGCAGGATTCTGGCGGACCGTGATAGCGTGCTCGTCAACTACGCAGTAGTAGCAACGGTATTCCTCGGAAAACTCCTTGAAGTTCTTGAGAGCGCCGAGATAGTTGCCTATAGTAAGCTGTCCGGAGGGCTGGATTCCGGAAAATACAACTTTTTTATCCTTATACATTGTGTTACCTCTGATGGAAAAACTAATTCTCACATTATTATATTATATTTAAATTCTCCAGTCAAGGTCTTTCAGAATCTTTATTTCAACCCATTATAAAACCGGATACTTAAAAGCCGCACAAATTGAGAAATCCGCCGAAGGATCGGCGGATTTCTACTTTATTTGATCTTCATCTTGAGCTGTCTTTTGTTCTGCGCCTTTTTCGACTGACTGTTTTCTCAGTCTACCATAGCTGCAAAATCAAGCTCTGCGGTAGAGCCGAGGGGAAGGTCGGGAGCAATGCTCGTCACGGTAACGTTGATGCCGATGGACTTCATGCCTGCGGCGTGGATGGCTTCGATTCCTGCCTGAGAATCCTCAACGCCCACGCAGTATTCGGGCTCGATGCCTAGGGACTCGGCACATACCGTGAATATCTCGGGATCGGGCTTTGATTTTGAGATCTTTCTTGCATCTGCGATGTAGTCAAACTCATCGATAATGCCGAGAGATGTAAGAAGGGCGGGAGCGTTTTTGGAAACGGATGCAACTGCAAGACGGAGTCCCGCGGCCTTTGCATCAGCCATGAACTTTGCGATTCCGGGAAGGATATCCTCGGGGGTGACCTTGGAGATAAGCTTTACGTAGTTATCGTTCTTCTCGGTGCACATAGCCTCCTTTTCCTCGAGGGTGAAGGCGTCGAGAGCGTTATTGATCTCGAGAATGATATTGAGGGAGTCCATTCTGGAAACGCCCTTGAGGCGCTCGTTATCGTCCTCGTCGAACTTATAGCCGAGACGGTCAGCCAGCTCCTTCCAAGCCTCGAAATGGTATTTCGCAGAATCGGTAATAACACCGTCAAGGTCAAAAATTATAGCTTTTGTTTTCATAATTCATATCCTTTTTAAAGTTTTTTGGGAGTGCAGAGGACTTTTTTTCAAAAAAGTCCTTTGCATCCTATCCTTAAAGCTTGATCGTAATTCCCTCGCCTACGGAGCAGAGCTGTCCCTTATGGAGGAACTGAACGTCGGCGGTGCCCGTTGCGTTTACAACTGAGAGAGATTCGTGATCTACGTAGATCTCAAGGCGCTGACCGTGCCACTTGATAACGAAGGAAAGGCTCTTCCACGCCTCGGGGAGGTTGGGATCGATTCGGAGCTCCTTGCCGTAGCGGCGAACGCCGCCGAAGCCGAGAACCGCGCACTGCCACATTCCGCCGAGGGACGCCGCGTGCATACCCTCGTTTGAGGACCACATTACGTTACCCATATCGATGAGAGTCGCTCTCTCGAAGAGGTCGTACGCCATCTTCGCTTCGCCGAGGTCTGCGGCGAGGGCGGAGAAGGTGGAGAGAGAAAGGCTTGAGTCGTGGATGCAGCACTCCTCGTAGAAATAGAAGTTCTTCACCTTTGTTTCAGGCTTGAAGAGATCCTCCATCATATAAAGAAGGGCAACGACGTCAGCCTGCTTACCGATCATTACCTTGAGGAAACCGCCAAGCTCATTGATCCTATCGCGGATGGTGGGGTCAAGGGAGGCTGAGATACCGTCCCTTGTTACCTTGGGGAGAGAGAGGAACGTATCGTCCTCGGGGATGATACCGTCCTCGTTTTCCGTTGGGAGGTAGAGCTTTTCCAGAAGGAGAGTCCACTTATCGTAAGCAGTTTCCAAATCCAGAAGCTCGTTTAAGCGCTGATAGGTCTCGGGCTTTTCTGCCTTGAGCATATCGCAGTACTCAACTGCCAGCCGGATGTTCTGGTGGACCATATAGTTTGTATAGGCGTTGTTGTCAACGTTTTCCTTATACTCGTTCGCGCCGATAACGTTGAGGATGTCGTACTGATCCTTTTCTGCGTTATAGGAAACTCTGGAGGGCCAGAACTTTGCGCAGTCGAGAAGAAGCTCGTAGCCGCACTTTTCCATAAAGTCCTCATCGCCCGTTACCATATTGTAGTAGTGAACGCCGAAGGCTACGTCTGCTGTGATATGTATCTCGTAGTCGCCCGTGTTGTAGATAACGGGAGTAGCCTCGCCGTCGGTGATCCAGGCAGCCTCCCAGGGGAAGCGGGCGCCGTCAAAGCCCGTGTTGTGAGCGTGATCGCGGCAGGCGTCAAGGCAGTTATAGCGATACTCAAGAAGGCTTCTTGCCTCCTTGGGAGCAGCGAAGATAAAGTAGGGGAGCATATAGATCTCAGTGTCCCAGAAGGTGTGGCCGTAGTATCCGGGGCCGGAGAGACCCTTTGCGGCAATGTTCATTCTGTTATCGTGAACGGGGGACATTGCGGTGAGATGATAGATTGCAAATCTGAGAGCAAGCTGATCGCGGTCTGCACCCTCGATGATAACGTCGCGGTTGTTCCAGATACGCTCGATCCATTCGTTTTCGCTGTCAGCGGTGACCTGGCAGATGCAGCGTGCTCTTTCGCATACTACCTTTTCGTATGCAAGGGAGAAGAGCTGATCTGAGGTAAAGGAATCACGGCCCTGGTCGCGGCTTGTAAATACAGCGATCTTTTTGCTTACGGTAATGCTCTCACCCTTTTTCAGGCTGACGGTCACGGAGCCGTATGCTGTAAGGTCGTCCTTCGTATAGGTAACGTCGGAGAGCTCTGTCTTTTCCTCTCCGGCGCACTTTGAGAATTTAAGGCTTGCAGCCGTTGCGATACGGATATTTGACTGGTCTGTACGGGTGTTAACGGCAACGATACCGCCGAAGGCCTCGCTGCCGGCGGGAACTAAGTGCTGATTTATGCGGATAAGCTCGTCGGAAGCGTTGATGCCTGCCTTGAGGGTGATCTCGCAGTCGTCTGAAACGGCAGTGATCTTTACCTTCTGAGCTGCAAGGTGGCGGTCCTTGAGGGAGACGAGGCGCTTTTCCTCGCAGAGATATTTTGCGCCGTCCTTGCCCTTCCACTCGGTTCTTCTTTCAAGAAGACCGTTTCTGAGATTAAGGGAGCGGGTGTGGGTGGTGTAGTCGATATTATCGTAGCCCATTCTCTCGCCGTTTACGGTTGCAACGACGGAAAGAGGGTTTGCGGAGTTGATAAGCATCATGCAGCCGTCACCCTCGTGATGGTTGAAGGTTCCTGCGATCATAGTAACGGGGCCTACGTCCTCGGAGGGAGCCTCAAAAAGTCCGCCTCTCATACACATATAGCCGTTACCCTGGCACATGATAGACTCGCACTTTGCGAGGCGCTGTACGGAAAGCTGATCCTCTGAAAGGATCCAGTTGCGGTTTTCGCCCTCGCCGCGGTCGTAAACTATTCTGTGATCGTCATTTGTAAACATAAAATACCTCACTCTGTTATTAATACTTTATTTCTCAGTGCTTCGTATGCTGACTTAGGGTCCTTTATGGGGGCAACCAGCCGCTCCATAGGACAGATACCGTCGCCGCGACGGTTGGAAATGGCGATGGCACTCATGGAGTAGGTGCAGGCAATGCCTGCCTCACGGAACACCTCAATGGCTCCGTTTGAAACCACGGAGGCGTATACCTCGCGAACCCCTCCGTAAACCATGATCATTGCGGCGGCGCGGCCAACGATCTTGTCGGCAACGGATGCACCGCGAAGGAACTCGGGATCCTCCTCAAGCCAGAGTATCATAGGGCGGATTCCTCTTTCAGTTGAGGTTGCAAGCCCCGCCTCGTTATATACTGCGCATCGCACAGCTCCCGTCAGAGCAATGCGTGCCTCTTTAAGTCTCTCAATATCTGAATTCATTGTCAAACTGCCTCACTGATACTGCGTATCTGCTTTCCCACGCCTTTTCGATAAGCTCGGCGCGGGGGAACTTTTCTTCCTCTGCAAGAACCTTCTCCATTTCGGGGCGGGTCTTGGGGTGACGGGGGGTAAATACCGTGCAGCAATCCTCGTAGGGGAGGATGGAGGTCTCGAAGGTGCCGATCTCGCGGGAGCGGACGACGATCTCCTCCTTATCAAGTCCGATGCAGGGACGAAGAACGGGAATTTCTGCAACGCAGTCGGTAACTGCAAGAGCGCCCATGGTCTGGCTCGCTACCTGACCGAGGCTCTCACCCGTAATAAGACACTGATACTCGCCCTCGGCGGCAACTCGGTTCGAAAGCTCCATCATACAGCGACGGAGAAGAAGAGTAAAATACTCCTCGTTACAGTTGTCGCGCAGAGCCTCCTGAATCTCCGTGAGGGAGATGATATGAACGCGGATGTGTCCGCAGTATTCGCAAAGCTCCTTTGCAAGAGTGAGCACCTTTTCGCGGGCGCGCTCGCTTGTGTAGGGGAAGGATTCAAAGTGGAGAGCATCGATGAAAAGACCTCGCTTTGCCATCATATAGCCTGCAACGGGGCTGTCGATGCCGCCGGAAAGAAGAAGCAGACCCCGTCCGCCGCATCCGAGGGGGATTCCGCCGGCGCCGGGCTCCTGTCCTGCGTGAACGTACGCCGCCTTGTCGCGAACCTCGATGCGTACCGTAATATCCGCATTTTTGAGCTTTACTTTAATATTTCCGCCCATAGCCTCAAGGATAACTCCGCCGATCTGTGCGGCGATCTCGGGGCTCTCCAGGGGGAACTTTTTATCGCTTCTCTTTGCCTCGCAGCGGAAGGTCTTATAGCCGCGAAGCTTTTCGGGAAGATACTCACGGGCCGTTTCGCAGATAGCCTCGATAGTCTTTTCGCAAACTGCCGCTCTCGTAACGGAGGCAAAGCCGAATACCTTCTTTGCCTGCTCGTACATCTCGTCGATATCTGCAAATTCGTCACGGGGCTCGATATAGACCGTGGACTGAGCGTAGCGGATATCGAATCCGCCTACGTATTTTGCGCGTCTTTTAAGCTCCTTTAAGAGCATGGCCTCAAAGGAGCCCTTGTTTGAGCCCTTGAGGATGATTTCTCCGTATTTGCAAAGTATAACTTCTCTCATTTTTATGTTCCTTTAAATTTGATTACGTTTTTTTCAGCATATAGCCGCGACCTCTGACTGATATGAGCACTCCGGGACCCGCTATTTTTTCAAGCTTTTTCCGGAGGTAGCAAACGTACACGTCGGCACAGTTGCCGCTCCTTTCGCCGTTCCACAGCTCCGAGTCCATCTCCTCGCGGGATACGCATTCTCCCACGCGGGAAAGAAGGAGAGTATAAAGCTGGTACTCTCTCTGCGTAAGGGTGATCTCCCTGTCTTCAAAGATGGCAACCTGACGATGGCTGTCGGCACCCCAGCCGCCGGAGGCGGTCGCAGTCCTGCGGGAAAGAAGGGCGATGGCCTCGTTGGCAAAGGCACGAAGATCAAGGGGACGGGGCATAAGCACCTGCATTTCCGAAAGCTCCCTCGGTGACGTGCCTACGTAAATGCAGGCTCCCGATATCCTCGGGGGATCCTTTTCCACGCAGACCACCGTAAGATCGCCGCCCCTGTCACAAAAGGTGGCAAAGGGCGAGAGAATCAGACGAAAAAGCTCCTCCATAACAGGGCTGTCGGAAATAATGCGCGCCTCACGGGAATTATTTTTTCTGTCATTTAATATATTTATATCCATAAAAATATAATAACTTATCCTAAAACTTTTGTCAATCAAAAAGGGGGATTTTAGAGAATATGTTTATCCGATTTTAAAAACCTGCCCAAAGCACAATACTTTATCCTTTCATATTTCAGTTCATAGGTAAGCTTCAAACTGAAATATGAAGGGTAAACAAATAGAATTGACCGTAGGAGAACCGCTTGCCCCTCCCGCGTATCAGCACGCGAACCGGTCTTCAAATTCGGGTTTATCGGGGAGGGGGACGGGGACGGGGACGGGGACGCAAAGGACTTTTTTGTAAAAAAGTCCTCTGCACTCTCAAAAAACTTTGAAAAGGGATGGGTATAAATTCGGGTTTATCGAATTGTTTGAATTTCGGCAAACTCCCCCTCCGCGTCATCCTGAGCGGAGTAAAACACCACAGTGCGGTGTTTTACGAAGTCGAACCGTCCCTTAGGACGGCGCCGAAGGCGGGATCTGCGGAAAGGTGAACACTATTGTTAGCCATTTCGTAGATCCTGCCCCTACGGGGCACCACCCTAAGGGGTGGTTCGACTACAGAAATATCCCACCGGGATATTTCTTCCGCTCAGGATGACGACGAAGGTAGCGTTCGCTACATAATTATCTCCCCGACAAACCCGAATTTGAAGAACGGTTCGCGTGCAGATGGCGGGAGCAGCAAGCCGCTCCCCTACGATATCGTGAGTGCAAACTCACCGATAAACCCGAATTTATACCCATCCCTTTTTAAAGTTTTTTGGAGTGCAGAACCTTTTTTTCCTTGAATTTACAATGTAAGTGCAACAGAATAAAAAAAGGAGTGACACAAAGGGAAAATCCTGTATAATGGTGTTTGCGGACAACCTAAACAGGAGGAGACCAAATGTGTCACTACAAA